>NZ_DASVWK010000453.1:0-8919 GCF_036389735.1 Archangium sp. | reverse complement strand
CGAGGCCAAGCTGTCGCGCATGAAGACGGACTTCGTCTCGCTGGTGAGCCATGAGCTGCGCACCCCCGTCACCTCCATCCGCATGTTCATCGAGACGCTCGCCCTGGGCCGGGTGAAGGACCCCGCCCAGACGCAACAGGTGCTGCAGATGCTCACCCAGGAGACGGAGCGGCTGAGCACCCTCATCGAGCGGGTGCTGGACTGGTCGCGCATCGAGAGCGGGCGCAAGGAGTACCACCGGGAGCTCCAGCCGGTGTCGGTGCTGGTGGAGTCCGCCGTCAGCGCCTTCCGGGCCCAGCGGCTGGAGGGGGACATGCAGCTCACCGTGGACGTCCCCGAGCACCTGCCCCCCGTCCAGGTGGACCGGGACGCCATCGCCGGGGCCCTGCTCAACCTGCTGCAGAACGCCTACAAGTACAGCGGCGAGGACAAGCGCATCGCCCTGAGCGTCCAGGCCGAGGGCAAATGGGTCAACTTCTCGGTGGAGGACCACGGGATGGGCATCGCGCCGCGCGACCGCGCACGCATCTTCGAGCGCTTCTACCGGGTGGACAATCTGCTCACCCGCAAGACGGAGGGCAGCGGGTTGGGACTGGCCATCACCAAGCGCCTGGTGGAGGCTCATGGCGGACGCATCCTCCTCAAGAGCGAGCTGGGCAAGGGCAGCCGCTTCACCCTCCAGATTCCGGTGGCCAAGGCATGAGCGACGACAAGCCCCTGCGCATCCTGGTGGTGGAGGATGACCTGGCCATCCTCACCGGACTGTCCATGAACCTGCGCTTCGAGGGCTACGAGGTCCTCCAGGCCCAGGACGGCCGCCAGGGTCTGGCGCGCGCGCTCGACGAGGCGCCGGACCTGATGGTGTTGGATGTGATGCTGCCCGAGCTCAACGGCTTCGAGGTGCTCAAGGAGCTGCGCCAGCGAGGCCGCGACACCCCCGTGGTGGTGCTCAGCGCCAAGGGGGCGGAGATGGACAAGATTCTCGGCCTCAACCTGGGCGCGGACGACTACGTGGTGAAGCCCTTCGGCCTCCAGGAGCTGCTGGCCCGCATCAACGCCGTGCTCCGCCGCCGCTACCCCACCGCGGGCGCTCCCCCACCCCTCACCTTCGGGGACGTGCTGGTGGACCCGGCCGCCAAGACGGTGACGCGCGCCGGACAGCCCGTGGAGTTCACGGCCCAGGAGTTCAAGCTGCTCGCCCACTTCCTCGCCCACCCGGGGCGCACCTTCAGCCGCGAGGAGCTGCTGAGCGCCGCCTGGGGCTATGACTACGTGGGCAGCGCGCGCACCGTGGACAACTTCATGCGCCAGCTGCGTCTCAAGCTGGAGCCGGATCCCGAGGACCCCCGGCACTTCCTCACCGTACGCGGGCTCGGCTACCGGTTCGACCGCTGAGCCATCTGCCGCACCCGGCAGCGCAGGGCGGACGGCAGGGAGGCCCACGCGGCGGTGGACCAGTGCCAGTTCGACAGCCGGTGGAACCACCAGTAGGACACCGCGATCGACACGTCCAACGACGTGACGTGGTGCCACCAGTAGATGGGGATGAAGAGGATCTCCCCCGGGTGGAGGATCACTTCCATGCCCCGGGTCTGGCGGTAGCGGGGGAAGCGCGCCAGATCCGGACGATCGACGTCCACCGGGCTGTAGCCCCCGAGGCAGCGCTGGGCGGTACAGTTCTCGTGCCAGGGCGAATAGAGGTTCGCCGTGTCCTCGGGTGGGAAGAGAACGAGCCGCTTGCGCCCGACGATCTGCACCAGCAGGTTGTCGTTGGGATCCCGGTGCAGCGGGGTGAAGGCGCCCGCCGGGCCGAACCAGAAGATGGGCTCGAGCTTCATCTTCCGGCGCACCAGCTCGGGGTAGTCGCGATGGTACGGCTGGTAGGCCTCCAGTGAGCCCACGTCCTGGTGCAGCCGCGGAAGCCGCTTCATCACCGAGGCGAAGTTCAGGTAGTACCTGGGACTCTCGGACGGGAGCAGTTCCACGTACCGCGCCAGGGTGGTCTGGAGCAGCTCCTTCTCGTTGAAGTGCTTCGTGGGGTCCCGGTCGCGCTGGACCTCGACCTCGACGGGCGTGGAGCCGAAGTGGCTCGCGAAGTACTCGGGGCTCCACCGCGCGCAGGCTTGCCACCCGGAAGCGATCCCCGTGATGATGACCGGACGACCCCGGCGAACGAACTCCTCCTGGAATCGCTCGGGACTCGGCTTGTCGACTCGCTCGATTTGCGCCAGTGGGTTGTCCATGGTGGGTCGAAACTACCACGAAAAGGAAGCACCATGAGGGCCTCCCGCCCCAGACGAGAGGGTTTCGCCGAGCTGGTCGATTTCCTCTGTGATGGCTGTGGAACAGCGCTCGGAACGAGGGCCCGTCACCACTGCTTCGACTGCGCCGCCGATCTGTGTGAGGCGTGCATGCGCACGGGGAGCCACCCGCCCGGGCACACCCTGGGCCTCTTCCAGCACCCGCCCCTGCCCGAGGGCACGCGCTTCCAGGAGGAGGTGCAGCGCTTCCTCGCCGAGGTGCAACGGGACCACGTCTACCCGGGCGTGAACACGTACCTGGGCAATACGGTCCTCCACACGCTGCTGCCCCTGCTCCAGGGCGCCGCGGCGGGTCCGGGGGGGCCGCCGCCGGACGAGCAGAGAGTCCAGATGATGGAGATGTTCCAGGCGCACATCCGCCGCCGGGCCCAGGGGCGCCTCGTCGACTATTTCGAGCGTCCGCCCATCCAGGGCCGCGGGGTGCCCGAGACGGTCTTCGCGCTGAGCCAGGGCGTCTCCGACTGTCTGCGCTGGCGGGGCGTGCCCCTGTTCAAGACGGTGTTCGACCTGGGCCTCTACCCGCGCCTGCTAGCGGATCTCCGGCCGCGCACCCTCTTCGAGTGTGGCACCGCGAGCGGCGGTGGCGCCCTGTGGCTCGCCGATCAGCTCGCCGCCCTCGGCATCGACTGCCACATCTATACCTACGACCTGGTGAAGCCCGACCTGTCCCACCCCGGGGTGACGTTCCTGCAGGGTGACAGCCACCGCGTCCAGGAGGTCTTCCCTCCCGAGCTGCTGAGCCGCGCGCCCCACCCGTGGCTGTTCCTGGAGGATGCGCACGTCAACCTCGACGGGCTGCTCTCCTACGTGCACCCGTTCCTCGACCCGGGCGACTACCTCGTCGTGGAGGACCCCGAGAGCGGCCCGGTCGGAGGCGAAGGCGCCCGCGTCGAGGACCAGCTCGGCGGGTTCCTCTGGCGCCACCGGGAGGCGTACCGCGTGGACACCTTCTACACGGACTTCTTCGGCTACAACGCCAGCTGCGCCATGGACGCCATCTTCCGGCGGATGTGAGGCCCGTGGCCTCAGCGCAGGATGCGCAGCTCTCCATCCTGGAACGAGGCCCGGTCTCCCACGTTCCACTGCCGCACGGAGATCGGGAGGCCACGCCGGGCGAACTCGGCGGCCATGGCCTCCACCTCGCCCGCCTCCCGCGGCTCCCCGTAACCCCAGCCGATGTCCGGAATGGTCTCGCCCACGCCCGCGAAGCCGTTGGCGTAGGGGAGGAAGTAGCGCGCCCGGGCCGCGGCACAGACCTCGACGGCGCCCCGCGTGCCCGCGGTGGAGCTGGGCAGCGCGCCCGCCTCGTACTGCCCGAACAGCTCGCGCAGCCGGCCAAACGGCAGCGTCGCCCAGTAGTGCGGCAGCCCCTCCATGAAGGGGCAGTGCACCTGGCGCAGGCAGCTCAGCACCACGTCCACCGGGCCCCGCTTGCGCATCGACTGCTCGGCGACCTCGATCATCCGCCCCGCCGGATCCTCGCCGCTGTCCACCAGCACCATCACCGAGAACTCGGGCGTGGTGAACCGGTAGCAGTTGCCCCAGTTGCGCACCACCGCGTCGCTCCCCGGCGCCGTGGGTGACGGCTGCTCTCCATAGAAGGGCAGGATGTCGATCTCGATGTCGCCCACGGTGACGCTCTCGCCCCACGCGGGAGCGAGCACGGTCTGGCCCATGAGCTGGAGCATCCGCGTGAAATCGGTGGACGTGAGCAGGCTGGTGCGCGGGACCTGGGGCACGATGATGGGCGTGCTCGGGGTGCGCGCGCTGTAGAGCAACGACGGCACGTGCCAGTGATCCAGGTGCCCGTGCGACACCAGGATGGCATCCCACCGCCGCTCCCCATCCATGGGCGCCTCGGGGAGGCGCGGCAGCGAGGCGTTCATGTAGATGGGATCCAACAGCAGCCGCGTCGTGCGCGACTGGATCACCAGGCTGGCGTGCTCGCGGCGGTAGATGCCCGGCTCGCGCGGCTCGGCCCACCGGAGTGGCGGGGTCTCGCCGGGCTCCAGCATCCGCAGCAGCTCCGGCTCCTGGAGGAAGGTGCACGAGTCGCGGAACGTGGCGAAGCTCCCCGACTGGCTCGCCGCCCGCACCGAGTCCGCGAAGGTCCTCACCTGCGCGTCGTCGATGGGCAGTACGCGGAAGCTCTCGTCCGGGAGGTTCGAGTAGATGAGGCGCCAGCCCCGCCCCGTGGGGTGCAGCAGCCGCTCCGAGGCCACCAGGCCCCCATCCTTGAAGCCCTCGAGCCGGAAGAGGCCCGGCTCCAGGCCGAAGCCCTCGAGCATGCCCTCCAGCGAGGTGCGGCACTTGTCCGGATCCAACCGCAGGGACACCCACTCGCGCAGGATGCCTCCCAGCAACAGCTCGATGGGGATGCCATCGGTGGCACCGGACGGAAGCAGCTCGACGTAGGTACTCCGGGAACAGATCACCGCTCACTCCACCGGCATGGAGGCCCCGGAAGTACCCTTCTTCCCGAGCAGCCCCAGGGCCTGTTTGCGCACGAAGTGGTAGTTCACCCGCGCCGTGGTCGCGACGGAGGCGAGGGTCCACCACCAGAAGTTCAACGAGATGGACAGCTCCAGCGTCCGCACGTGGTGCCACCAGCCCGAGGGGATGAAGAGGATCTCCCCCGCATCGAGCACGGTCTCGTGGGGCTGCGCTCCAGCGAAGCGCGGGAAGCGCTGGGCGTCCGGCGCCTCGACATCCACCGGGCTGAAGATGACCGTCGGCAGCTCCAACGCCGGGTAGTACAGGTGGTGCGAGTCCTCGGGAGAGAACAGCGTCCACTTCTTGCGGCCCGTCACCTGGGCGTTGAAGTTCTCCTGCCGGTCGAAGTGCACCGCGGACACCGTCCCCGCGGGTCCGAGCCAGAAACCCGGGCGCAGCGTCAGCCGCTCCTTCACCGCCTCGGGCCAGGACTCCGGAATGCCGAGCGTGCGCGGCAGCGACTCGAAGTCCTTCAGGAGCGCGGGAGCCTTCTGGAAGATGTTCGAGTACGTCACGTAGAAAGCGCCCGGCGGGTGCTCCCCCGAGAGCATCACGTCGATGATCCCCCCCAGCCGCGCTTCCTCGTAGTAGCGGTTGCGCAGGAACTCCAACGGGTCGTTCGAGGGCCGCTCGGACCTGCTGCGCTCGACGGTGATGCGGTGCTCGCCCATCTGCTCGCGGAACCACTCCGGGCTCCAGCGCGCCACGGCGGGCCAGCGGCTGGCCACCCCGGTGATGACCACGGGCCGCTGCCGATCCAGGTAGTGCTCGCGGAAGAACCCGGGAGAGGGGTTGTCGATCCGCTCGATGGGCAGAGGACGCTTCGCGTTCATGGGGGCGGGTGCGCCGCGTCAGAGCCGCGCACGGCTGCTCATGGTGACGAGGAAGAAAGCCGTTGTCCACTGGGGGAGCCGGCCGCGCAGCTCCTCCAGGGCGGGCGTGGAGGCGGACATGAGCGCCTCGCACTCCACCTCCACCGGGGCCGCTCCGCTCAGCCGCAGGACGATCTCCCAGCCCGCGTCGCCGGACGCGTGCACGTTGAAGATCGCCTCCTCTCCGTCGGGCGAGGGCGGAACCGGCTCGGCGTACTCCCACCCCGCCAGGCGGCTCTGGGGGAGCTTCAGGTTGAACTCCCACGCGCCCGGGGCCTCCACGCGCAGCCTCACCTCGCGGCCCCCTTCCGCTTCCCTGGAGGACAGGACCCGGAGCACCGGGGCGGGCACCTCGGCCGGCGGCGCGGGGCGCTCGAAGGCCTGATACCACGCCTCTCCCGGGCTCGGCGTCCACCCCTCGGCGGGCAGCGCCGCCACCACATGGCCCAGGTCCGGGGAGTCGAAGCCCAGCAGCCGCACCCGCGCCGGCTGACCCTCGCGCTGCTCGTGCACCACCTCCAGCCGCTTGGGCCGCTCGGGGGAGTAGGGAAAGCGCAGCACGAGGGCCCCCAGCACGAGCACCGCGAGCACCGCCATGGCAGCCGCCATCCCGCCCAGCCCCCGGGCGCGGTGGAGCGCCACCACCCCGAGCGTGGCGCAGCCCGCCGCCGGCAGGGCCACCAGCAAGGCGATCACCGGATCGAAGGGGATGGGCAACAGCAAGCGCCCCGAGAGCGGCACCGCCAGCACCGTCAGCATCAGCGACGCCTGGAAGAGCACCAGCGTGCCGGGAAGGAAGGAGAGGAGGAGGGCCGCCCCCCGCCACGCGGGCCGCAGCACCGCCACGAGCAGCCCGGCCGCCGTGGCCAGGCTCCACCAGAGCGCGACGTAGCCCGAGCCCATCCCGGCCCACGTCATCAATCCCAACAGGCCCACCCAGAGCACCAGCGCACCCGCCCAGGCCCGCAGGGCCCGCGTCTCCGGCTCTCCGCTACTCCGGGCCCACAGGGCATGGACGCCGAGCGAGCCCGCGAGGGCGGCGGCGCCATAACAGAGCACTCCCAGCCACGGCGTGGCGAACCAGCCATGGGGGCGATGGAACACGAGGCCCGGCACCAGCGAGAGAACACAGGCCAGCAGCAGCCCGGCCACCAGACCCAGCACCGACACGGCCACCCCCGTGGCCAGCCCCCGCGCGGAGAGGCCCCCGTGGCGCATCGCCACCGCGAGCGCCGCCACCGCGAGCAGCACCGCCAGCACCGAGAGCCACCCGGCGGTGCTCCGGCCATAGGCCACCATCACCAGGCCCGCCAGGTCGTAATAGACGCCCGGCTCCGGATCCGAGGTGGTGGGCAGCTCGAGGCTCGCCAGTTCCCGCGCCACGGCGAGGGTGTTGTCCCCCATGTGCTGGAGGCTGCCGGGCTCCAGCCGAGACACCCGATCCAGCGCGGTATGGTACGCGTAGCCGTCCTGGAAGAGGGCCATGTCCAGGCCCGTCAGCCCGCCCCGGTCGCGGTACACGCGGAAGTCCGTCTCGGAGTGGATGGCGCCGCTCTGGAAGAGATCCTGCCCCACCACGGTGCCGTAGGGGTGCGGCGCGGCGCGGGCATACGCCTCCGTCAGCCACTTGTTGCCCGGCCCTCCTTGAAACAGCGTGGCCTTGCCCCGGGCCCCGGCGGCCTCGAGGTTGATGAAGGCGCGCACGTCCCGGGCCCAGGGGTGCTCGACGAAGGCGGTGGAGCCGAGCAGCCACCCCTCCTCGGCCCCGTTGAGGCCAATGATGAGGGTGTGCCGCAGCTTCGGCCCGGCGGAGAGCACGCGCGCCACCTCCACCAGGGCCCCCACCGCGGCGGCGTCGTCCGCGGCCCCCACGCTCTCCGGCGGAGAGTCGTAATGCGCCGAGAGCAACACGGCGGACTCCGACTCACCCGGGATGCGGGCCAGCACGTTGGTGACGTGCGTGGCGAGCACCAGCGTCCCCCGGGGACTGCCCGTCATGCGCGCCGACGCCGTCTGAACCTCCACCTCCACACCGGGCAGGGCCCTCAACGTCCCGGCGAGGTACTCGGCCGCCCGCCGCTGTCCCTCGGTGCCTCCCACGCGCAGGCCAATGCCCTCGGTGAGGTGCGTCACCACCGCCATGGCGCGCGCCTCGGAGAACTCGCTCGGTGGGGCGTCGGCCGGCCGAGGCGCGGGGGGACGATCCCTCCACAGGAGGAGCAACAGCACGAGTCCGGCGGCGAGCCACACCCCGGCGGCTGGCAGGGCGCGCCGGGCGCCAGGGATCTCGGGTACAGTGTTCATGGGGCGCACCATAGCAATGCCCCTGGACCGCATCCGCCCAAGGGGATCGCCCGTTGAATGAGAAAGAACGAGCCCCTGGCTCCGGTATGCTCTCGGCGCTCGCGTTCCGCGACTTCCGTCTGTACTGGGCGGGCCTCGGCATCTCCACCGTGGGCGATGGCCTCCAGAGCGTCGCTGGAGGCTGGCTCATCGCCCGGCTCACCGACTCGGCCGCCGTCGTCGGCGGGGTGACCGGCTCGGTGATGCTCCCCCTGCTGGGGCTGATCCTGCTCGGGGGCGTGCTGGCGGACCGCTTCGAGCGCCGGAAGATCCTCCTCGTCACCCAGTCCCTGCTGGCCATGCTGGCGCTGGCCGGCTCGGTGGTGGTGGCGCTCGGACACGTGTCCCTGCCCCTCGTGGTCGTCTGGTTCCTCGTGCTCGGCGCGCTCCTGGCGTTCAACGCCCCCCCGGAGCATGCCCTGGTCGGCCAGCTGGTGCCGCCGAGCCACCTGCCGTCCGCCCTGGTGCTGCGCGAAACCAGCTTCTCCACCGCGCAGATGGTGGGCGCGGGGCTCGCCGTGGCCCTGCTCGGCCTGGGCTCGCTGCCCTGGCTCTTCTTCATCAACGCGCTGAGCTTCCTGCCGCTGCTCGTGGCCCTGTGGGTGATCCGTCCCCTCCCCGCCCCGGTCCCCGCTCCAGAAGCCGCCGGGGACGGCACCTTCCGCGAGGGCCTGCGCTATGCGTGGGGGCACCGTCCGCTGCGGGCCCTGCTCATCGCCAACGCGCTGATCGCCCTGCTCATCCACCCCTTCTACAAGGTGTTCCTCCCCCTCTTCGTGAAGACGGTGCTCGGGGGCTCCGCGCAGGAGCTGGGCCGCGTCATGTTCGGCGCGGGGCTGGGCACCATCCTCGGCTCGCTCGCACTGGCCCGCGTGGCGGCCGAGGCCCGT
>NZ_DASVWK010000452.1:0-1955 GCF_036389735.1 Archangium sp. | reverse complement strand
CTGGTCGTACGCGAGGAAGGTCGCGCCGCCCGACTTCGCCAGCACCTTGGTGATGGCCGCCGTGAGGGACGTCTTGCCATGGTCCACGTGGCCGATCGTGCCGATGTTGACGTGGGGCAAACTTCTGTCGAACTTTTCCTTACTCATCGCTGCTCCTCACGAGGCCGGCTTGCCGGCGGGTCGGGGAAAGGTGCTGCGTCCTGCTCCAGTCCTGCACAAACGTCAACCTAAATCGCTCGCTCCCTCTCCGAGGGGTCGGCGCGATCAGCGGTTCAGTACGTCCTTTGGTGCGGGCGCGTAGTGGCTGAACCGCATGGTGTAGGTGGCTCTTCCCTGGCTGCGGCTGCGCAGGTCGGTCGAGTAGCCGAACATCTTGGCGAGCGGCACCTGGGCGTGAATGGCCTGCACGCCGCCCGGCCGGGGATCCATCCCCAGGATCTTCCCTCGGCGACCGTTCAGGTCGCCGATGACGTCACCCATGAAGTCGTCGGGGGTGACGATCTCACAGTCCATGATGGGCTCAAGGAGCGTGGGGTTCGCCGTACGCACGGCGTCTCGGAAGGCCATCGAGCCGGCGATCTTGAACGCCATCTCGTTCGAATCCACGTCGTGCATGGAGCCGTCGTAGGCCTCCACCTTCACGTCCAGCATGGGGTAGCCCGCGATGGGCCCGCTCTGCATGGACTCGGAGACGCCCTGCTTCACCGCGTCCACGAACTCCTTCGTCACCACCCCACCCTCGACCTTGTTCTCGAAGGAGAAGCCCGCCCCTGGCTCATTGGGCATCACCCGCAGCCAGATGTGGCCGTACATGCCCTTGCCGCCCGTCTGACGGATGTACTTGCCCTCGGTCTGCACGGGCGCGGTGATCGTCTCGCGGTAGGCCACCTGGGGCTTGCCCACGTTGGCGTCGACCTTGAACTCGCGCAGGAGCCGGTCGACGATGATCTCCAGGTGCAACTCGCCCATGCCGGCGATGAGTGTCTGCCCCGTCTCCTCGTTCGTCCTCACGCGGAACGACGGGTCCTCCATCGCCAGGCGCGCCAGGCTCGTGATGATCTTGTCCTGGTCCGCCGTGGACTTCGGCTCGATGGCCACGTCGATGACGGGCTCGGGGAATTCCATCCGCTCCAGGATGATGGGGTGCTTGTCGTCGCAGAGCGTGTCGCCCGTGGTCGCCAGCTTCAGGCCCACCACCGCGCAGATATCACCGGCGTAGCACTCCTGGACCTCGTCCTTCTTGTCCGCGCGCATCTGCACCAGCCGGCTGATGCGCTCGCGCTTGCCCTTCACCGAGTTCCACGCCGCCGTGCCCGCCTCCAGCTTCCCCGAGTAGATCCGGAGGAACGTCAGCGTCTGGGACTGGAACGACGGGTCGTTCATGATCTTGAAGACCAGCGCGCTGAAGGGCGCCTTGTCGCTCGTCTCGCGCGCCTCGTCCTCCCCCTTGGGGGTCTTGCCGTGCACCGGCGGCACTTCCAGCGGGTTGGGCAGGTAGTCCACCACCGCGTCCAGCAGCGGCTGCACTCCCTTGTGCTTGAAGGCCGAGCCACAGAACACGGGGAAGATCTTCAGCCCCAGGCACCCCTTGCGGATGGCGCCGCGGATCTCCTCCTCGGTGAGCTCCTTGCCCTCGAGGAACTTCTCGGTGAGCGCGTCGTCCTGCTCGGCGGCCGTCTCGACGAGCTCGCTCCGGGCCGCGTCGGCCTCCTCGCGGAACTCCTCGGGGATGTCCACCACGTCGTAGCGGCTCCCCTGCTCCGAGTCGTGGAAGACCAGCGCCTTCATCCGAACCAAGTCGATGACGCCGCGGTGCTTGTCCTCGCTGCCCAGCGGGAGTTGCAGGCGCACCGGACGCGCACCCAGCTTGTCGCGGATGGTGCCCACCGACATGGCGTAGTCCGCGCCCACCCGGTCCATCTTGTTGATGAAGCAGATGCGGGGGACCTTGTACT
>NZ_DASVWK010000451.1:0-4049 GCF_036389735.1 Archangium sp. | reverse complement strand
GGTCCGCCCGGAGGGCGGCTTCGACGTGAGGGAATGGAGGGAGGGACATGAAGCCGGATGATTTCGAGGCCCGCATGCGGGAGGGCGAGTTCTTCCACTCGCTGCGGCTGCTGAGCGGGGCGTGGTGCGTGCTGCGGGTGGACGGCAAGGGCTTCTCGCGCCTCACGGAGGAGCGTTATGAGAAGCCCTTCGATCCCAGGCTGCGCGAGCAGATGGTGCGCACCGCCTCGGCGCTGATGGAGGAGTTCCAGGGCCTCTACGCGTACACGGAGAGCGATGAGATCTCCGTGCTCTTTCCGCCGGAGTGGTCGCTCTACGACCGGGAGGTGGAGAAGCTGGTGTCCATCTCGGCGGGCGTGGCGAGCGCGACCTTCACGCACGTGGCGGGAGTGCCGGCGGTGTTCGACAGCCGGGTGTGGCTGGGCGTGAACGAGAAGGCGGTGGTGGACTACTTCCGCTGGAGACAGTCGGACGCGACCCGCTGCGCGTTGAATGGCTGGTGCTACTGGACGCTGCGCAAGGAGGGCCAGAGTGTGTCCCAGGCCACCCGCGCGCTGCACGGCCAGTCGGTGGGCTTCAAGAACGAGCTCCTCTTCCAGCGGGGCATCAACTTCAACGAGCTGCCGCTCTGGCAGCGGCGCGGCACGGGCATCTCCTGGGAGGAGTACGAGAAGGAGGGAGTGGACCCGCGCAGCGGCCAGAAGGTGAGCACCGTCCGCCGACGGCTGCGCGTGAACGAGTCCCTCCCGATGAAGGAGGAGTACGACGCCTACGTGCTGGGGCTGATGAAGGCCCCAGCCTGAGGCCTCAACGCTCCGTCACTAGCGGCAGGCCGTCTGCCCGCCGCTGGCGAAATACCCCTGCGCCCGCTGGAGGAAGCGACCGTTGTCCGTGGAGGGAGTGGTCTGCCCATCGGCGCCCGAGCCAAAGACCATGCCGAATCCATGCGAGGCGGCGACCTCCCCCGGGCGGTCGAAGAAGTAGTCGAGGCGATTGTCGCGCCACTTCTCATTGGTACCGGGCAGCGCCATGTTGCCTACCGGGAGCTGCCACCACAGGTTGGGCTTCCCGAGCCGCTCCGAGAGGGCCTTCGACCACGTGAAGGCCTGGCGGAAGTGGGGCAGCGTGGTGTTGGTCGTATCCCACCAGTGGTTCGTCCCCGTCTTCAACTGGTACCACTGGGCATCACGGTCACTCGCTTCCACGACGACGAAGTCCGCATTGGCGGCGCCGCACAGGCGCAGGAAGTCGGCCACCTTGCCCGCCTCCACCGACACGTTGAGGAGCGGGTTGATGTTGAGGTGTACGTCGAGCTTCGTGGCCCATGCCGAGGCGTGCAGGCCCACCTTCGCATTGGGGGCGTACTTGCGCGCCATGGCGATCATGCAGTGCCCCATGCCGGCCACCGAGTTGGGCTGGGTGGCGCAGTCGGTGGGGTTGGCCGACGCCACCGCGGCGGGCTGCAGCCGGGGATCCAGTGTGAGGAATTGCGCGTAGGCCCAGAAGTCCGGCTCGATGTGGAGGAGGGCGGGACGGCTTCCAATCTGCTTCAGCACGAAACGCCAGTCATTGAAGTAGCGCTGCATGAGACCGAGGTTTTGCGCCGCGAGCACCACCGCCGTGCCATCCGCCACGCCGCTGGTATGGAGGAGTTGGTAGTAGGTGATCATCGGAAGCTGTCCCCGGGAGGCCGTCGTCTGGAGGAAGTCGCGCAGGTACTGTCCCGGGGCCTGCTGGTCCCACTGCCAGCAACCCCACCAGCGACACCCGCCGCTCGCGTTGGAGCAGGAGAGCGCCCCAGCGCGGCAGTTCAAACACGAGGTGCATGGCTCCACCGTGTCGAACAGCCCACCCGCGAGGTACATGTAGCGGATGTCGAACGGCGCCTGCGCGGCCACGGCATCGGTCATCTTTCCCCCGACGAGCACATCGCTCTTGCCCAGGGACGTCAGCAGCGGTCCGGCGAGGCAACCCGAGGAGACGCCTCCATCGGCGACCGTGCCCGCATCGGTGCTCCCGCTCCCCGCATCCGTGCCGGTGCCCGCGTCGGGAGGAGCGCAGTGCTTGCACCCGGCCAAAGCCAGACGTTCGTCGATGAGCGAAGCCTCGGCGGTGCCTGGCTCGAAGTCCTCCGCCCCCTCCGGGGCGATTTCGATGCAGGCTGGAAGTGTCAGCAATCCCAACAGTGCGAGAACGGGCCAGGGAGAGATGGGTTGCATGGGAGCACTCCGGTGGGGAAAGCGCCCGCCCACGACTCCAGTGCGCCCCGAATGTCAGACGGGAACGCACTGAAACGAGCCAGAACCGTTGTAATGATACAGCGGTTGAAGAAAGCCTCGGCGAGGGGGACGCCTGGGGTTGAGAGGTGAAGCTTCATCCCCACGGGCTCTGGAGAAACCCTCCCCGCGGGCCAGATGCCGCATTGACTATTCCACGTCGTCCACCCGCGATGTGTCCGCTAGTTCCACAGAGGAGTCTGTTCCGTCGGGTCGCTCCAGCGTGGGCAGAACCTTCCACGAATGCCGTGTCCCGCCCCCGCGGTCCAGGCCGTTCCGCGCGCCTCGATTATCGAGTAGTTCGCTCCACGCCCATGAACCCTCCCGCTTTCAACTTCCTTGGAGCGCTCGCCATCGGCGCCCTGCTCGTCCTCCATCCGGGATGCGGCAAGGCTCTCAAGCCCCAGCCCAAGCCCCAGCCGATCCACGTGCAGGTGCTGGCCTTCAACGACTTCCACGGCAACCTGGAGGCCCCCTCGGGCAGCACCGGCCGCATCAGGACGAGGGGCAGCGATGGGGGCATCGTCGAAGTGAACGCCGGCGGCGCGGCCTTCCTGGCCCACCACCTCCAGACGCTGCGGGAGGAGAACCCCGAGCGCACGGTGGTCGTGTCGGCCGGTGATCTGATCGGCGCCTCGCCGCTGATCTCCGGCATCTTCCACGACGAGCCCACCATCGAAGCGATGAACCTGATGGGGCTGGACATCAACGCCGTGGGCAACCACGAATTCGACGACGGCGTCGCCGAGCTGCTGCGCATGCAGACAGGTGGCTGCCACCCGGTGGACGGGTGCCAGTCGGGCTCGTCCTTCCCCGGCGCGAAGTTCAAGTTCCTCTCGGCCAACGTGTTCACCGACGTGGCCACCCGGCGGACCCTGCTCCCGGCCTATGACATCCGCGAGTTCCAGGGCGTGAAGGTCGCCTTCATCGGCATGACGCTGGAGGGAACGCCGCTCATCGTCAGCCCGACCGGCGTGGCGGGGCTCACCTTCCAGGACGAGGCGGACACGGTCAATGCCCTGGTCCCGGAGCTGAAGCAGCAGGGGGTGGAGGCCATCGTGGTCGTCATTCACGAGGGTGGCCTGCCGACGGGGCTCCATGATGAGTGCCCTGGCATCTCCGGCCCCATCAAGGAGCTGGTCGAGCGGTTCGATGACGAGGTGGACGTGGTCGCCTCCGGTCACACGCACCAGGCGTACAACTGCGTCATCGACGGCAAGCGCGTCACCAGCGCGGCCAGCAACGGGCGCCTCGTCACGGACATCGACATGGTGCTGGATTCCGTCTCGCGCGACGTGGTGGAGGTGACCGCGCGCAATGTCATCGTCACGCGCGGCACCGCGAACACCTCCGTGGAGGCGTTGGTGCGGAGGCTCGTCACCAAGGCCGCGCCCCTGCGCGACAGGATCATCGGCCACACCCCGAGCGAGCTGAAGGCCCCCGTGCGTCCGCTGCCGGCGGGCTCCTCGGGTGAGTCCACGCTCGGCAACGTCGTCGCGGACGGGATGCTCGCGGCCACGCGCGAGCCGAGGCTGGGAGGGGCCGTCATCGCCTTCCAGAACCCGGGCGGCGTCCGCGCGGACGTCAACGCCGGGGACATCACCTTCGGCGAGGTCTTCGCGGTCCAGCCCTTCGCCAACAACCTGGTGACGCTGACGCTCACCGGCGCGCAGCTCGAGACGCTGCTGGAGCAGCAGTTCCAGCCGGCCGGCACCTCCATCCTCCAGGTCTCGCGGGGCTTCGCCTTCAGCTGGAAGGCGTCGGGGCCGCGGG
>NZ_DASVWK010000450.1:0-1668 GCF_036389735.1 Archangium sp. | reverse complement strand
AGCTGCTGGCCCTGGTGGAGCGCCACCGCGTGCGGCGGCTCGTCCTCGATGGGCTGGAGTCGCTCACCAGGCAGGCGGTCTCCCTGGGACGGATGCCCGGCTTCCTCAACGCCCTCTTGAATGAGCTGCGCGCCCGGGGAGTCACCTCCCTGATGACCCACGGGACCAACGTCCTCTTCGGCCCCCAGCAGGAAGCTCGGCCGGAGGGCATGGAGGCCATCGTCGACAACATCATCCTCCTGCGCTACGTGGAGCTGCGCTCGCAAATGTACCGGATGCTGTCCATCCTCAAGATGCGCGAGAGCGACTACGTGCACGCGCTACGGGAATTCTCCATCTCGACTCAGGGCATCGACGTGGCCGAGACCTTCGAGAGTGCCGAGGCCATCCTCTCCGGGCAAGCCCGGCCTCAGGTGTCCCGCCGTGCGCCGGCCCGGCGCAAGAAGCCGGCGTCGCGCTCGCCCGGGAAGCGCCGGAGCCGCGCATGAGCAAGCTCCTCATCGTGGACGACGAGGTGGCCATCCTGGAGGCCCTCACCGATATCCTCTCGGTGGAGGGCTACGAGGTGGCCACGGCCGCCAATGGGGCCGAGGGCCTCAAGCGGGCGGGCGAGGCGCGCCCGGACCTCATCCTCCTGGACCTGATGATGCCGGTGATGGACGGGCAGGAGATGTTGCGCCGGCTCAAGGAGAGCCCGGACCTGCGCTCCATTCCCGTGGTGGTGATGAGCGCCGGGCGGGTCACCAAGTCCGAGCTCCAGGGCAGCCGCTTCCTGGCCAAGCCCTTCGAGCTGGATGACCTGCTGAACACGGTGACCGCGGAGCTCAACCGCGTCCACTAGGCCCGGGTGCCCACTTCAGGAGCCGCCCGAGGCCGCTCGGAAGAGGTGCGTGCGGTAGTGCGTCAGCTCGGCGATGCTGGCGCGCAGATCCGCCAGCGCCGTGTGCCCCGAGGTCGTCTTCTTCTGCGGCGTCATGTCCGGGAACCAGGCGCTCGCCAGCACCTTGAGGCTCGTCACGTCCACCTGCCGGTAATGCAGGTAGCGGTCGAGCATCGGCATGTACTTCACCAGGAAGCGCCGGTCCGTGTGGATGGAGTTGCCGCAGAGGATTCCCTCCCCCATCCCGCAGTGCGCCGCCACCAGCGCGGTGATGTCCCGCTCGGCCACGCGCAGGGAGATGGACGAGTCGCGCACCTTCTTCAAGAGGCCGTTGCGCGTGTGCATGTCCTTCACCACCGGCTCCATCCGCGCCAGCACCTCCTCCGGCTGCCAGATGACCCGCTCCATCTCGGCCTTCGGCACCAGGTCCGGGCCCGTGATGATGACTCCAATCTCGATGATGGCGGACTCGTCCGGGTCCAACCCGGTCATCTCCAGGTCGAGCCACACGAAACAGGACGGGGGCGTAGGTGCCGGCATGGGATGCAGTCTACCCCGGGTTCGTGGTGGGCGTGGGTTCGTCCTCTTCCAGGAAGGTGTGCACGTCGATCTCCGACTCCAGCGAGCGGTGCACCGGGCACCGGTCCGCCATCTCCAACAGTCGACTCCGCTGCCGCGCGCTCAGCGGGCCCTCCAGCGTCACCTCCCGATCGATCCGGTCCACCTTGCCCACCTTCGTCTCGCAGTGCGCGCAGTCCTCGGCGTGCACCTTGGTGTGGCTCAAGCGC
>NZ_DASVWK010000449.1:0-2716 GCF_036389735.1 Archangium sp. | reverse complement strand
CAAATCTGCCCTGATAAGTTGGGTACAGGGTAACGGCGGTCCTGCGCTCGGAGAGAAGCGATGAGCGTCAGGCTGCGGAAGTGGAAGGACAAGGACGGGAAGGTCCAGGAGGCATGGGCGGTGGACGTGAAGTTCCAGCATCCGGATGGGCGTGTCGAGCGCATCCGCAAGGCATCCCCGGTGAACACCCGCCGGGGCGCCGAGCAGTACGAGCGGGAGCTGCGTCAGGCCCTCCTCTACGGCACCTTCGGAAAGGAGAAGAAGGAGGTCCCCACCTTGGAGCAGTTCCAGGAGCGGTTCCTCGATCACGCACGGACGAACAACAAGGTCTCCACCGCGAAGACCAAGGCCGACATCCTGCGCAAGCACCTGGTCCCCGCGTTCGGCCGGTTGAAGCTGGACCAGATCGACACGGCCAAGCTCGAGACCTTCAAGGCCCAGAAGGTGAAGGAGGGGCTCTCCAAGAAGAGCGTCAACAACCTGTTGACCGTGCTGCGCAAGCTCCTGGCTCTCGCCCAGGAGTTCGGCGAGCTCGACGTAGTGCCCAAGGTCGAGTGGCTCAAGGCGCCCAAGCCCGAGATCGACTTCCTCTCCTTCGAGGAGGCCGAGCAGTTGGAGTCGCTCGCGGAGCCCGGCCGGTGGAAGGCGATGATCTCCCTGGCCCTCAACACGGGCCTGCGCATCGGGGAGCTGGCGGCCCTGTCCTGGGACTGCGTGGACATGACGGCCGGTCGCCTCATCGTGAAGCGCAACGTCTTCCGCGGGCACCTGGGCACGCCAAAAGGTGGACGCGAGCGAGAGGTGCCGCTCAACGAGCGGGCGCTGAAGGCCCTACGGGACTACCCCCGGCGGATCGACTCGCCGTGGGTCTTCCCCCAGCGGGATGGCGGCTTCATCCGCAATCCCCAGCACACCTGCTCGGAGGCCATCCTCCGGAACGCGGAGCGGGCGGGGATCAGGCCCATCGGCTGGCACACGCTGCGCCACACCTTCGCCAGCCACCTCGTCATGCGCGGGGTGCCGCTCAAGGCCGTGCAGGAGCTGATGGGGCACGCCACCATCGACATGACGATGCGCTACGCCCACCTCAGCCCGAACGTGAAGAAGGACGCGGTGCGGGCCCTGGACGTCGTGCGCCCGAGGGGCACATTGGGGGCACATGACCAGGAGGGCATCGCGTAGAAATGAAAAAGCCCCCAAGTCTCAAGGACTTGGAGGCTCTTTCGGAGTGCCCAGGGCGGGATTCGAACCCGCACACCTTTCGGCGCCACCCCCTCAAGATGGTGTGTCTACCAGTTCCACCACCTGGGCGATTCCGACGCGGCCTCGACTGCTTCGCTGCTCCGCACCGGCCAACAACGCGGCCTCTAGTACCACGAACCGCGCTGTCTGCAACAACGAATTTTCAACTCCCCCGCCACCCGCTTTCTTCCGCCGGGTGGCCGCCCGCCTACTGGCCGGGCGCCGGGGTCGGAGCCGGGGTGTCGGTCGGCCGCGGCTGCTCGATGGTCGCCGGAGCGCCCGGAGCCTGCTGCTGCTGCGCGGGAGCCGTGCCCGTACCCGGGGCAGGCGCGGCCTCCTGCTGGGGGTTCGCCGCGGGAATCTGGCCCGCCGGAGGAGCCCCCGTGCCCTGCTGATCCGCGGCGCCCGGCACCGCCGGGGCCTGCTGCTGCGCCGCCGGCTTGCCCACCGCGCCCGCCGCCACCGAGGTGCGCATGCCCACGAAGGACAGGCCCAGCGACGTCAGGAAGAACATCGCCGCGCAGATGCCCGTCACCTTGGTCAGGAAGGTCGTCGCACCGCGCCCACCGAAGGCGCTCGTCGCCGCTCCGCCACCCAGGGCAGAACCCATTCCGGCGTCCTTCCCGGGCTGCAACAGGATGACGAAGATCATGAACACGCACAGCAGGACGTGCACGATCGTCACGAAGGTCAACATGCTTTAAGCTCTTCTTTCCGGTCCTGGATGAAAGGCCGCGCAGCCTAACCGAACCGCACGGGCGGTGACAATCTTCCTGAAGCTCAAACCGCGCCCTTCACGATTCCCGCGAAGTCCGCCGCCTTCAGGCTCGCCCCGCCCACCAGCGCCCCGTCCACGTCCGGCTGCCCCAGGAGTTCCGCCGCGTTGTCCGGCTTCACGCTCCCACCGTACTGGATGCGCACCTGCTCCGACGTCCCCCGCTCGTACAGCCGGGAGAGCTGCTCGCGGATGGCCCGGTGCACCTCCTGCGCCTGCGCACTGGTGGCCGTCCGACCGGTGCCAATCGCCCACACCGGCTCGTACGCCAGGACGAAACCCGCTACCTCGGCCGCCTGGAAACCCTTCAGCGCTCCGGCAACCTGACGCTCCACCACCTCCAGGGTGCGGTTGGCCTCGCGCTCGGCCAGCGTCTCGCCCACGCAGATGATGGGCGTCATCCCCGCCCCCAGCACCGCCCGGACGCGCTTGTTCACCGTCTCGTCCGTCTCGCCGAAGTACTGCCGACGCTCGGAGTGACCCAGGATGACGTAGGCGCACCCCACGTCCTTCAGCATCCCCGCGGACACCTCGCCGGTATACGCCCCGCTGGCCTCCCAGTGGCAGTTCTGGGCGGCCAGCTTCACGGCAGAGCCCTCGAGCTCCTTCGCCACCGCCTGCAGCGCGAGGAACGGCGGCGCCACGGCGAGCTGCACCCGGTCTCCCGGAAGGGAGGCCACCAGCCCCTTGAGCTCGCGC
>NZ_DASVWK010000448.1:0-5018 GCF_036389735.1 Archangium sp. | reverse complement strand
CGGACCTTCATGATGTTGGAGAGGGCGTTGTGCGCACGGCTCTCCTTCTGCATGTCGTTCTGGAGCTCCATGTAGGCCAGGTTCATCTTCATGCCGTCGGCCTGCATCTCCTTCTGGGCCGCGAGCAGGTCCCACTGGTCTCCCCCCTGCCCGCTGGTTCCCACCGGGCCGCCCGCGCCTCCCGCGCCCCCGGGCAGAGGCACCGCCGAGGCGCTCCGGACGCCCGACGCCGCCGACGACACCACCGAGCTGATGCTCGACACCGCCGCGCTCACCGCCGGTCCCCCCGGCAACAGCGCCGCCGCCACCCCGGCTCCCGAGCGCACCACCTCCTGCGCCGTGCGCGCGAACACCGTGCCGAAGTCGTTCTGCGGCGTCTGCCTCGCCACGGTGGGGGTGATGGACAGCGAGCCAATCCGATTGCCGTTCTCCACGAGATGCCTCCTGAGTCTGGTGATGCGCCAGGGCCTCTTCAGCCGGCGTGCCAACCCGCGCTCGGAGTCATCTCGGGTACTTGGCGTCAGCCCCCTCCCGGCAAACCCTCCACACGGCGGAGGCCTCGTCCGCGCACATGGACGGTCCGGTGGACGGGGCTCGGACGAAAAGTTGCGACCTGTAGGAGCTGCCCCACACTCGTAGCTACCTGTCGCACCCCGAGGAGCCCCTCATGACGCTGAACATCACTGGCCGCATCGTTCCGGAGCGCTACCACCCGCGTGTGGAAGCCAACTGGATGGTCAAGGTCCACCTCGGCGAGCGCACCGTGCTCGTCAAGGCGCGCGACCTGTCCATGGCGGGCCTGTTCCTCATCGGCCAGCCCGCGGACACCATCCAGAACCTCACCCTCACGCTGCCGCTGCCGGGGCTCGGGGACATCCGCGCCCAGTGCACCATCGTCCGTCGCGAGGCGCACGGCGTGGCCGTCGAGTTCACCGACGTGGACTGGGATCACTTCCTGCTGCTGGCGCGCTACCTCCACCCGCGCCTGCCCTGAACCGGGTCAGACCGTCTTGCGCAGCCGATCCACCAGGGCCATCAGCTCCGCGCCCTTGAAGGGCTTCTGGATGTAGCCGTCCGCGCCCGCCATCGTGGCGCTCTCCATGTCCGCCTTCTTGGACTTGGCGGTGAGCATGTAGACGGGCACCTTCGACGTCGTCGGATCGCTCTTGAGCATCCGGCACACCGAGATGCCGTCCAGCTGCGGCAGCACCACGTCCATCAGCACCAGCTGGAAGGGCCGGCTCTTGGCCAGCTTCAGGCCCTCGATGCCGTTGGCCGCGCACACCACCTCCACGGCCCCGTCGCTCAGCATGGAACGCACGAGCTCCCGGATGACGGGCTCGTCCTCGACCAGGAGGATGTGGAAGGGATTCTGGAGGTTCGCAGCCATGGGACTCACTCGTAGGCGAGCGCTTCCACCACGTTCAGGGTGGCCGCTCGGCTCGCAGGATACAGCCCGGCCAGGATGGCGCACAGTGTAGAAGCACCCCCCATCGTCAAGGCCAGCCGGGTGGGGAAGATGTAGGGGAAGCTCCAACCCATGGCCTGACCGCCTACCACGTCGGTCACCAGCAGGCCCATCCACAGGCCCGCCAGTGCTCCGATGAGCCCTCCTGACAGGCCGATGAAGGCCGCCTCTCCCACGAAGAGTCGGACGATGTGGGAGCGCGACGCGCCCACCGCTCGCAGCAGGCCGATCTCCCGCGTCCGGTCCAGCACCGCCGCCAGCAGCGTGTTCACCACCCCCAGCAGCGCCAGCAGCACCGCCACCACCTCCATGGCGTAGGAGACGGCGAAGGCATCGTCGATCAGCTCCGTGGCCTCCTGGCGCAGGTCCGCGTTGCTCAAGACGTAGAGCTGGTGACGCTCGCCCCAGCGCTCGGTGATGGTCCGGCGCAGCGCGTCCAGCCGCGAGCGGTCCGACAGGTACAGCTCGAAGGTGTCCACCTGGTCGTCCTGGAAGTGCGCCTGGTAGACCTCGCGCGCCAGGAAGACGACGCCCTGGTCCGAGGTGTAGTCCACCGCCACGGCGGCCACCGTGTAGGTGCGCGAGCCCGTGGGCGTGGACATCTCGAAGGTGTCCTCCAGGTGGAGGTCCCTGCGGCGCGAGAGGTTCTCCGAGATGATGACCCGTCCGGCCAGCCGCTCCTCGCGCGTGGGCAGTCGGCCCTCGAGGAGCTCGGGCCGCCCGTGACGCTCGTAGATTTCAGGGGTGAGGGAGATGACGTAGGCGCGCAGGCCGAGCACGTCGTGGGGTAGCACGCGGACCCGGTCCACCTCCTCCACCCCGGGCAGCGCCGCGAGCTCCTCGGCCAGCTCCGGCCCCATGGGCTGGTTGCGGCTGCCGGCGATACGCGCCGCCGAGGTGATGAAGAGGTCCGCCGGCACCGACTGATCCAACCACCGGTGCGAGGCCGTCTGGAAGGAGCCCACGAAGCCGGAGAGGCACACCGACATGGACACGCCGATGGCCAGCGCGGACACGGGTACCGCCGTGCGCCCGGGCGCCCGCGCGAAATTGTCCGCCGCCAGCCGGCCACTCACGCCCAGCAGCGCCTCGCCCGGGCGCTGGTAGACGCGCCACAGCAGGCGCAGCACCAGCGGGGCCAGCAGCGTGGCCCCCATCAGCACGAGGAAGACGGAGAGGTAGCCCCCCAACGGCATGTTCTCCAGGGGCGAGGGCAGCAGCGTGGCCGGGTGGACGAGCAGCAGGCATCCCACCCCGAGCACCGTGGTCACCGAGCGCGTCCCCACGTCCGCGCCCTGGGCCGCGTCCCGGCGCAGCGCCTCCACCGGAGGCACGCTCGAGGCCACCAGCGCCGGCCGCAGTGCCGCGAAGCCACTGCCCAGCACCCCGAGCGCCACGCCCAGGCCCAGCTCCAGCGGCCCCACCGTCACGTCGCGCGCGTTCACCTGCACGTAGAGGCTGGAGATGGCAGTGGACACCCAGCCGATGGCGACCCGGCCCACGAGCACGCCCAGCGGCAGCCCCACCGCCGTGCCCACCCCGCCCAGCACCAGCGCCTCCAGCGTGAAGAGGGCGCGGATGCGCAGGCGCGTGGCCCCCAGTGCGCGCAGCGTTCCAATCTCGCGCCGCCGCTGCACCACGCCGATGGCGATGGTGTTGTAGACGAGGAACACCCCCACCAGCAGCGCCACCGCGGAGCCCAGGTTCAGCCCCAACTGGAAGCTGCGCACCATGGTGGCCACCGAGCCCCCTCGGCGCGACGGGCGCTCCACCTCGAAGGCTCCGCCCAGGGCCGCCTGGAGACGCGCCCGCACCGCCTCCACGCCCACCCCCGGGTCC
The DNA here is from genome assembly GCF_036389735.1 of Archangium sp. Classification (GTDB taxonomy): domain Bacteria; phylum Myxococcota; class Myxococcia; order Myxococcales; family Myxococcaceae; genus Archangium. The sequence continues at coordinate 1,711 of NZ_DASVWK010000448.1, read as the reverse complement.
ACCGCCACGTCGATGCGATCCAGCACCCGCTCGCGCCCGAAGGCCGCCTGCGCCGACGCCACGTCCATCACCCCCACCGAGCCGCCGAAGGCCTTCACCGGCCCCGACTCGCGGATCAGCGCGTGCACCACGAAGTCCTGGGGCCCACTCCCGGTGATGAGCTGGAAGGTGTCCCCCACCTTCAACCCGTGCTCGCGCGCGAAGCGCTCCGAGACGAGCATCCGGTCCGTCGAGTTGAGGAACTCCAGGTCATCCGAGAGCGTGCCGAGGTCCTTGTCCACGCCCTCGTAGGTGCGGAAGTGGCCGTCATCCAGCAGGTCCACGCCCATCACGTAGAGCCGCTCGCCCGGGGCGCCCTTCACCGGGGCAATCACCGTCATCGCCCCCGAGGCGTGCGTCACCCCGGGCACCGCCCGCACCCGCTCCAGCACGGACTCCTCGAAGCCCGTCTGCGCGCCCGCCACCGTGAGGTCCGCCTTGCCGGCGATGGCGTCCACTGTCGAGCGGAAGGCGTCCAGCACCGAGCCATTGATGGACATCACTCCCACCATGGTCGCCACCCCCACGGCCACGCCCAGCACCGTGAGGGCGGTACGCAGGGGAGAACCCAGGAAGTGTCGCAGGGAGACGAGGCGGAGCAGCGCGAACATGTAGGGCCTACCTTACCTCGGCCAGAACGTCACCGCCCGCGCGCTCTCCGAGCTCCAGACGAGCTTCTTGTCCCGGTACAGGCGGGGATGCCCACCGGAGTCGGCCAACGAGACGAGCAGGAAGGGCCCGAGGGACTGGATGCTGACCAGATCGTTCTCGCGGTAGGAATGACCGGGGAGCGGTACCACCCTCCCCTTCTCCACGCGCCGGAGCAGGCCCGTCGCCAGCAACTCGTCACCGAAAGGCGTGCCCCAGAGCGCCAGGGTGTAACGCCCGCTCCGGAGCAGGGTCCATTCTCCCTCGGGCTGCTCCGGCGCGTGTTCGTACAACTGGTCGAGCACCTCGTCGTCCTCGATCTCCCGGGGCTCGAAGCGCGGATCCAGCGAGCGGCTCGACCGTTCGCCGAGCTCCTTCCGGAGCGCCAGGACGCGGGTCCCCGCGAACTCCGTGGACGCCTTCGAGGCCAGTCGTGTCCACGTCCCTCCCTCGTAGGCGAAGGCGTGGGCCAGCAGCGTGCGCCCCGAGCCCTGGCGCTCTCGGCTCCCCCTCCCGTCGATCTCCACCGTCCGCGTCTCCTTCTGGGCCGGGGCGACCAGCTCCAGGGTGAGCCCGAGCAGCCGGCCCCCGGCATCGAAGCCGAACTCGACGAGTTCGCCCGAGGGAGGCAACGGAAGCTCCTCGACCCCACCCGCCGTGAGCTCCACGAGGAACAAGCGGTCGCGGAACGCGGGAGAGGGAAAGGGCTCGGGGAACGTGGGCCTGCCCACCACGGGCGCGCTGACCCCTCCGCGCCAGAACCGCACCGCGCCACGCTTGCCGTCCCGGCTCAGCGCCGTGCTTCCTCCCTGGCAGTCCACCGCGAGTCGCGCGAGGACCCGCCGCGTCGACGTGAAGGGCTCGAGCTGAATCCACTCACAGTCCTTGCCGGCGGGTTCGAGCACCGAGACGGTGGTGGGGCGTTCTTCCGCCGCGGGCCCCGGAAGCAGGGGCACGAGCAGGAGCGAGGCGAGCAGGGAGTACCGGAGTGTCTTCACGATGGGCCGCCATTGTCCCACAAGCA
>NZ_DASVWK010000447.1:0-24967 GCF_036389735.1 Archangium sp. | reverse complement strand
CGTGGCGCCTCTGCCCAGCGTGTGACCGTACCAACCGGAGACACCACCGGAGATCCACTTCAGGTCGAATCCGGCGCGGCCGATGACGTCCTTCTCCTTGTCGTTGTCCACGCCGACGAAGCCCGGGAAGTTGATGCCGTTGCCGTCGAAGACGCCGGCATTCAGGCGCAGGGGGCCGTACTTCGCGCTGTACCGGACGCCGCGGTCCCGCTCGTCGGGGAGGAAGGCCCGGACGACGCGGGTGCGCTCGGGGAACTCACGCTCGCTGGAGGACTGCACGGACTCGAAGCCGAAGGGCCACTTCACCTGACCCAGCGTCAGCGACATGGTCTGCTTCGTGCCGGGGATGAAGAGCGTCGCCTCCGCGTCCCGGAGCGCCACGCCGCTGGGCGAGGCGTCGAGCTGAAGCATGAACTGGGCGATGTCTCCGGTATAGGTGGCCTTGAGACGGGAACGGCGCACGGTGAAGCGGCTGTGGCCGCCAGTGCCATCCTCGCGCGTTTCCTCCCACAGGTAGCGGGCCTGCACGTAGCCGGAGAACTTCAACTTCGTGAGCGGGGAGAGGGCGCTCTTGATCTCCAGCAGCTGCTCCTCGATGGAGGAGACCTTGCCCTCGGTGGTGGTGACGCGCTCGTCGACGCTCGGGGCGGCGGCCTCGGGGGCGGCGGCCGTCTCGGGGGCCGGAGTGGCCTCCTGGGCCAGGACGGCACCAGAGGACAGGGTCAGCAGTGCGGCGAGCAGGTTGCGCATGGGGGAAAGTGGCTCCGGGTGTTCTTGCTGTCCGGTGTTGAAAGACAGGCGGACATCTACCGGGCCACTGTGGCTGTTTGAGGAAAGCCACGTGACAAATGCGCAACGGCTTTCAGGACGCGTTCGGCTCGACGATGCGGTAGCCCACGCCACGCACCGTCTCGAGGTAGGCGCGCGCGGAGCCGAGCTTGTCGCGCAGGCGCATGACGTGGGTGTCGATGGTGCGCGTCTCCAGGGCGCTGGACAGGCCCCACACCTCCGCGAGGAGCTGCTCTCGGGACTGCACGCGGCCCACACGGGCCATGAGGTACTCCAGCAGGCGGAACTCGAGCGCGGTGAGGCTCACCTCCTTGCCGTCCACGTGGAAGCGGTGGGCGGCGATGTCGAGCGTGAGGGGGCCCAGCGCGAGCGGCGCGGAGCCATCGCGGGCGGTGCCGCCTCGGCGGAGGATGGCCTTGAGGCGCAGCACCAACTCCCGGACGCTGAAGGGCTTGGTGACGTAATCGTCGGCGCCCACCTCGAAGCCGAGCACGCGGTCGGCCTCCTCGCCCTTGGCGGTGAGCATGACGATGAGCACGTCGCGGGTGTCGTTGGCGGCTCGCAGCCGCCGGCACACCTCCACGCCCGACATGTCCGGCAACATCAGGTCCAGGAGGACGAGATCCGTGTGCTGCTCGCGGGCGGCGGACAGGGCCAACTCGCCCGTGGGGGCCACGTGGGTGGAGAAGCCGGCGGCGCGGAGATTGAAGTCGATGAGATCGGCGAGATCTCGCTCGTCATCGACGATGAGGACGTGGGGCATGGCGACGGCGGACTCTGGGCCCCCCTGTTTTCGCCGTTGTGACACAGTTGCAACAACTGTGTGACATCGCTCCCGTCAACCGTCCAGGTCCGTCACGGCGGAGAGCGGGGCGGTCCCGTCCTCCGAGGGCGCCGGGAGGAGCTCGTCGCCCACGGCCTGCTTGAGGATGGGGGGCGGGGGAATCACCAACGGTATCTCGTGCGTCGGAGTCTTGGTGAGGGCGGACGCCCCGGGCGGCGGGCGCAGCACCGGGCCGGGCGGCGGCAGGCCCGAGTGGCGGCGCGCGGCCTCCATCAGCGCGTGGTGGTGGCGGTAGCGCGCCTCGACGAGCTTGTGGATGAGGAGGGGGCCGCCGGGCACGCGGCGCGCGGTGAGCGACTGGGTCGTCTTGCGCACCGGGTAGCGCACGCGGCGGATCTGCACGCGCCAGCCCTTGGGAGTGAAGGTGAAGACGCCGTAGGCGGGGCGCAGATCGCCGTCGCGGGGGATGCCCGCGCTGGCCACGTCCGCGATCAGCATGCGGCCCACGCGCCGGCGGGAGGGGAAGTGCAGGTGGCCGAAGGCCACCGCGGCCGCATCCAGGTTCTGGAGGTAGCGGCGCACGATGCTCTCGTCCAGCGTGGGGTCCAGCGAGTCCTCGAGGTTGCGCGGGTTGGCGTGGCAGACGAACAGGTCCTGCCCCCGGCGTGGCGTGTAGCGCACCGAGAAGGGCAGGGCGCCCAATCGCTGCAGCCAGGTCTCCCCGAGCTGATCCCTCGTCCACTGGAGCAGCTCCGTCTTCCAGTGGTCCTTCTCGCGGTAGGCCCCACCCAGGTAGTGGCCAGCGAGGTAGCAGTCGGTGTTGCCCATGAGGATCGCATCGCAGCGATCGAAGAGCAGCTCCACCGTCTCGCGAGGGTGTGCACCCCGCAGCGCGAGGTCTCCCGCGGCCACGATGTAGTCAGGCGCTACGCGAGCGATGTCCTCGAGGACGGCCTCGCAGGCGGGGAGGTTCCCGTGAATGTCGGCGAGGATGGCGACCCGCATGGATGACCCATCCTAACCCGCTACGGCCGCCGTGGGCACCGCTGCTGGAAGGAAAATCGTGAAGACGGAGCCCTCGTTTGGCTGGCTCTCGACCCGCACCTCCCCCCCCATGGCACCCAGCAGGTGCTTGACGATGGACAGGCCCAGGCCCGTCCCCCCCATGTCCCGGCTCCTTCCTTTGTCCACCCGGTAGAAGCGCTCGAAGATCCGGGCCAGGTGCCTGGGCTCGATGCCCACCCCCGTGTCCCGGACGTGGACGACGCAGCGGCCCTCCTCCAGGGCGCCCGTCACCTTCACCCGCCCACCCTCGGGCGTGTACTTCACGGCGTTGTCCAGCAGGTTGAGCAGCACCTGCTCCAGGCCCCGCTCGTCTCCCCGGCCCACCAGGGACTGTGGGACGTCCAGCTCGACCGTGATTCTCTTGCCCTCCGCCTTGTGACGCACCACCTCGGCTGCCCGGGAGGCCGCCACCGCCAGGGGCACGTCCACCACCTGGAACTTCACTTCGCGTGACTCCAGCCGGGACAGCTCCAGCAGGTCCTCGACGAGCTCCGAGAGGCGCTCGGACTGGCGGTGAATGATGTCCACCATCTTGGGCGCCATGGTGGCGTCCTGGAGGGCCCCGCTCTGGAGCGTCTCGGCGTAGCCGCGGATGGCGGTGATGGGGGTGCGCAGCTCGTGGGAGACGTTGGCCACGAAGTCCTTGCGCACCTTCTCCAGGTGGCGCAGCTCGGTGACGTCATGGAAGACGGCGGCGCTGCCCGGCAGATCCCTCCCCAGGGGCGTTACCCGGATGGCGAGCGTGCGAGGGAACATGCTCTCCAACGTCAGCTCGAGGTGGGTGGAGGCGCCGTCGCGGCAGGCGCGGATGACAGCGTCGTTGAGCACGTCGTTGCGCAGCAGGGCCAGGGGCCGCTGGCCGACGATGCTCCCCGTCGTCTGGAGCATGCCGCGCAGGGCGTCGTTGTGGCGCACCACGGTGCCCTCGGCGTCCGTCACCCACAGGCCCTCGGCCATGCCGTCCAGCACGGCGATCAGGGTGCGCGCCTCCTGGTTGAGGCCGGCGTTGCGCGCGGTGAGCTGCTGGTGGAGCGAGTCGATGGCGCCCTGGAGGCTGGCCACCTCATCGAGCCGCTCGTCCTCGCCCTCGCCCCTGGGGGTGACCGGGGTGGAGGGGCCCTCGGCGCGGGTGCGGACCTCGCGGGCCAGCGTGAGGAGCTGCCGCTTGAGCGTGCCCCGTCCCACCACCAGCGTCAGCGCGGAGCCGGCGAGGGTGGCGAGCGACACGAAGAAGGCATCCCACTGCCAGCCCAGCAGCAGGAAGAGGAGGAGCGCCCCGAGGGCCGGGACGAGCAGCGGAATCAGCAGGAGGCGCAGGGGCATGGAGGCCGTCCCGTCACGGGGGGCTGAGCTTGTAGCCCACGCCGCGCACCGTCTCGATGATGTCGCCCGCGGGACCCAGCTTCTCGCGCAGGCGCTTGATGTGCGTATCCACCGTGCGGGTGTGGATCTCCGCCTGGATGCCCCACACGTCCGAGAGCAACACCTCGCGCGTCTGCACGCGATCCGTCCGCTCCAGCAGGGTGCGCAGCAGGCGGAACTCCAGCGCGGTGAGCACCACCTCCTGGCCCTTCACACGCACCTGGTGACGCGAGGTGTCGAGCTGGATGTCGCCCACGGCGAGCTGGGCCGCCGGCCCCTCCTCGACGTCCGCGCGCCGCAGCACCGCTTTGACGCGCAGTAGCAGCTCGCGTACCGAGAAGGGCTTCACCACGTAGTCGTCCGCGCCCAGCTCCAGGCCCTGGACGCGGTCGGACTCCTGGCCCCTGGCGCTGACGATGATGACCGGCACCTTGCGCAGCTCGGAGTCGTTCTTGAGCAGGCGCAGCACCTCGCTGCCCGCCAGGTCCGGCAGCATCAGGTCCAACAGCACGAGGTCCGGTATGTGGGCGCGCGCCTTTGCCAGTCCGCTCGCTCCGGTGCCCGCCACCTCGGCCTCGAATCCCGCCGCCCGCAGGTTGTACTCCACCAGTCCGGACAGGTCCTGCTCGTCCTCGATGATCAGGATGCGCGCCATCGTTCCTCCGCTCCCGATGGCCTAGCAGATTGGTCGTGGCGGTTGAATGACGAGCACGTGACGCCTCGGTGACAGGGCTCGTCCGCCCGCCAGCCCCGCGTGTTCAGGGCGCGAAGGTCGGATCACACTCGACCGCGACCAGGGAGATGGGGGCGGCGATGAGCGGATCGTTCCGCGTGGAGCTGACGGTCTCCAGGTAGTTGCAGGAGCTGCCCAGGAAACGCGGCGGGTTGGTGCGGGACAGGGCCTCGATGATCACGACGTAGTCGCGGCCCACCGGGATGTCCACGGCCAGCTCCTGGGCGCCGTCCCGGTCGAGCCCCGCGGGGAAGCGCAGGGCTCGCGCCTCCTTGCCATTCGAGTCCTCGAGGACGAGCGCCTCGTCCGGTTTCACGTGCTGGTTGAGACAGGTGCGCTGAAGCTCGCCGCACCGGCGGGACTGGCCGTCGGGGAGCACCACCACCTGGAAGGCGCCCAGCTCATCGAGGACGGCCCGGTCGATCATCACGTCCAGGGCGAGGGGCACTCCGGAGGTGGAAGGCGCGGCCCCGCAACCGGCGGCCAGAGCGGTACCGAGCAGGAGGAGGAGGGAAGTGCGCGGGCTCATGGGTTGACGCGAACGGTGATGGGAACGCGGCCGCGCTCCTCGGAGGTGGCGTAGACGACGGCTCCGGCGGTACCCGCCACGGCCACCGCGCCCACGGCCACCCACAGCCACGGGCTCTTGTACCAGGGACGCTCGCCCGCCCTGGCCACCGCTCCGGCCTCGGGGGCGATCTGGAAGACGAGCGGGTTGAAGGCATCACCCCTTCCCGCCAATCGGCGCTGCGCGGCGTCCGCCACCTCGAAGTAGTACTCCACCTCGTAGGCGGAGGCGGCCGCGGGCAGCTCGTAGGCGGGGATGGTGGCGACGTAGCGCTCCTTGTGGGCCCGGTCGCGCGTGAAGTCCACCGAGCTGTACGCCTGCGCGCCCGCGCGCCGGTAGAAGAGCCGCGCCCGGGCTCCGAGCGCCATCTCCTCGATCGTCGCCGTCGCCACCACCGGCTCGCTTCCGGTGGCATCCGGGATGGGGTCCACCTGGAGGGTCACCGGCCGCACGCGGCGGTTCTTGATGTCCTCCTTGATGCGCGCGTAGAGGGTGCGGATCTTGGGAGGCGTGTTGCGCGGCAGCTCGTAGTCCGGCCGCGCCTGGAGCAGCTTCTCGTAGGCCTCGCGGGCCCGCTCCTCGTCCCCCAGGTACAGGGAGGTGAGGCCGAGCAGCCGGTAGAGTTCCACGAGCTGATCATCGGTGACGTCCGGCGCGTCGAGGCCGGCCTCCAGCGTCTTCACCGCCTCCTCGAACTCACCGTTCTCGATCTGCTGGAGCGCGCGGCCGATCTCCGGGCGGGCGGGTGCCACCTGGAAGAGGAGGGGCTGTGGGAAGAGGGGCCGGGCGAGCGCGGCGGTAGGGGACAGCAGGCTCCCCACGACGAGGCTGGCCACCAGGCGATTCCGCCAGACGTACATTGCCCGCCAGCCTAGCAGACGGGCAGACGGGCCTCCACCTCGTGGACGGTCCCGCAACGGCAACGGACCGGTGACATCTATGGAGGTTCAGGCGCGTTGACTGCGGGGGGGGGCCTCCCCATGATGCGCGCCCCTTTTTGGATAGGAAGTCGGATAGATGCTCGTAAAGATTGATCAAATTCGCGACCAAGGGCTCAAGGTCAATGAGCAGATGAGCCTCGAGCTGCTCGGGGCCGCGCTCGAGGACTCTGGCTTCCGGGCGACCGAGCCCCTGTCCGTATCGGCGAACCTGCGCAAGGTGAGCGGCGGCGTGCTGGTCGAGGGCAAGTTCACCACCCGCGTGGTGGCCGAGTGCAAGCGCTGCCTCACGGAGTCGAAGCTGGAGCTGCCCGTGGTCTTCACCATCAACCTCGTGCCCGAGTCGCTCGCCCGGGGCGAGGACGTGCTGAGCGACGAGGAACTGGAGGAGAAGGACCGGGGCAGCGGCGAGAGCGGCGGCTCGTTCGGGTTGGAGCAGGCGGACGAGGAGGTGTTCGATGGGAAGGTCATCGACCTGGAGCCCATCGTGCGCGAGCAGGTGCTGCTGTCCCTGCCGATGAGCGCCTTGTGCCGCGAGGACTGCCGCGGGCTGTGCGTGAAGTGCGGCCAGAATCTCAACGAGAAGCAGTGCGGCTGCGACACGAAGTTCGTGGATCCGCGTCTCGCGGTGCTCAAGGACATCAAGATCCAGGGCTGAGCCCGTGCCCGGCAGCTTGGAAGTACGAAGGCCGCCACCTCGAAAGAGGGGCGGCCTTCTGTGTTTCGGAGGGGCTCGGTGTCATGGGCCGGGCTGGGGGCCAAAGGTCTCGGCGCCGCGAGGCTGCCGGCCGTAGGCCTCGCCCGGCTTCAGTGGAGCCAGCCACAGCAGATCCAGCACCGTCTTCTCGTCCGCGGCGGAGAGGGAGACCTCGGGGCGCTCCGGGTTCATCGTCGCGCCCAGGTGCTCCAAGCCAGCGGCGCCCTGGCGGAAGGTGACGATCTGCCCGGGCCGCACCGTGAGGTCAGGCAGCATCCACTGGCCTGGGACGCGGGTATTGCCCGAGAGCCGCAGTCCCTCCAGGGCCACCGGTGCGCTGCCCCGGTTGTAGAGCTGCACCCAGAAGGCGCCGGATGCCTCCCGCCCCACCCGGTCCACGACGAGCGCTCCATTGCCGAGCGATTCAATCTCCTGGAGGTGCTGGAGCAGCCACGCGCGGCGCTCACGCACGAAGCGGCGGAGGTAGTTGGCGCTCCGGGCGGCGTGCTCGGGGCTGACGTATGGGTCCACCGTCTTGCCGTCCCCGCCGGGCAGGATGAATGGGGCGAGCAACCCGTGCATGGCATCGACGCGCGGGCCGAGGTTGTCCTCCGTGAGCCAGGTGTCGAGCAGCCGCCGCAGCCGGGCGACATAGCGGGCGCGCAGGTCCGGGTCGTCGTAGATGCGCGTGGACAGCGTGCTGTACGTCGGCTTCATGTCCGTGTAGCCGAGCACGTCGCGGCGGAACTCGAAGAGCTCGTACACCCTCGGGTCGTAGGCGGTGAAGCTGAAGAGCGGATGGCGGGACTTCACGCCCTGGATGACGGCGTTGGTGCGGTTGTAGAGCGACAGGGCGTTGTTCAAATCCCATGGCACGTACGTCCACTTGTCCGTCTCGCGGTCGTAGACGAGGTAGCTGCGCGAGTCGCCCTGGAGGTCATTGGCGATGAACGTCTCCACCACCAACCAGGAGAGGTAGTCATCCAGCTCCAGTCGCTGCTCCGCGAAGGTGGCGAACTGGTGGGGTGGCGTGCGGTTGATGCCCTCGAGGAAGGCCCACAGCCGGTTCCACGGCTGCTTCTCGTTCGTCTTCTTCTCCCAGGGCTCCATGTACGCTTCCTGGGGCGGCGGGCGCAGCTCGCAGTCGATCATGCCGCAGCGGTAGATGTCGCCGTCCTCATCGAAGCCATGGGCATCGAGGAAGTCCTCGGTGAGGGACTCCAGTTCAGTGAAGACGCCCTCGTACCTCGTGAGGACGGTCCCGTCTGGCTGCTGGAGGTGGAGCTTCACCTGGGCGTAGCGGGCACGCGGCACGCGCAGGCCCACGCTCGCGGCCAGGTCGTACCAGAGCTTCTCGGTGAGATGGCCGGCGTCCTTCCACTCCGCGAGCAGCTCGATGCGCTTCTGGCCCTCGAAGCGATCCTTCGATTCGAAACGCACCTGCCAGGACTTCTTCGCGATGCGCGGGTCCGTCTTGGTGGAGCGCCCTCGGAAGCCCAGCTCCACCGCGTACGTGCGGCCCTCGAGGGTGAACCGGCCCTTCACCCGGAACTCCTTCGAGGGCGGATCCTTCGCATGGTCGTGGAGGGCCTGGAAGTCCTCCTGCTTCAACGTCAGCTCGTAGGTGGGCACGGCCGCCTGGAGCGCCGGCCACCGGGGCCGCTCGGGGGAGGGCTCCGCCCGGGAGGGCGTGCCCGCGTCCGCCGAGGGCGCGCCCGCGTCTGGCACCCCGGAGTCCACGGAGGGGGCTTCGGTGGCCGGGGGTCCGCCCTCGGGCGGTATTCCTGGAGCGAGGGGCTCCGAGTCAGTCGGTGGGTTCGGGTTCCCGGCGTCGAGCGCACCCGTGCAGGCGCTCAACAGGAGGAGGCCGATCAGCAGGGCAGGTTTCATGGGGTGGCCTGGAGGAAGTGCTCAGCCGTTCTTCGGAATCTGGCCGGACATCACGCACATGCCGCCCAGCATCTGGAGGCCCGGCATGGAGAGGACGAGCTGGTCGGCACGCCCCAGCGCGTCCGCGGCGAGGCGGCACGGCAGCGGGGAGCGCTCGTAGTTGTTGTGGTGCAGGAAGAAGCGATCCAACCGGGACAGGAAGCTGAACCAGCGCATCTCCAACTGGGGGAGGTAGCGCCGGATCGTCGCCAGCTCGGCGCGCTCGAGGGGCCGCTCGTTGGGCGTGGCATCCGTGTGGATGGGAATCCGCTTGCGCAGCCGCCGCAGCAGGGGCGAGAGGCACACCGGCTCGGAGAAGAGGAAGAGGGCTCCGGGCTTCGCGCAGCTCACGAGCTTGCGCATTACCCCGTCCAGCTCCGGGATGAGGTGGTGCAGCACGCCGTCACCCCAGATGATGTCGTAGGCGCCCTCCAGGAGCTGCGCGGTCTCCAGGGGCGAGCAGATGAACTGGGTGTTGCTCCCGACGCGGTCGAGCTCCGCCCGGCGGTGGCACAGCTCGATGGACTTGGGGGAGATGTCGATGCCCGTCACCCGGGCGCCGAACCGGGCCATCAGCATGGCGTTGCTGCCATCCCCGCAGCCCACGTCGAGCACGCGTTTGCCGCGCAGCTCCCCCATCAACCGGAAGCGGAACTCCTTGTTGAACCAGGGCCGCCGTGTCTCGCGGTAGCGCTCGACCGTGAGCGCATCCAGGGGCTGGGCGTGAGCCCCGAGCCGCTCCGCCATCAGGTCGAAGAAGTCCGACTCGGAGGCCCACCGTGCCACGGCCGCGGGCGGCGGCTCGGAGGGGAAGAGTTCCTCGAATCCCGGCGCGGGGGCTTCGCTTCGGGAGACCCGATTCGAGTCCGCCGCCCACGCGATGCCCGCCGCCATGTGCCCGTCCAGGTTCTCCCGCTCTTCCATCACGTGCCTCCCCCCGAAACGCCCCGTACGACCCTGCTGACGTAGGCGCCAAAGTAGGAATGCCGCTCAGACACGTGAAGCTTTCCAGAACCGCCTTTCTGGACTTGTCGGACAAAGTACTGGCCTTGGGGAGGGAGTGCCCCGTACCCGACGGCTCACCCGAGCAGGGAAGCGTCGGGAGCGCGAGCGGCCCTTCGGCGCCGACGCGAGCGGATTACCCCGCCCAGGGTCAGCACGCCGAAAGCCAGCGCGAACTGTTCATCCCCCGTCGAGCATGACAGACCGAGGGGCCGTGAGGCGTCGGGCTCGTGAGGTGGGGGCAGCGTCGAGCCAGCGCTTTCCAGGGGTGGAGCCACATCGACCTCCTCGTGCTGGGGCTCGTTGGAGACCGGGGCCGGGGGCGCCGAGGGGAGCGAGTCGTCGGTCTTGCCCACCACGATGAAGTCCCCCTGGCGCTGGAAGGCGATGTCCACGCCGTTCCACAGGACGCGGGTGGCGCGGGGCGCATGGATGCGAGGGGTGCCCAGGGACTTGCCGGACAGGCGCAGCGTATCGGAGGCGAGCCCCTCGGCTTCCAACATCGCCGTGGGGCTGTCCTGGCTGATCAGGGTGCGCGAGGCATCGGATAGCAGCGTGCCCCGGACGAGCAGCACCCGGGTGGGCATGGAGCCCTCGTAGCGGACGACGCCAGCGAGGCCCGTCAGCCGGAGGCCGCCCACCTCGCGGCTCTGCTCGGGGAGGTCATTGAAGAGGGCGGAGGAGGAGGTGGTGCCCTCGGTCACCTTGAGGCCGGCGTCGGGCAGGCGGCTATCGAGCGCCTTCACCGTGGGACGCGAGGCCCAGGCCGACTCAGCCGTGGGCACCAGGGCCGTGAGGAAGGTGGCGTTGGCCGAGGTGGTGGTGGGCTTCACCTCGGCGAGGGTGACGGAGCCCGCCGGATTGAGCTTCTGGATGCTGACGGGACGCTGCTGCGCGAACGAGGCGTCGAAGGACTCGGGGGCCACCACCGCCACGCCGAGGGCCTGACCGTTCTCGCCGCGCCCGTGGAGCCAGGCGCCCTCGCGGCTCGCCCCGTTCATGAAGTGGCAGGCCCAGCGGTAGGCGTGGGACTTCGAGGACTGCACCACGTCGCGCAGCACCACCCAGCGACGGTCGAGGAAGAGGGCATGGCGGTCCCAGCGGCGCAGCCCCAGCGTGGCGGGGTAGAGCGCGGAGCCGTCGCCGACGGTGTAGCCGAAGTGCTCGCTGGAGCCGAAGAAGGGGAGGCCGCCCTTGCGCCCGAGGTACCAGCCGTAGGCCATGGCGGAGTCGCTCCTGTCGCGCACGCCCTCGCCGAGCTGGCCCTGGCCGTCGATGGTCAGCGAGTTGTGGAAGACGGTCTGGTTGGCCGCCGGCCCCGGCGAGTTGGTATGGCCGATGTAGTAGCCGGCCGCCTCGGGCGCGAGCCAGGAGCCGTTGCCGTAGAGGTAGAAGCCGTTGTCGTCGGCGTGGTCGTGGCTGAAGTTCAGCGTGCCGCGCGGCTCCATGCCGCTTTGCATCCACTGCCACCCGGCCATGCCGCCATACGGGCCGTTCTTGAGCGCGAACAGGAGCGAGCCCTTGCCCCAGCCGCTTCGGAACACCGCCGCCTGCTGGTTGTCGCCGTACCAGTCCAGCGGCTGGGTGCGCTGGTCGCCAGCGCGCAGGGTCTCGTCGTAGTAGAGGAACTCGAAGACGCGCGGGTTGAGCTCGGGCGCCCAGCTGTTGGCGGGCGTGCCGCGCATCCAGGTGTCCGCCGTGGCCTGGGCCAGCGGGTCCCGGTAGCGCGTCGCCGCGTAGCGCAGGGGCATCAGCCCCAGGTCCGGACTGAAGCCGTAGAAGTCGCCGTGCATCAGCAGGTAGTGCGAGGGCTTCTCCGGGAGCTGCGCGTAGGCGAAGGCGCGGGGGAAGTGCTTCACCAGGCCCAGGTCGCCCACGTCGATGCCCGTTACCTGCTTCAGCGCGCTGACGAAGGGCAGGTACCAGCTCAGCCCGTACAGGAGGTAGGCGGTGCCCTCGTGGTACGTACCGTCCGGCACCAGGTCCATCACCCGCTTCACCTTGCGTCCGTTACCGACGGCCAGGTCGAGCCAGGGCTGGGTGGTGCTGTCCGGCAGCTCGCCCCGGGTGGCCAGCGCCGCGAGCCCGATGGCCGCATGGTTGATCCAGTTGTGGTTCTGGAGGTACTCGTCCGCCCACCAGGCCCCGCTCTTGGAGACCTGTGCCAGGGCGTTGGCGTTCTGCTGGAGCGTGGCGCGCACTTTCGCGGCCTCGCTGGAGGAGAGCCGTGGCGCCAGCAGGTCATAGGCCACCGCGACGCCTCCCAGCAGGTGCGCCTGCATCAGGTCATGCGTGCCGTCCAGGTCCAGGTTTCCCCACGAGGAGACGGTCAGCAGCCAGTGCTTCGCCAGATCGGTGTAGCGGCTGTCCGTGGAGAGCTGCGCCACGAAGGAGAACACCACCAGCAGGTTGCCGATCTCCCGCCGATCGCCGAGCTGCTGGGTGCGCCCGGTGGACTTCCAGGTCACCTGGCCGGACGACGAGAGGGTCGTGTCCAGGTACGTCGTCGTCCCCTTCAGCAGGGACTGGTAGATGACCTGGTGGCTCGTTTGCGCCTTCTGACGCAGCCCCTCGACCTGGGAGGCCTCGAAGAAGAGGCCAGGGTGAGGCCCCGCCAGCGCGGGGAGGGAGAGCCCCAGCGCCAGCAACAACGACCACCGGCCACGTGTGATGGAGTGCCTCATGTTCCCGGACAGATGCCACGGTTCTCGTTGCTGACCCCACACCGGGGCAGTGGATGGGCTGCTCGCCCGACTGGAGCCCATCCAGGCTGATTCCGGGACCTGGAGGATTCCTACCCTTGGCGAATGGACCTCTACAGTGCCGCCAAGAGGATGACCCGGCCGTTCCGGTTCTCGAATCCGTGGTCGCACCGGGAGATCTCCCTGGCCAGCCGGGGGCTGATCGGCGACGGCATCACCTGTGCCCTCGTCCGGCCCGATGGCGTCATCGACTGGCTGTGCTTCCCGCGCTTCGACAGCCCGAGCGTCTTCGCCGGCATCCTCGATGACGAGAAGGGCGGCTTCACGGGCATCACCCCGTCCACCTGGCCCTTCGAGAGCCTCCAGCGCTACGACCCGGACACCAACGTCCTGGAGACGCTCTTCCGCGTCGAGCGCAAGGGCGTCGTCCGGATCATCGACTACATGCCGTGGACGAACGACCCGCGGGCCACCATCCACGAGGTGCACCGGCGCATCGAGTGCGTGGAGGGCTCGCTCGAGCTGAACGTCATCTTCGATCCCCGCTTCCGGTACGGGGAGTCGCAGACGCGGGTGGAGCTCAAGGAGCACGGGTTGGTCGCGCACGGCGCCCTCGGCGAGCGGATGGTCGCGGTGCTCGACGGGGCGGCCCAGTGGGAGCGGTATGGCGAGTCGGGCCTCCAGACGCGCATCCGGCTCGGCACGGGGGAGCGGCGATGGATGGTGCTGGCCTGGGACTCGGATCGGCCCGAGCCCATCGCCGCGTACCGGCCCTTCGAGCAGCTCCGGGCCACCCGCCAGGCCTGGCGCCAGTGGGCCCAGCAGCTCCGGTACGAAGGTCCCTGGAGGCACAGCGTCCTGCGCTCGGCGCTGGTGTTGAAGTTGCTGATGTACGCGCCCACCGGCGCCATGGTGGCCGCGGCCACCACCTCGCTCCCCGAGTGGATTGGCGGCACGCGCAACTGGGACTACCGCTTCAGCTGGGTGCGCGACGCGGCGATGGCGGTGCGGGCCACCAACCTGATCGGCTACCCCAACGAGTCCCGGGAGTTCTTCTATTTCGTGCGCGACACGTTGAGCCGGGGAGATCCCCTCCAGGTGATGTACTCGCTGGATGGCGGCCCCGTGCCCCCGGAGCGCGTCCTCGAGCACCTCGCGGGCTTCCAGGGCTCGGCCCCGGTGCGGATCGGCAACGACGCGAGGGATCAGCTCCAGTTCGACACCGCGGGCGCGCTGCTCGACGCGGCCTACCTGCATGAGCGGTTCGGAGGGCAGATCCCCCTGCGCACCTGGGGGCTCCTGAAGCGGGTCATCCAAACCACCGCCCGCCGCTGGCGCGAGCCGGACCATGGCATCTGGGAGCCGCGCCGGGGCATGCGCCACAACGTGCACTCCAAGCTCATGTGCTGGGTGGCCTTGCGGCGCGGGCAGCACCTGGCCCGGCTCTTCGCCGAGCCGGCCCTCGAGGAAGACTGTGGTCGTCAGGCGGAGCTGATCCGGAGCGACATCCTCCGCCAGGGCGTGGACTCCTCGGGGCAGCACTTCGTGGGCTTCTACGGGGGCGATGAGCCGGATGCAGCGCTACTGCTGCTGCCCATCGTGGGGTGCTTCCGGGCGACCGAGCCGCTCGTCATGCGCACCATCGACTGGCTGCGTGCCGAGCTGGGGGCGGGCTCCTTCCTCCGGCGCTACCGCATGGACGATGGGATCAGCGGGCCCGAGGGCGGCTTCACCCTGTGCGGCTTCTGGCTGGCCGAGGTGCTGGCGCTGGCCGACCGCTTGGAAGAGGCCGAGAACGTCTTCATGGTGCACGCCGAGGCCGCCAACCACCTGGGCCTGCTCGCCGAGGAGGTGCACCCGCTCACGCGCGAGCAGCTGGGCAACTTCCCCCAGGCCTTCAGCCACCTGGGGCTCATCAACGCCGCGGCGCGCATCGACCTGGCGCTCCGGCTGCGGGATGAGGGCCAGACCGCCCCCCCGTACCTCATCGACCCCGAGCCGCCCCCGATCATCGGGAACGTCTTCTGAGGCGGGAGCCCGCAAAGGAGAAAGGCCGCCCCTCGGAAGAGGGAGCGGCCTTCGTGCCTTCCAGCGGAGCTGGAGTCAGACGCCCTGGCTCAAGCCTGGGCGCCCGGAATCGTCTCGCGACCCTTGTAGTGACCGCACGCCGCGCAGGCGCGGTGGGGCAGCACGGGCTCCTTGCAGTTGGAGCACTGGATCACCTGCACGGCGGTCCGCAGGTTGTTGTTGGCCGCGCGACGGCGGTCACGACGCATCTTGGAAGTACGCTTCTTGGGAACACCCACGGCTCACCTCTATGTCACGGTCCGGGACCCCGGGTTTCCCCTCCGGTCCAGACCGGCAAAAGCTCGGAAGGCGGCGGACCCTAGCCGCTCAAGGCGTGTGAGTCAACGCGCCTGCGCAGGGAAACACCACGTCCTCGTCAACCATGACTCGGCTGCCCACATTCTTATGTCCCCCTGACCCCAGGTGTCCACCTGCCTGCTCTCCTGGCTCCCGCATCCGGGGCCTCCATGGAAGGAGGCGCGCGCGATGAGGCTCGTCCTGGATGCGATGGGGGGCGACCATGCTCCCGAGGCCCCAGTGCGGGGGGCCCTCCCGAGTTGACGCGGTGCATCGCGGAGGCCACTGCCTGGCTCCCTGCCCGGCAACGGGGAAAGGGGGCGACAGCCGAGGCGATTTCCGATTAGAGAACGCGCGCGAGGCGTTCGTGTCGGGACCACCCAACAGGGAGCGCCCGTGTCACGCACGCAGATCATCGGTACCGGCTCGTACGCACCGGAGAAGATCCTGACCAACGCCGACCTCGAGAAGATCGTCGATACGACGGACGCGTGGATCACGGAGCGTACGGGGATCCGCCAGCGGCGGGTGGCGGCTCCAGGCGAGACGACCAGTGATATGGCCGTGCAGGCGGCCCGGCGGGCGCTGGAGATGGCAGGCGTCCGGCCCGAGGAGCTGGGGCTCATCGTGGTGGGCACCGTGACGCCGGACATGCCCATGCCGTCGTGCGCCGCGGTGGTGCAGGCCAAGCTGGGGGCGAAGAACGCCTTCGCCTTCGACGTGTCGGCGGCGTGCTCCGGTTCGCTCTATGCCCTCTCGGTGGCCGATCAGTTCCTGCGCACCGGCCAGGTGAAGCGTGCGCTGGTGATCGGCGCGGAGATGCTCAGCCGCACGGTCAACTGGGCGGACCGCAACACCTGCGTGCTCTTCGGGGACGCGGCGGGCGCCATGGTGCTCGCGCCCACCGACGACGCCGAGCGCGGGCTGCTCTCCACCCACCTTTATACGGACGGCTCCTTCGCGGACATCCTCTGCATCCCGGGTGGCGGCTCCAGCAAGCCCGCCTGTGAGGAGGTGCTGAAGGACAAGCTGAACACGCTGCACATGAACGGCCGAGAGGTCTTCAAGTTCGCGGTCCGCGCGCTGGCGGACGCCACCGTCACGGCCCTGAAGGCCAACGGGCTGCACGCCCGGGACGTGGATCACGTCATCGCCCATCAGGCCAACATCCGCATCCTCGAAGCCGTGCTACAGCGGCTGGAGCTGCCGATCGAGAAGTGCTGGCTCAACCTGCACGAGTACGGCAATACGTCGTCCGCCTCGGTGCCCATGACGCTCGATGAGGCCAACCGGTCGGGTCGGCTGAAGAAGGGCCAGGTGGTGGCGATGATGGCCATCGGCGCGGGGATGACGTGGGGCAGCGCGGTGATGCGCTGGTAGTTGGGTTTTCAGGGAGGGAGCAGGAGCATGTCGAAGATCGCGTTCGTCTTCCCCGGACAGGGCAGTCAGGCTGTCGGCATGGGGAAGGACCTGTACGAGAAGTTCCCCGAGGCCCGGGCCGTCTTCGAGGCGGCCGACGAGGCGCTGGGCGAGAAGTTCTCCCAGATGCTCTTCGAGGGGCCGGAGTCGGCGCTGAAGCTGACGGCCAACACCCAGCCGGCCATCCTCACGGTGTCGGTGGCGGCGCACGCCGTCTTCTCCAAGCGGGGAGCGGCGCCGGCCTTCGTGGCGGGGCACTCGCTGGGTGAGTACTCGGCGCTGGTGGCGGCGGGCTCGCTGGAGCTGGCGGACGCGGTGCGGGCGGTGCGCGCTCGTGGCTCCTTCATGCAGGAGGCCGTCCCCGAGGGGGTGGGCGCCATGGCCGCCATCCTCGGTCTGCTGCCGGACAAGGTGAAGGCGGCGTGTGACGAGGCGGCCCAGGGCCAGGTCGTGTCCCCGGCCAACTACAACTCCCCGGAGCAGACGGTCATCGCCGGCCATGCGCAGGCGGTGGAGCGCGCCGGAGCGAAGTGCAAGGAGCTGGGCGCCAAGCGCGTCATGCCCCTGCCCGTGTCCGCCCCCTTCCACTGCGCGCTGATGGACCCCGTGAAGCCGCGCCTGGGCGAGGTGCTCGCCCGGGTGAAGGTGTCCGCTCCATCCGTGCCGGTGGTGACGAACGTGGAGGCCCGGCCCAACGCCGACGCCGCCCGCGTGGTGCCGCTGCTGCTGGAGCAGGTCAGCTCCCCGGTGCGGTGGATCGAGTGCGTGGAGGCCCTCCGGGCCGAGGGCGTGACGCGCATCATCGAGCTGGGCCCCGGCAAGGTACTCAGCGGGCTCACCAAGCGCATCACCAAGGACATCGAGTCGTTCAACGTGGATGACGCCGCGAGCCTGGAGAAGGCTCTGGCGGCACTGGGGGCCTGAGATGAGCGCGTTCAAGGACAAGGTGGTTCTGGTGACGGGCGGCTCGCGGGGCATCGGCCGCTCCATCGCGGTGGCCTTCGCGAAGCAGGGCGCGACGGTGGTCATCAGCTACGCGGGCAACGAGGCGGCGGCGCAGGAGACGCTGGGCCTGCTCCAGGCGGCGGGCGCCAAGGGCGAGTCGGTGCGCTTCGACGTGGCGGACTCGGCCGCCTGCGCCAGTGCCCTGGAGGGCGTGGTGAAGACGCACGGCCGCCTGGACGTGCTCGTCAACAACGCCGGCGTGGCGGTGGACGGCCTGGTCATGCGGGTGAAGGACGAGGACTGGGACAAGCAGCTGGACACCAACCTCAAGGGCGCCTTCGCGCTCATCCGCGCGGCCAGCCGGCCGATGATGAAGCAGCGGGGCGGGGCCATCATCAACCTGACCTCCGTGGTAGGCGAGATGGGCAACGGCGGTCAGGCCGCCTACTCGGCCTCCAAAGCGGGCCTCATCGGCCTGACGAAGTCGGTGGCCAGGGAGCTGGCCAGCCGCAACATCCGGGTCAACGCCGTCTCCCCGGGCTTCATCGGCACGGACATGACCTCTCACCTGGAGGGCGACACGCGGGAGAAGATGTTGGCCGCCATCCCGCTGGGCCGCCTGGGGTCCCCCGAGGACGTGGCCAACGCCGTCCTCTTCCTCGCCAGCGATGCCGCCGCCTACATCACCGGAGAAGTTCTCAAGGTGAACGGCGGCATGTACATGTAGCCAAGGGTTGGATTGGCGACGGGCGTGGAGTATACCGCGCCGGCCTTTACTAGAGGTCCGGGGGAGTATGCCGGACCCGCACGTGGTTCCAGGAGGGTTCTACACCTATGTCGACGTCTCAAATCGAGGCCAAGGTCAAGTCTATCATCGCCGACCAGCTGGGCGTGGGGGAGGACGAGATCAAGCCGGAGTCCTCGTTCATCGAGGATCTGGGCGCGGACAGCCTCGACATCGTGGAGCTGGTGATGGCGATGGAGGAGGAGTTCGAGGTCGAGATCCCCGACGAGGAGGCCGAGAACATCAAGTCCGTCGGTGATGCCATCAACTACATCAACACGCATAAGAAGTAGGCAGCACCGGTAGGGCCAGGAGCGCTGGACCCCCAGCGTTCCATGGCGGCTGCGCGCATTCAGTGGAGAGCAACGTGTCAAACCGACGAGTCGTCATCACCGGTACCGGTCTCATCACGGCACTGGGTACGGGCACCGAGAAGAACTGGCAGGCGATGCTCGCCGGTAAGTCCGGGATCGCTCCCATCACGCGCTTCGAGGTGGGGAAGATCGACACCCGCTTCGCCGGCGAGGTGAAGGACTTCCAGCCCGAGCAGTTCATCGACAAGCGCGAAGTGCGCCGAATGGATCTGTTCGCCCAGTACGCGCTCGCCGCGGCCGATATGGCCGTCAAGGAGAGCGGTCTGCCCATCGGCCCGGATGCTCCCCACGGCTACGCGCAGGAGAAGGTGGGCGTCATCGTCGGCTCCGGCATCGGCGGCATCTCCTCGCTGGAGGAGCAGCACCGCAAGGGCCTGGAGAAGGGGTTCGACCGGCTGTCGCCCTTCTTCATCATCCAGATGATCATCAACATGGCGCCGGGCCTCATCTCCATGCGCTATGGCTGCAAGGGGCCCAACTGGTCGCCCGTGTCGGCCTGCGCCACGAGCGCCCACGCCATCGGTGAGGCGTGGAAGTCCATCCGCCTGGGCGAGACCGATGCGGTCATCGCTGGTGGCGCCGAGGCGGCCATCACGCCGCTGGGCATGGGTGGCTTCTCGGTGATGAAGGCGCTGTCCACGCGCAACGACGACCCCCATGGGGCCAGCCGCCCGTTCGACAAGGACCGCGACGGCTTCGTGATGGGCGAGGGCGCGGGCATCGTGGTGCTCGAGGAGCTGGAGCACGCGAAGAAGCGCGGCGCCACCATCCTGGCGGAGCTGGTGGGCTACGGGGCCAACTCGGACGCGCACCACGTGACGGCGCCGGCTCCCGAGGGCGAGGGCGCGGCGCGCTGCATGCGTCTGGCGCTGGCGTCCGCGGGCATGAACCCGGAGGATGTGGGCTACATCAACGCGCACGGCACCTCGACGCCCTTCAACGACGCCAACGAGACGAAGGCGATCAAGACGGTCTTCGGCGCGCACGCGAAGAAGGTGGCGGTGTCCTCCACCAAGTCCATGACGGGCCACATGCTGGGCGCGGCCGGTGGCGCGGAGGCGGTCATCAGCTCGCTGGCCCTGCTGCGCGGAGTGCTGCCGCCGACCATCAACTTCACCACGCCGGATCCGGAGTGCGATCTGGACTACGTGCCCAACCAGGCGCGTGAGCAGCGCGTGGATGCGGCGATGAGCAACTCGTTCGGCTTCGGCGGCACCAACGCGGTGCTGCTCTTCAAGCGCTTCAAGTAGTCCTCACGGGTGCTCGCCCGTGGATGCCCCTCTCCCCCTGGGAGAGGGCTACGGAGGGAGGCCTCACGTGAAGCTCATCATCGCGTCGGACCATGCGGGACTGGAGCTGCGGCGGGAGCTGACGGCGCTGCTCACCGAGAAGGGCATCGTGTTCGAGGACGTGGGCCCCACGACGAACGCCTCGGTGGACTACCCGGACTTCGCCAGGAGCGTGTCCAAGGCCGTGTCCGAGGGCCGTTATACCCATGGCGTGCTGGTGTGCGGCACGGGCATTGGGATGAGCATCGTGGCCAACAAGTACCGGGGCGTGCGCGCGGCCCTGTGTACGACGGAGTTCGAGGCTCGCATGGCACGCGCCCACAACGACGCCAACGTGCTGTGCCTGGGCCAGCGCGTGGTGGGGTTGGGCGTGGCGTGGAGCATCCTCGAGGCCTTCCTCGCCACCCCCTTCGAGGGGGGCCGGCACCAGAAGCGCATCGACAAGATTCGTGAGGCCGAGTCCGAGAACTGATCTCGCGGCCCTTAGGAGAGCGTGTCCATGGAGAACACCCGTAGGCTGGCCGAGGTCGACCCCGAGATTGCCAAGGTCGTCCTCGATGAGACGCGGCGGCAGGAAGAGGGCCTGGAGCTGATCGCCTCGGAGAACTTCGTCAGCCCGGCGGTGATGGAGGCCGCCGGCTCGGTGCTGACGAACAAGTACGCCGAGGGCTACCCCGGCAAGCGCTACTACGGCGGCTGCGAGGTGGTGGACGTGGCGGAGAGCCTCGCCATCTCCCGCGCCAAGGAGCTGTTCGGCGCCGACTTCGTCAACGTGCAGCCGCACTCGGGCAGCCAGGCCAACATGGGCGCCTACATGGCGCTGATGAAGCCCGGCGAGACCATGCTGTCGTTGGATCTGAACTCGGGCGGCCACCTCACCCACGGTGCCGCGTTCAACTTCTCCGGCAAGCTCTACAAGGTCGTCCACTACGGACTCACCCGCGATACCGAGACGCTCGACTACGCGCAGGCCGCGGAGCTCGCCAAGGAGCACAAGCCGCGCGTGATCGTCGTGGGCGCGTCTGCGTACCCGCGCACCATCGACTTCGCGAAGTTCCGGGAGATCGCCGACAGCGTGGGCGCGGCGCTCATGGTGGACATGGCGCACATCGCCGGCCTGGTGGCCGCGGGCGTGCACCCCTCGCCGGTGCCCCTGGCGGACATCGTCACCACCACCACGCACAAGACGCTGCGCGGCCCCCGTGGCGGCCTGGTGATGGGCCGGGATCAGTACGGCAAGACGCTCAACAGCCAGATCTTCCCCGGCATCCAGGGCGGCCCGCTGATGCACGTCATCGCCGCCAAGGCCGTGGCCTTCCGCGAGGCGCTCACCCCCGAGTTCAAGGCCTACCAGCGGCAGATCGTCGCCAACGCCAAGGCCCTGGCCGAGGCCCTCCAGCGCGGCGGCCTGCGGCTGTGCTCGGGCGGCACGGACAACCACCTGATGCTGGTGGACCTGCGCCCCAAGAAGCTCGTGGGCAAGGTGGCCGAGGAGGTGCTGGGCAAGGCCGGCATCACCGTGAACAAGAACATGATTCCCTTCGACCCGGAGAAGCCCACGGTGACGTCGGGCGTCCGGATCGGCACCCCGGCCGTCACCTCGCGGGGCATGAAGGAGGCCGAGATGGCCACCATCGGCGCCCTGGTGGTCGAGGCGCTGGACCATGCCTCGGACGAGCAGCGGCTGGTCGGTGTGCGCGAGAAGATCAAGGAGTTCACCCGGAGCTTCCCGCTCTACGCCTCGCGCCTGAAGTAACCCCCTCTCCCTCGGAGGGCCGGGGTGAGGGTCCACGCTCCACCCCGGTGCTCCACACACCATGCGCTGCCCCTTCTGCCAGGACGCCGAGAACAAGGTCATCGACTCGCGCGAGTCGCACGAGGGGTCCGTCACCCGGCGGCGCCGCGAGTGCCTCCAGTGCAAGCGGCGCTTCACCACGTATGAGCGGGTGGAGGAGCTCTACCCGCTCATCGTGAAGAAGGACGGGCGGCGGGAGACGTTCGACCGGGAGAAGCTGCTCGCCGGGCTGAAGAAGGCCTGTGAGAAGCGCCCGGTGTCGGCGGACCAGCTCGAGGAACTGGTGGTCGCCATCGAGCGGCTGTTGCAGGGCACGGGCGAGAAGGAGGTGCCCTCGTCGGTCATCGGCGAGGAGGTGATGCGCCGGCTGCACGAGCTGGACGAGGTGGCCTATGTCCGCTTCGCCTCGGTGTACCGGAGCTTCCGCGACATCTCCGAGTTCATGGAGGAGCTGAAGGACCTGCTGTCGGATCGGACGCGCGAGCTCAAGCCGCCGCGCCCGACGGGCAAGGATGGTTGACGGGCGATGCGGCTCTTGACGCGGGCACGGATGCAGGCACGGCGCACTCCCCGGGCGAAGCGCGCGGCGGACTTCGACCGGGCGGTGGCGGAGTTCTTCATGCGCCTCGCGCTGGAGGAGGCGGCCAAGGGGCTCGGCCGCACCAGTCCCAACCCGGTGGTGGGGGCGGTGCTGGTGAAGGGCGGCCGCATCATCGCGCGTGGCTACCACCGGCGTGCTGGCACCGCCCACGCCGAGGTGGTGGCGCTGGAGGCCGCGGGCGCCAAGGCGCGCGGGGCGGACCTCTACACCACGCTGGAGCCGTGCGATCACTACGGGCGCACCCCTCCGTGCAGCCAGGCCATCCTCGATGCGGGTGTGCGCCGCGTCTTCGTCGGCTCTTCGGACCCCAACCCCAAGGTGAATGGCAAGGGGGTGACGCGGCTGCGGCGCGCCGGGGTGGAAGTCGTCACCGGCGTGCTGAAGGACGAGGCCGACAAGCTCAACCGGCCCTTCTTCAAGGCGATGAGCACCGGCCTGCCCTACGTCACTCTCAAGGCGGCGGTGACGCTGGACGGCAAGCTGGCCACCGCCACCGGGGACTCGCGCTGGGTGACGGGAGAGCAGGCCCGGGCGTGGGTGCACCGACTACGAGACCAGGTGGACGTCATCCTCGTGGGCGCCACCACCGTCCAGAAGGACAACCCCCAGCTCACCACCCGTCTCCCGCAGGGAGGAGGGAAGGATCCGGTGCGCGTGGTGGTGGACTCGCACCTGCGCCTCTCCCCGAAGCTGACCGTCTTCACCCAGCGCTCCCCGGCGCGCACCGTGGTGGCCACTCTGGAGGATCCCGCCGGCCGCAAGGCGAGGCGATTCATCGCCGCCGGCGCCGAGGTCTGGCGGATCCCCGCCAAGGGGACCCGCGTGGACCTCGAGGCGCTGATGCGACGGCTCTCCAAGGAGGGCCTCAACCATGTCCTGGTGGAGGGTGGGGCGGAGATGTACGGCTCGTTCCTCCGGCAGGAGTTGGCGGATGAGTTGCTCCTCTTCGTCGCCCCCAAGCTGATCGGCAGTGAGGGCCTTTCCTGGTCGGGCGCGCTGGGCGTGAAGCAGATGGCTCGGGCCCTCACCGTGCGGACGCTCACCTTCGAGCAGGTGGGTGAGGACCTGCTCCTCCGAGCGCGCTTCTCCGACCCGGCTCCGGCCGCTCGCTAACCCCCCCGACGGATCCGCCAGCCCAAGGATGGCGGGTCTCCCCACCCAGGTCCGGAACGAGTCGGGCACGCCCTGGGAGTGGCTCGTCTCCCTGTGCTCGCGGATGGTGCGAGGCGTGTACGAGGAGCCCTCGTTCAACAAGGAGAGAGCTCGGATCAGGGCACGGGCACGGCCAGGCGTGCCCGGCTCGCGGAGGGACTTGCGTGCGCGCGCTTCAGCACGGGCTGGAGCTCGGCACGCAGGTCCGCCGGAGCCATCAGCAGGGCCCGCTCCAGCTTCGGGACGGCCTCGTCCGGCCGGCCCCTGGCCAGCAGCAGCTCGCCCTGTCCCAGGAGTGCCTCGGAGAAGGCCCGGGGCGCGGGGTTCGGCGTCTTCTCCCAGAGGGCCGAGGCCCGCTCCAGGGCGCGTCGGGCCGCCTCCCACCGCTCCAATCGAACCAGCGTCCGGCCCAGGCCGCCGAGCGACTCCGCCACCAGGGGGTGCTCGGGCCCGAGGGCCTTCTCGCGCAGGGCCAGCGCGCGCTCGTAGCGCGCCCGTGACTCCTCCTGTCTGCCCATCGTCCGGAGCAGGTGGCCCAGATCGCCGAGCGAGTTGGCCACATCGGGATGCTCGGACCCCAGGGCCTTCTCGCGCAGGGCCAGCGAATGCTCCAGCCGCACCCGCGCCTCGTCATACCTGCCCAGCGACCGGAGCGCGGTGCCCAGGCCGCTGAGGGTGTTGGCGAGGTCGGGATGGTCAGGCCCGAGGGCCTTCTCGCGAATGGCCAGTGCGCGCTCGTACAGGGCGTGGGCCTCCGCGTACCTGCCCGTCTCCTCGAGCGCGATGCCCAGGTTGTTCAACGAGCTGGCGACATCGGGATGCTCGGGCCCGAGGACCTTCTCGCGGATGGTCAGCGCGCGCTCGTACAGGACGCGGGACTCCTCGTGCTTGCCCAGCGCGCTGAAGGCGGTGCCCAGATTGCTGTACGAGAGGGCGATGAGGGGGTGCTCGGGCCCCAGTATCCTCTGACGGAGCTCGAGGGCGCGCTCGTAGGAGGCGCGGGCCTCCTCGTACTTCCCCAGGGCTCCGAGCACGGTCCCCAGGTTGTTGAGCGAGACGGCCACGAGGGGGTGCTCGGGGCCCAGCGCCTTCTGCCGGAGCGCGAGCGCGCGCTCGTGCCGGACCCGGGCCTCCTCGTACTTGCCCATCTCCTGGAACACGACAGCCAGATCATTGAGCGAGTCCGCGCGGGTCCGGTCGTCATCCGCGCACTCCACGGCCGACTCCATCGCCAGGGCCAGACCCGGGGCCTCGGGGTAGCGCGCCTGTCGCCAGCCCACCAGCCGCAGCAGCAGCGTCCAGGTCCTGGCGACCAGCACCAGGTCCTTGCTCCGCGCCGCCTCGGGGATGGCCTTGCGCACCAGGGCCTCGGCGTTGGCGTAGTCGCTCGTCGCCTCCTGGAGGTAGGCCACCTGGTACAGCGCCTGTGCTCGCAGGGGCGCGTAGTCCACCCGCTCCACCTGGGGCAGCAGCTCCTCTCCGAGCGACAGGCCCTCGCGGTACTTGCCGGCCTGCCGCAGCGTCTCCAGCCGATCCACCCGCACCTGGAACGCCTCCACCTGGGCGCGGACCACCGGGTCCTCGGGTGGCGGCACCGACGCCGTCAGGGCCTCGATATCCTCGCAGGCATCCAGTGGAGGCAGGGCCTGCACCGCCTGCACGGCCCTCGACACGT
>NZ_DASVWK010000446.1:0-3955 GCF_036389735.1 Archangium sp. | reverse complement strand
GATGGCCGCCACGGCGATGATGTTGGGCAGCGGGTAGGTGGAGGGGTAGTTGTTGCTGATGTCGTTGTTGGCGCTGCTGTTGCCCGCCGCGGCGATGAAGAGCATGCCCGCCTGCTGGTGCCGGGCGATGGAGTCCTGGAGCGCCTGGGAGAAGGCGCTGCCTCCCCACGAGTTGCTGGTGGCGACGATGTTCACCGGGTGGGCCGTGCGCGTGCGCAGGCCGTACAGGTAATCCATGCACTCCACCGCGTCCGCCGTGGCGCCTCCGCCCGTGGCGCTGAGGAACTTGCAGGCGATGAGCTTCGCCCGCCAGTTCACGCCCGCCACGCCCTTGGCGTTGTTGCCGCGGCCGGCGATGGTGCCCGCGCAGTGGCTGCCGTGCTTGTTGTCGTCCAGCGGGTCGCCGCTGCCGGTGATGGTGTTGATGCCGTGCACGTCATCCACGTAGCCGTTGCCGTCGTCATCCACCTCGTTGCCGGGGATTTCGCCGGGGTTGACCCACATGTTGTCGGCCAGGTCCTCGTGCAGGTAGTTGATGCCCGTGTCGATCACCGCGATGACCGTCTCCTCACTGCCCGTGGTCAGCTCCCACGCCTCGGGCATGTTGAGGTCCACGTCGGCCGTGCCGCTGCTCTGCCCGGTGTTGTGCAGACCCCACAGCTCCTCGAACTCGGGATCGTCCGGCGCCGCGTCGATGCGGTAGACGTAGTTGGGCTCGACGTAGAGCACGTTCGGATCGGCGCGGTAGGCCTCCACGGCGCCCTCCACGTCCAGGCTGGCCGGCAGCAGCACGCGCTGGAGGCCGGGGACGGAGCGGTAGCTCCGAGCCACCCGCGCCCCCAGCATCCCATGCGTCCACACCTCGCTCTCCGAGCCCTCCCTGAAGCGCACCAGCAGCTCGCCGCTGACCACTTCCTGTCCGTCGCTCGTCAGCTCCGTGAGCAGCTCCGGAGCGAAGGGGACTCGCGAGGCCCCCCGCCGCACGGTGGCGCTCGCCGTCCCCGCCTCCACCGATGACTCCTGTGACTCCTGACAGCCGGCTCCCCCCAGGGTGAGCAACGCCGTCAACGCCCCGAGCCGTAAGCCCGGGAGACTCCCTCTCGAAACAGACTTCTTCCGCAACATGTGACCTCCATGAGTCAACCCGTCTCCGGCCCGCTGCCGGGAGCTGATGGCTCCCGCGCCTCGATGGTTGGAAACCGGGAAGACTGTTCTATACTGAAAACTCGAACTCCCCTCCACTCCGTGGCCGGAGGGTGAGGAAATCCAGCTGCGGCGAGGGGGAGGCCTCCGGACCCCTGGCACGCCCACTTCCGCGCGTCAGGAATCGAGGGGCGGAGATTTCCTGCATCATTTTTCACCTCGTCGGCTCCGTGGTTGGGGGGGCTGCTCAGCCCCAGCGGACCCATGAGTGGGTACCCACGATTGAGGCCTATGAGAATGAACAGTCTGATTCGCGACCTGGGGGTTGTGGGTAACCTGGTGCCGAGGGCGCTCGCCCTGGCTCTTCTGCCGTTGCTCTGCGGGTGTTCGACCACCGCGACCATTTCCCGCATCAGCGGGGGGTCGGTCGACGCCGAGATTCAACGCAGTGACCGGGATGGCGTTTACGTCTCGACGAACACAGGGCGGAAGTTTCGCGTCCCGAGGTCGGATATCTCAGACATCGACCACCCAGGGAACGCGGTAGCCGTCGTCGGCAGCGCTCTGAGCGTCTATGGGATCATCAATATCGCTTCGGGGATGGAGACCTGCGGCAGGTTGAGCGGAACAACGTATGGCACAGCGTACTGTGGGGGTACCTTCGCTCCCGCGGTGCTCGGTGTTTCGATGCTCACCTGGGGCTTGATGACCTGGACCAAATCCACCGAGGCCGCGGGCAACCTCATGCCCCCGCCCTACGACTCCGTCCCTTCCGCACCACCGGCTTCCGCGTTCGACGTCTCATCGTCCACCCAGCAAAACAAGGCCCACTCTTCTCGAGAACGAGCCAGGACCGGAGGTTTCCAGAATACCCGCTGGGGGATGAGTCCGGAGCAGGTCCGAAACCTCTACGCCGACGTCGAGGCTTCCAGCCCCGACATTCTTTCCACCAAGAGGCCGCTGGCGGGCCATCCAGCCACTGTCCGCTTTGGCTTCCTCGGCGGACAGCTCATGCAGGTTCACCTCGAGCTTGTTCGTTCAGAGACGACGAACCCACCTTCCGACGTGTTCGGCCATTTCAAGGCATTGCTTGGCCAGAAGTACGGGCAGCCATTGACCCAGGGCGACAGGTCGGTGACCTGGAGCGCGGAAGGATCGACCATCGAACTTCTCGCGCCAGGTGAAGAGGGTATGCCGGTGAAGTTGGTCTACATGCGCGGCAACGACATGAATACCGTGACCAAGGATCTCTAGGTGACGGTAGCCCTTTCCTTCATGTCATCGCGTTGTAGACAGACCCGTACGACTGGCGCACGAGTGCCCGGGCGGAAGGCCGTGGCGACACTCAGTCGCATCGCGGTGTGTAAGAGGGGGGGAAAACCATGAGGAGAGGAACTGTGCGGAGGCACGGGGCGTGGTGCGGGCTATTCGCACTGGTGGCGTTCTGGGCCGGCAGCGACCCGATCGTCGCGGAGGCGGCCGAGGTGGGCGTCCCACGAGCCCACGTGCGACAAGCCACTGGGGGCGAGGGGCAGACGCGTTGGGTGCGCCGCAGCGTCAACGTTCCGGAGAGGGAGGTCCTCGGGCAGGGCATCACCATCGACCGGGACGACAACACCATCGCCATTGGCATCTACAAGGGTACACCTGACTTCGGGAGCGGCCCGCTGCCGCCCCTGTCGCAGCCCGATGGCTTCAACGCCTTCCTCGTGAAGTACACACCGGAGGGTCGCCTGCTCTGGGCCCGCGGCTTCGGTGCCGCGCCGGAGGAGTCGGGAGACGAGCCCTCCACGCTCTTCGCCCAGGTGGTGACGGACCACGGGCGCCACATCACCATCATCGGGAACGCCAGCAACTCCGTGGACTTCGGAAGCGGCCTGATACCGGCGGGCGCGTTCATCGTGCAATTCGACTCCGACGGCGACCTTCGCTGGGTGCGTCACATCCCAGGCAGGTCCTTCGTCGCCCTCACCGAACTGGCGGTCGACCGGGAGGACAATCTGCTCGTGGCGGGCTTCATCACCGGGCCGGTGGATTTCGGTGGCGGTCCCCGCACGTCCACGGGCACTGGAGCCTTCGTCGCGAAGTACACGAGCGAGGGCGGGTACGTGTGGGACCGCGTCTTCGACACGCCAGGATCCAGTTCCTTCACGGGCGTGGCCACGGACTCGAACAACCACGTCTACGTCTCGGGCATCTTCCAGGGTGAGGCCAACTTCGGCGGGCGCACGCTGTCCGGACCCGGCGCCGACGTGGCCGTCATCGCCCGCTTCGCCCCGTCCGGCGCGCACGTCTGGTCCCGCACGCTGGAGGACGTGACGGGGGTGGACGAGCGGGGAGCGATCCGCCTCGGCGACATCGCCGTGCACGGCAACCGCGTGGTGGTGGTGGGCGAGTTCAACGGCAGCTTCGAGTTCGACGGGCGCACGTTCACCACCGCCTTCGGCGACCGAAGCGGCCTCGTGCTCGCGATGACACGGGATGGAGAGGACCGGTGGGGACGGAGTCTTGGCTTCTCGGTCCAGCAGGTGCGCGCGGACCTGGAGGACGACGTGACGGTGATCGGCACGGCGCTGCCGGGCGATGACGTGGGCACGGGCCCGCTGCCCGCCACCCCCGCCAGTTACCTCTTCCTCAGCAAGTTCGACCGGGTGGACGGCGCGCGGGACTGGGTGCGCACCTTCGACGCGGAGGCCGCCTCGTTCGCCTTCCTCGGCGTCGCCCGGCACGGAGAGGTCGCGGTCACCGGCGCGTTCTTCGCCCCGGTGGACTTCGGTACGGGCACGCTCCTCCCCAGCTCGGACTTCTTCGA
>NZ_DASVWK010000445.1:0-3342 GCF_036389735.1 Archangium sp. | reverse complement strand
CTCCTGCTCCTTCTGCATCTTCATCTGCGCCTCGAGGAACGGCTTCATCTCGGCGGGGGCGTTGGCCAGCATGTCCTGCTGGGCCTTCGACAGACCGCCCATCGCGCTCAGACCGGCATTGGCAATAGAACCGAGGCTCATCGTGATTCTCCAGTGAATTCGGGGGTTTTGACTTCGGTGGGGTGCGAAGCAGCAACCTGACAAACTGATTATCGACTCGTACTCTCCGGAGTTTCGTGCTGATTTTCCGGATCATTTCCCGGGGCTACCGGGAAATCACAGCCTGGCCTAGCCCTTCACCTTGCCGAGGGCCGGGTTCTTCATCCACGTCTTGAAGGACTCGAGCTGCTGCTGCTCGGACTTCGGGTCGGTGGACGCGGCGGCCGGAGCCGGGGCGGTCTCGGGGTTGAGCGTCATCTTGCGCTGCGAGGACGAGCCCTCGAAGCCATCCTTCACACCACCGGCGCCGCGCTGGGCCGGAGCCGCCGCCGCGGGAGCGCTCGCCGCGGGAGTTCCCTGGAGCAGAGAGCCCACGAAGCCCGCCGGAACCGGCGGCGCGCCCTCGGGCCACTCCATCTGGCCGGTGAAGCCGACCGTGACCAGACGCTCCTGGAGGAACTCGACGACCTCCATGATGATGGCCGGAGGAGGAAGGACCGGATCCTTCATGAAGCGCACGAAGGAGTCCTTGACCTCCTGATAGAGGCCCGCGTTCAGCGGAGAGCCCACCTTCGTGTTCGAGAGCAGCTCGTGCATCTTGCGCAGCACGGGCTGCGCGGTCCCCGTGGCCGCCTTGGCCTCCTTCTCCAACGTGGCCAGCAGCCGGTCCCGCTTCGCCACCAACTCGGGCGGCTCGGTGGGCAGGGGATACTCTTCGCTACCGTTCTGCTTCGACTTGGACATGAGCGCGTCTCTTTTCTGGGGGGGAAAGTGTCAAGGCACGGCGGGGCACATGTTAGAAAGGAAGGATTCTTGGATCAAGCCAACAGCCTCGTTAATGAGGCGGCCTCAGCGCTGGATCAGGGCGGTCATCATCGCGGCGGCCTTCTGGGCCAGCGGCTCCGCCTCGTCCACGAGCGAGGCGACGCGGCGTAGATCCTCCAGCGCCTGCGACTTCTGCCCCAGGGAGAGCCGGACCTCGGCGCGACCCACGTAGGCCTGGGCATCCCGGCCGTCCAGCTTGAGGGCCACATCGTAGGCGGCCAGCGCGCCCTGCGCGTTGCCCGCGGCCATCTCCACCACGCCGAGCGCCTTGGCGAAGTAGGCGTCCGCGGGGTTGATGGCATAGAGGCCCTGGAAGAGCGTGCGCGCCTCGGCGATCCGGCCCTGGTAGAAGAAGACGTAGGCCGTCTTGGCGATGGCGTACAGCTCCTCGTCCGAGTAGCCGCGCACGTCGCGCAGCGTGGCCTTGCCATCCGCCCAGCGCTGCACCATCGCGGTGAACCGGGCCTCGTCCTGCTGGGGGGCGTTCTTGCTGTCGGGTGCGGCCATGGTGCTAGTACCCCTCGTCCTGCTGCTCCTCGCGCATACGGCGCTGGATTTCCTGAACCTCGGCGTGCACCTGGCCCACCAGGGCCAGCATCTGCGACTCGCGCTGGAGCAGGCCCTTGAGGCGCTCCATGCGATCCGGCGCCGCGTTGATGCGACTCATGCTCCGCTCGAGCAACTGCCGCTGCTCGCCGTCCCCGCGCCCGGCCACGCTGCCCAGGTAGGGCCGGTCCGAGAAGCCCTCGAGGTCCGCGTCGTGCCCCTTCGGGTTGGGCGGCGTGGGCAACCGCAGCTCCTCCGAGGAGTGCGCCGGGCCGATGAAGTCCAGCAGCGCCGCCGAGGCGAGCGCCGGGTTCTTCGGGTTGCCAATCTTGCGCTTCTTGCGGTCGAGCTGCGCGGGGTCGACCAGCTTTTCGCGAACGGAACGGGGACCGCCCCAAGGCCAGAGAGGTGCTCTCGGGGGCTGATTATTGATCTTGGCCATGATCTAAACCGAACCTCACTCCATTTGGGGGGCCGCAGTCTACCCCACCCTCAGGGTTTCCCGCCGCCTGCCTGCTCCTGCTGGAGCGCGTAGATGAAGTTGAGAATCTCGGCGACGGCGTCGTACAGCTCCTCGGGGACCTCCTGGCCCACATCCACGCGGTAGAGCGCGTTGGCCAGCGGCACGTTCCTCATCACCGGGATGTTGTACTGCTTGGCGATCTCGCGAATCTTCTCCGCCTTGAGGCGCAGCCCCTTGGCGATCACCCGCGGCGCGACGTCCTTGTCCTTGTCGTACTTGAGCGCGATCGCCATCTCCACATCGTCACTCATGGGAGCCTCGCTTCGGGAAGGGACGCGGCGTCAGGCGCGCGCCACGGGGGTGGGGTTCTTCAGGCCGTGGACGAAGTTGAGCACCTCGGCGACGGCGTCGTACAGCTCCTCGGGGATCTCCTGGCCCACGTCCACGCGCAGCAGGGCGTGCGCCAGGGGCACGTTGCGCAGCGTGGGCACGTCCGCCTCGCGCGCCAGCGCCTTGATGCGCTCGGCCTTGAAGTCCAGCCCCTTGGTCAGGACCCGCGGCGCCTGGTCCTTGTCCTTGTCGTACTTGAGCGCCACGGCCACGTGGTCCGGGTTGGTGACGATGACGTCCGCGCCCTTCACCGCCTCCATCTGCGCCCCCTCCAGCAGCTCGTGCGCCAGCTCCTTGCGCGCGGCCTTCTGGTGCGGATCGCCCTCGCTCTCCTTGTACTCCTTCTTGACGTCGTCCTTCGACATCATCATGTCCTTCATGTACGCCTTGCGCTGCCACCAGACGTCGAAGATGGCGAAGACGAAGAACACCATGCACACGCGCATGGACACGCGGTAGATGAGCTCGCCCATGATGGCCAGGGTGGTGTGGATGTCCTGGCGTACCGTCTCCACCACCAGGGGCATCGCGTCGCGCACCACTCCGAAGGTGACGTAGCCAGCCACGGAGATCTTGGCCACGTTCTTGATCATCTCGACGATCTGCTTCTTGCCAATCAGGTTCTTCAACCCCTCGATGGGGTTGAGCTTCTCCAGCTTGGGCATCAGCGGATCCAGCGTGAACAACGAGCCCACCTGGAGGAACTCCACCAGGCCGCCGATGACGGCCACGGCCCCCACCACCGGCAGGGTGAGCAGGAGCACCGCGTTGAGCCCCATGGTCATCAGCTGACCGGTGGCCGCCTCGATGTTCTCCGGGTGCGCGATGTGATCGAAGCTGAAGCGGAACAGCTCGGTGACACGCTCCTCCACGGTGGACCAGGTGGCCTTGACCACGCCCAGGCCCACCACGAAGCCGAACACGGCCGTCAGGTCCTTGCTCTTCCAGACCTGGCCCTT
>NZ_DASVWK010000444.1:0-1730 GCF_036389735.1 Archangium sp. | reverse complement strand
GCGTGCTGTACGTGGGCGATCACATCTACGGCGACATCCTCAAGTCGAAGAAGACGTCGCTGTGGCGCACGTGCATGGTGGTGCAGGAGATCGAGGACGAGATCACCTACACGGACGGTCAGCGGGAGCGGATCGAGAAGCTGGCCGAGGTGGAGCGGGTGCGGGAGCGGCTGGACGACGAGGTGGCGCACCACAAGGGCCTGCTCAACACGCTGGATCGCAAGCTGGAGCGTGGGGACGAGAAGGAGTCGAAGGAGGAGCAGGAGCGGCTGGAGGAGGAGCGGCGGCGGACGAAGGTGGAGCTGGACAAGCTGCGCTGGGCGCTGCGCGAGGCGACGGAGATCGCGGACACGCTGGAGGCCGAGGTGGAGGAAGGCTTCAACCCGTACTGGGGCCTGCTCTTCAAGGAGGGCCACGAGAACAGCCGGTTTGGCGAGCAGGTGGAGCGCTACGCGTGCCTGTACACGAGCCGGGTGTCGAACTTCCTGTACGACTCGCCGATGCAGTACTACCGCTCGCCACGAGAGCTGATGCCGCACGAGCAGGGAGGGACATCGGCGGGGAAGATGTCCCCGGTGGGCAGCGAGGGCCCGCCCAAGGGCGAGCGCTGATCCCTCGAGCCGAGCGCCCCAACCACGAGCCGTGCTTCTCTCACTGGCGGCAGTCGGCGCGCCGCAGGGAGACGCCGTTCTCGGTGCGGTACTGGTAGACGACCCCGCCCTCGTCGAGCACGGCGAAGTCCCGGAAGGTCTCCTCGGGCAGGGTGTTGACGGGCAGGTCCGTCTGGCCCAGCACCTTGCCGTCCAGGGGATCCAGGCAGTAGAGCCGCACGCCGAGCTCGTTGGCGGGGCTGGCCCTGCCCGTGGGCAACTCGCCGGCCACGGCCAGGTAGATGATGCCGGAACGGTCCGAGTCGAGCAGGGTGATGAACATCAGTGGGAACTGCAGCCGGTACTCGCGGGTGTAGCGATGCTGGCCGGACTGGCGATCCACGGCGTTGACGAAGAGGCGGCCGCCCGCGGCGTCGGTGATGCGGGCGAGGATGTAGGCGCCGCCGTCACGAGTGGGGCGGCCGGGGAGTTCCGGGCGCGTGGTGTCGGCCTTTCCCGAGAGGTCGCCGATGCGGATGAGCCCACCGTGCTCGCGCTCGACGTACACCGAGTCCCCGTCCACGAAGGTGCCGGTGACGCTGCCGGTCTTGATGATGCCCTCGCCCTCGATCGGCAGGTCTCCCTTGAGCGCGCCCGTGTAGGGGTCGATGATGGCCACCGACTTGTCCTTGAGCCTGTCCATCACGAGCAGCGTGCCATCCTTGGCCACGGTGACGTCCTGCGGCGTCTGCTGCGTGAGGGGCGTGGTCCCGACCACCTCGCCATCCGGGCCGAGCCGCACGAGCCGGCCGTTGACCTGATCCAGCACCACGATGTCTCCGAGCGGCGTCACCGTGAGCGACATGGGCGCCTCGGGGTTGCCCTCCTGGAGACGCTCGCGCCCGAGTTGGGAGGGACCGCTGCCCCAGCCCATCTCGGCGATCACCTCGTTGGGCTTGTCGGATGAGGGAGCACCCGCCTTCGGCTTGTCCCCCGAGTTTCCTGCACGGGCCGCCGTGGAGGTGCCCCCCTGGATCACCGCCGGGGCGCCCGGCTCGCTCTTCTGCTGGACGGACCGCGGCTCGGCCTGGCGACCCGAGCGCGCCGTCACGAGCGCGATGCCAAGCGCGAGGACGACCA
>NZ_DASVWK010000443.1:0-5890 GCF_036389735.1 Archangium sp. | reverse complement strand
CTGGACGGGCCGGCTTCCCTTCCTCCCCAAGAACAAGCCCCTCTCCTTCGTCGCCATCGCCTCCAACACCTCGGGGGCCGAGCTCTTCCGGGGCTCCACCCACCAGACCCTCACCGAGGACAACACCCCGGTGAGCATCGTCCTGGTTCCCGCCACCAACGGCGCGAACATCACCCTGCCCCGCGCCCAGCGCGTCACCCTCCCCGCCGCCGAACTCTTCCCCTCACAGAGCTTCCCCCTCGGCTTCCTCGTCGAGGCCCGCGCTGGCGAGCGCCTCGACTACGTCCTCGAGGGGGCCGGCGGCACCTTCTTCCCGTCCCAGGGAAGTCTCACCCTGGAGGGCACCTCCACTACCCTCGTCATCCGCTACACCGCCCCCGAGGTCGCCTCCTCCACCAACTTCTCGCACGCCATCCGCCTCACCAACCGGGATGGCCACTCCGTCCGCACCACCTTCCGCCTCCGCGTCCGTCCTCCCTCTTCCGAGGGCGTGCGCGACACCTCCTTCGTCGTCCGCTTCAACCCTGTCATCAATGCCCTGAGCGC
Organism: Archangium sp.; assembly: GCF_036389735.1. GTDB lineage: Bacteria > Myxococcota > Myxococcia > Myxococcales > Myxococcaceae > Archangium. The sequence continues at coordinate 5,344 of NZ_DASVWK010000443.1, read as the reverse complement.
CGTGCGTGTGCCGGGTACGCCCCAGGTGGCCTTCGAGGCTTCCGTCTCCGACAACCGGCCCCTCTCCGAACTCTCCTATGCCTGGAACCTCACTCCGGATGGCGCCGATGAGCTGGCCCCCTCCTTCAGCCCCCAGGCCAACCCCACCGTGCTCCAGGGCTACACCCCCGAGCTGCGCGGCAGCCTGAAGCTGGAAGTGACGGACGCGGAGGGTGGCACGACGACGCTGCTCTACGTCCTGCCGCCCAATCAGTTCCCCGACAACCCCACCGCGGACACCGGCTTCAAGTCCCTGCTCGCTGGCGAGAGCCATACCTGTGTCCTGCTCGGCGACGGCGCCTCACGCTGCTGGGGGCTCAACGACTCTGGCCAGCTAGGCCAGGGCCACACCCACTCCCTCGGCGACGACGAGCCCCTCTCCTCGGTGGGCAACGTTCCCCTCGCCGAGAGCGGCGCCCAACTCGCCGTGGGCGGCCACCACACCTGCGCCCTGCTGGAGGGCGGCGCCGTGCGCTGCTGGGGCCGCAACGACTCCGGCCAGCTTGGCTATGGGCATACGCGCTCCCTCGGTGACGATGAGGCCTTCTCCAACTCCGGCTATGTGCCTTTCGGTGGCCGGGCCGTCGAGCTGGTGGCCGGCTTCGCTCACACCTGCGCCCTGCTGGACACCGGGAAAGTGCGCTGCTGGGGCCACAACGCCCATGGCCAGCTCGGCCTGCGTCATACCCGCCCCATCGGTGATGATGAGCTGCCCTCCGGGGATGTCGACGTGGGTGGAACCGTCCGGCACCTCGTCGCGGGGGCCTGGCATACCTGTGCCCTGCTCACCACCGGCGCCGTGCGCTGCTGGGGGCGCAACGACTCCGGCCAGCTCGGCCTGGGCCATACCCGTCCCATCGGCGATGATGAGTCACCGGCCAGCGCGGGTGTTGTCAGCCTGGGCGGCACCGTCGTGCAGCTCGCCGCCCACGGAAACAGCCAGCATACCTGCGCCCTGCTGGAGGGCGGCGCCGTGCGCTGCTGGGGCCGCAATGCCCATGGCCAACTGGGGCAAGGCCATACCAACCCCCTCGGCGATGACGAGACGCCTGCTTCCGTGGCAAGCGTCAACACAGGGGGCACGGTCCTTCAGGTGGCCACCGGCGCAGAGCACACCTGTGCCCTGCTGAGCCCCGGCGACCTCAAGTGCTGGGGTCGCAACGAGTCCGGACAGCTCGGACGTGGCAATACCAACTCCCTCTCCACTCCGCCCGGGCCCCCTGTGAACCTCGGCGGCTCCATGGCTTTCCAGCTCGCCGCGGGCGCCTGGCACACCTGTGCCCTGCTGAGTGCGGGCGAGCCCCGGTGCTGGGGCCGCAACACCCATGGCCAACTTGGCCTGGGAAACACCTACAACCTCGGCGACAACGAATCGCCTTCCGGCGCGGCCCTCACCACGCCGCTGCCTCCCCATGTCGTGGAAACCTCCCAGTCCGCGCCGACCGTCACGGGCGGCGCCTCCCTCACCCTCCTGGTGCAGGCGATGGATCCCCAGGGCAGCCACCTCTCCTTCTCCTGGACGTCGAATACGGGAACGCGCTCCGTTGCCACCACGAGTACCGACACCAGCCAGGTGATCTGGACGGCTCCCGCCTGCACGACCTCGGGTGTCACTCCCACGGTGACGGCCACGGTGAGCAATGCCTTCGGGCTCGTGACCTCCACGACCTTCACCCCCTCGGTGAAGGCTTGCACAGACCCTTCCCTCGTCGGCCGGTGGACTTTCGAGAACGGCTCGCTGGCCGACAGCTCGGGGCACTTTGGCAACCTGAGCCTCGTCAGGGGCGCCTACATCTCCAATGGCTCACTGGTCGTCAACGCAGCCCAGCAATCCTACGCCCGCAGCAGCAACTACAGCGGCCCTGCCATTACGACCAAAACCCTGGTCGCATGGGCCCGCGTGGATGACCTGTCCGCCAGAGGCGGCACGATCCTCACCCTGGAGAAGTCAAACGGCGTGGACGTGTTCGATGGCATCGTCTACGCCGAGCAACGCCCCCTGGAGTGGATGGCTGGCTCCGAATACTTCAACCGCACCGAGAGCCCCCAGTCCGATCGCCTCGATGAAGGCCCTGTCGGTCAGCTCGTTCAACTCGCCATCACCTATCTCTCCAGCGGTCAGATCAATCTCTACCGCAATGGTTTCCTCTATGCCTCCTACACCAAGGGTTCGAACTTCACCTACGACCCGAGCGTGGACAGCATCAATGTCATCTTCGGCCTGCGGCATGATGAGGCCAGCACGAACAGTGGCTTCTTCACCGGCCGGATCGAGGAGGCGCACCTGTACAACCGGGTTCTCTCCCAGGGAGAGCTCCAGGCACTCCAGTACTGCACTGGCGCGAGCTGCGGTTGATCCCTCCAGTCAAATGTCCGCCCTTCCCTCGGTACACGCTCCTTCGGTAGTCGGTGGAAAGCTACGCGCGGAGCACCACCACGGGAGTTGCCGAAGTCAGCAAGGAGCGGATGCCGCGAATGGACCAGGCGAAGCTGCTGCGCAGGACGTTCGCGTTGGATGTCTTCATCTGTGCCTGGTGTGGAGGCAGGCGCCGGGTGTTGAAGGCAGCTGCGCTGCTCAGTCCTTCAGCCGGATCCAGACCGGCGCGTGGTCGCTGGGCTTCTCGCGGCCGCGGTGCTCGGCATCCACTTCGGCCTCGGCCAGGCGCGACACCAGGGAGGGCGTGAGCAGCAGGAAGTCCATGCGGAAGCCCGCATTGCGGCGGAACGCTGCTTCGTTCACCCAGAAGGTATACACGCGCTTCTTCGGGTGCAGTTGCCGCGTGGCATCGATCCAGCCCTGCGAAAGCAGGCGCGCGTACTTTTCGCGCGTCTCGGGCTGCAGCACCGCGTCGAAGCGCCACGTCCCCGCGTTGTAGATGTCGTTGTTGGTCGGCACCACGTTGAAGTCGCCCGCCAGGATCACCGGGACGCCCGAGTCCATCAGCGTCCGCGCGTGTGCGATCAGACGCTCCATCCAGCGCTGCTTGTAATCGAAGTTGGGGCTCGGCACGGGGTTGCCATTCGGCAGGTACACCGACGCAATGCGCAGTCCGTGGAGGTCGGCCTCGAGGTAGCGCGCCGCCACGTCTTCGGGATCACCGGGCAAGCCGCGCCGCACCTCGACGGGTGTTTGGCTGCGCGCGAGAATCGCCACGCCATGGTGCGAACGCTGTCCGTGCCAGATGGCGCGGTAGCCCGCATCCTCGATCGCCTTGGCGGGGAAGGTCGCATCCCCCGTCTTGATCTCCTGCAGGCAGGCGACGTCGGGCTGCGTCTCCGCCAGCCACTCCAGCAGGCGTGGCAGGCGACCCTTGACTCCATTGACGTTGAAAGTGGCGATCTTCAAGAAGGGCTTCCGACGCTATCTCGACATCAAATGCAGACGCTTATCGGTAAAGACGCAGATAAAGCCGCCCTTCGTCGTCATCACCTGATGGTTGAAGTCGCAAAACGCAGCCGCGCCATCCAAGGGAAGTTGGTCATTGCCCCACGACTGCGGGCGGAAGTACGCGAGTTCGCCGGGCTTGCACTTCTTTGCCTCGGCGTCGCTCGTGAAGACGCAGAGGTTTTCTTGGCTCACGGATGGCTGATTGCCGCAGCCGGCCAGCAAACCTCCAAGTACGACTGGCACAATCCCACGCATGGCTTTCTCCTGGTGGCCAACACCGGTTCTGCCTCACTTCCGAGGCTGTAATGACATGCTGATGGTGTGGTCGCCGTGGGTCAACCGTCCTATACGTACCACGTATAATACCCGCCTCATGAGCCTGCCCCGATCCCGTGGACCCTTGATGACGGAGCCAACCCGGCAGCGACTTTTCCGCGGAGCGGCGGTTCTGGCCGTCGTCACGTCCGCTCTGGGTGGCTGCGCGAGCCTGCCGGGCGCGGTGCCCAGAACCTACGATGTCGTGATCCAGGGTGGGATCCTCTACGACGGCTCGGGCGGTGAGCCGTACGTCGGCGACGTGGCCATCGAGGGGGAGCGGATCGCCTACGTCGGCCGGCCCGGGCAGGTGCGCGGCGAGACCGTGATCGACGCCCGTGGCAAGGCCGTCTCACCGGGCTTCATCAACATGCTGAGCTGGGCCACCGAGAGCCTGATCGCGGATGGCCGGGGCATGAGCGACCTGAAGCAGGGCGTGACGTTGGAAGTGTTCGGAGAGGGCTGGTCCATGGGCCCTCTGACACCCGAGATGAAGGCCGAGGTCCTCCGCGCCCAGGGCGACATCCGGTTCCCCGTCCCGTGGACCTCGCTCGGCGAATACCTGGCCCACCTGGAGCACTCGGGTGTGTCTCCGAACGTCGCCTCCTTCGTGGGGGCCACCACCGTGCGCATCCACGAACTCGGCGAGAAGGACGTGGACCCCACGCCCGAACAGCTCGGCCGCATGCGAGGACTGGTGCGCTCGGCCATGGAGGAGGGGGCGCTCGGCGTCGGCTCCTCGCTCATCTACGCGCCGGCGAGCTACGCCGAAACGCCCGAACTCACGGCCCTCGTGGAGGCGGCCGGCCAGTGCGGGGGCATGTACATCACGCACCTGCGCTCGGAAGCCGACCGCCTGCTCGAAGCGGTGGACGAGACCCTCGAGATCGCCCGCCGCTCGGGTGCTCCGGCGGAGATCTACCACCTGAAGATGGCCGGCAAGGCGAATTGGGGAAAGCTCGATCAGGTGATCGAGCGGATCGAGCGGGCGCGCGCGGCGGGCGTGCGGGTCTCGGCCAACATGTACACCTATACCGCCGGGGCCACCGGGCTCGATGCCGCCATGCCCACCTGGGTCCAGGAGGGCGGGGAGCAGGCGTGGATCGCACGGCTGAAGGAGCCGGAGATCCGCGCGCGGGTGGTCCAGGAGATGCGCGCGCCGGGTGAGAATTGGGAGAACCTCTACTGGCACGCCGGCGGGCCGGAGAACGTGCTGCTGATCGGCTTCAAGAACGAGGCGCTGAAACCCCTGACCGGCAAGTCCCTGGCCGAGGTCGCCCGGATGCGCGGCGTCAGCCCCGAGGACGCCGCGATCGACCTCGTCATCGAGGACGGCAGCAGGGTCGGGACGGTCTACTTCTTGATGAGCGAGGAGAACGTGAAGCGCCAGGTCGGCCTGCCCTGGATGAGCTTCGGCTCGGACTCGGGGGCGTTCGCGCCGGAAGGCGTGTTCCTGAAGTCGAAGAACCACCCGCGAGGCTACGGCAATGTCGCGCGCCTGCTCGGCAAGTACGTGCGGGAGGAGCGGGCGACGACGCTGCCGGAGGCGATCCGCCGTTTGACGTCGCTGCCCGCCGCCCACCTCGGACTGCGCGAGCGCGG
>NZ_DASVWK010000442.1:0-4028 GCF_036389735.1 Archangium sp. | reverse complement strand
CGAGGGTGTCGGGCCTCGTCATTTCTTCCGAGCGGTGCAACGACGTGAGCCGTCAGAAGCCCGGTCGCAATGACCCCTGCCCCTGCGGCAGTGGCAAGAAGTACAAGGCCTGCCATGCCGCCGAGGAGCGCGCGCGGGAAGCGGCGAGCAACCCGCCTCCGGCCGCCGCGCACCCGCTCGCGCAGGACCTCCAGGCGGCGCTGGACATGCTGGGCCAGTCCGACATGTCGCGCGTCTCCGAGACGTTGGAGCGGCTGGGCGAGCTGCTGAAGGAGTGGGGCCCGGCTCCCGGCCTGCGCTTCGACGCCGAGAGCTTCGACAAGCACGTCTCCCGGCAGGTGGAGCGCCTGGAGGAGGCCATCGAAAGGGACCCCGCCCAGGCCAAGCACGCGCTGCGGGTGGGCACGGTGCGCGAGCTGGGGACGCGCGCCTTCCTGGAGCGGCTGCGCACCACGCTGCTGGCCCGGGCCACCACCGCGGGACTCTCCTCCGAGGACCGGCAGGCGTTGTGCCTGGGCGCGCTGCTCGCCTCCACGCCGAAGACCGGCCAGTTCCAGCCCGAGGACAGACCCGTGCTGGACGTGGTGTTCGACGCGCAGTTCCAGGAGTGGAGCATGCGCCAGCGCCAGTCCCTGGCCTCGAAGCTGGAGGTGCTCACCTCCAGCGCGGAGGACATCTCCGACGAGGCCCGCGAGGCGATGCGCAAGGCGGGCGAGGGTGAGATGGAGCCGCTGGTGAAGTACGTGGAGTCGGACCCGAAGCTCGCCGCGCGCATCGCCCACGAGGCGCGGGAGCGCTCGGCGCGGGTGGAGGCCGCCATGCGCGAGCCCACCACGCCCTCGGTCTTCACCCCCGAGGAGCAGGTGTGGCTCACCAGCGTCCTCTGGGAGTCCCTGCGCGCGTTGAAGACGCCCGACCCGGATGCCGACGTCCGGCGCGCGTCGGTGACGAAGTTCCTCGGTGCGGCGAAGGCCGCGCTGGAGGATGACAGGGAGTTCGTCGCGGGCATGCTGGAGCGCATGCGGGCCCGGTCGAAGGACACGACGCTCGACGAGGTGACGCGCGCCTTCTTCACCGATGCGGCCGTGGCCTTCGAGGCGGAGCCGGTGCGCATGGTGCTCGCGGCCATCCTCACCTCACGCAACGAGCCCGAGGCGCGCTCGGCCGAGGAGCAGGTGGTGCGCGCGGACCTCGAGGCCAAGACGTCATGGACGGCCGAGGACCTGGAGCCCTACCGCGAGCTGCTCACGGACATGAAGCTGCCCGTGGCCGTCGAGCGCATCCGCCGCGCCCAGGAGTGGCTGCGCACCCACCCCGTGTCGCTGTAGGAGCAGGGGCGGGACGAGGGGACGTGTCCCCTCACATCCGCTCGGGCTCGATGATGCCCTTGAAGACGTCCCAGCTGTCCTCCATGGTGGCGTAGTTGTCCGTGAGCTCCTCGCCCGGCGCGATGTCGCGAAGCGCCAGCGTGAACTTACGCGTCGAGTCGTTGCCGCAGTTCGGCGTCGGCGAGTGATTCATGAACCGCGCGTGGTCGCCACACAGCACGAGCGTACCCCGCTCGCTGTAGGCATAGCGCGACAGGAACATCTTCATCTCCGGCGACATCCGGGCCACCTCTTCCGGGGTGAACCGTTGATCCACCGGGGGCTCGAACTCCCAGATCACCGTTCCCGTCGGAATGGGTTCGCCCGCGAACAGACCGATGCCATGGATACCTGACGGAGCGATGTGGGCCTTCACACGCAGCATGTTGATCTCTTGTCCTCGACCAGCGGGTCGTCTCCGCCCACAGGGTATGTGCATCGGCCGCTAGACTGAAGACCAATTCCGAGCCTCTCAACCGGAGCCCCCATGACACCGAGCGCGATCCCCTTCCCCCGAGTCCTGCTGCCCCTCTTCACCGCGATGCTCCTATCGACCACGGCGTGCTGCAAGCACCGAGCGGCTCACGGGGCCCACCCCGGGGCGATGCCGCACCGCTTCGAGAACGCGGAGGAGTGGGCCAAGCGCTTCGAGGAGCCGGAGCGGGATGCCTGGCAGAAGCCGGACGAGGTGGTCGCGGCCCTGGCGCTCCCCTCGGACGCGAAGGTGGCGGACATCGGCTCGGGAACGGGCTACTTCGCGATACGGCTGGCGCGGGCGGTGCCTCGGGGACGCGTCTACGGCGTGGACATCGAGCCGGACATGGCGCGCTACCTGGACGAGCGCGCACGGCGCGAGGGCGCGAACAACCTCGAGGTGGTGCTGGGCGAGCCGGGAGACCCCAAGCTGCCGGAACCGGTGGACGTGGCGCTCATCGTGAACACCTACCACCACATCGGAGAGCGCGTGACCTACCTGCGCCAGCTCGGGGAGAAGCTGCGGCCCGGGGCGCGGGTGGTGATCATCGACTTCCGGAAGGAATCACCGAAGGGCCCGCCAGCGGCGCACAAACTGTCCCCCGAGCAGGTGGGGGGCGAGCTGGAGGCGGCGGGTTACAGGTTGGTCCGGGCACATGACTTCCTCCCGGACCAGTACTTCCTGGAGTTCCAGCGGGGCTGAGCCCGCGGGCAGTCCACGAGCGGGTGGCTCACTGATCCAGCAGCGGCTGGGGACCTGGGACGATGTGCGCGATGTCCGGGTCCACGCCGTCGGTGGCGGTCGGACGCTCGGCCTTCAGGCGCTTGCGCTCCTCGCGCTTGACCTCCTTGTCCTGATTGCGCTGCTGACGGGCCCGCTCCTTCTGTCGTTTGATGAATGTGACGGTCATAAGTCTCCAGAGAAGAGAGAGAGTGATGGAAAAGCCCGGTCTCATTCCCGAGATCGGGCCTGTACGGACGGTCCTGGAAGGCATGTAAGCGACCCGCCGAGCAGACGAGAGGCCGAATGGCCGCCCGTCATGCGCTCGAGCGGAGCGCCGTGAGCTTCAAATTAAGCACCTGGACCGGGGCTGTCACCCCATTGGACTTGGGTGTCCGGTATCCAACCGCACTGAATTACCGGATGTTCCCTCAGGTATCACGCGCCGTCGAGTTCAGGGGCCCTTATTTCGACGAAGGGCCCCCGAAGGGGGGATCACGGCTCCGGGAAGAGGAGCAGGCCGCGTGAGGTGTCGATGACGTACACGTACCCGTCCCCGGGCACGCGGATGCCAATGGCCCCCTCGTAGAAGCTCTCGCCCCGGCCCGGATCCGTCTCCCGGAAGGTGTTGAAGTGCGCCACCTCCCTCGGGCTCTCCGGCGTCGACACGTCCAGCACCCTCACCCCGTGGTGGTAGTGCGCCAGGTAGAGCCGCCCCTCCTTCAGCACCATGTTGTGGATGGAGGCGTTCGGCTCCAGCGCGTACGCGCCAATGCGCTGGGGGTTGGCCGGGTCCGTCACGTCCAGCACCCGCAGGTGCGCTCCCCAGTTCTCCCCTCCCTCGAAGGCGATCAGCCGGTCCCCGTACCGCCCCACCGCGTTCGCGTGGCTCGTCGCGTACGGGTACGTGTACGTCCCCAGCTTCCGCGTCTCGCCCGGCTCCTTCACGTCGACGATGAAGTACCCGCCCGACCAGTGGTTGATGTACAGCCGCCCCTCGAAGGCCAGCGCGTCATGCGGGTAGCCCAGCCGCGCATCCAGCGCCGCATCCGGCTCCGCGTACTCGCCCAGCAGCACCGGCGTCAGGGGCTCGCGGACGTCGAAGATGAGCGTCTTGGGCACCGGGTCCGGCGACATCGCGTACAGCCGCTCCCCCTCCACGAACACCGTGTGCACGTCGATCGCCCCCGCTCCCGTCGGGTAGTTGCGCACGTACTGGGGATCCGCGGGATTGGAGATGTCGAAGACGATCACGCCCGAGCTGGCGCTCGCCACATAGAGCGCGTTCCCCTTCGCCCACACCCCGTTCCAGTAGTTGTCCGTCGGCAGGCTGAGCGTCTTCTTCAGCACCGGGGCCGACTTGTCGCTCACGTCGAACACCGTGAGCCCTCCCGGCTCCGCCCCGTCGCGCACCGACACCACGTAGGCATGTCCCCGCGTGACATAGATATCCACGGGCAGTCCCT
>NZ_DASVWK010000441.1:0-2299 GCF_036389735.1 Archangium sp. | reverse complement strand
CCCCTCCCCCGCCTCCAAGTCCTCGCTCCTCCTCTTGCTCCAGCGCTTCGTCCAGCTGAACCCCTGGAACAGCCGCCTCGCCGGCCCCAGCAGCTGCGGCAGGCACGTGAGGCCCGGCCACTCGGCGCTCCTCTCCACCAGACCCTCCTTCACCCCATGGGCCAGCACGTAGCGCAACCGCCCCACCAGCGCCTCATCGTCCAGGACTGGCTCGGCTGAATAGCGCCTCTCCCAGAAGCCGCCACTCCAGTCCACCAGTCGCCCCACCTTCCTGGAGAGGTTGGCGCGCAGGTACTGCATGAAACCGGCGAGCGCGGCCCCCCGGCCCACACCAGCAGGTGGAAATGGTTGGAGGCAAAGGTGAAGGCGTGCGGCCGTACGTTGCCGGCGTTCTGCTGGACGGCTCGTGCCAGCACGCCTCCCACCACCTCGTTCACCTCCACGCTCGGGCGCAGCAGCAGCCGTCCTTGGAAGCACCTGGACGTCACGAAATAGAAGCCCTCCTCCTGGAACATCCTCAGCGGCCAGCCCATCCCCATCCCCTACGCACGAGTCTCCAGGCCGGATGCACCCTGTGGGCCAATGCCAAGTCATCGGAATGACTTGAAGATCGGTCGGTTACCCGTCCACGCCCGAGCATCGTTCTCACTCAAGCCCCTCGCTTCGAATCCTTTGACACCGCCTCGGGGGCCTCGGCCGATACCGTCTCTGGCCTTAAACTCGCGCTCTCTTCCTTGGGAGTGTGCTCGATGAAAAACCCGATCTCCACCTGGCTTCGCGTCTGTCAGCTGCTGCTGGTGTGTTTCCCCCTTGCCTCCGTGGCGAAGGCTCCCCCGCCCGCCATGAAGCCCGTGCCCATCACCTCCCAGGAGCGTGCGTCCATCAAGGACTTCAACCCGCTGGGAGAGTGCGCGCAACCCTTCGTCGAGCCCAAACAGAGCTTCCGCCTTCAACAAAAAGGAGCCCCGCTCGATGGGGCCCTGCTCATCAGCATGAAGTGTCAGGACAATCGTGGCGTCGTGGCGTTTGGTTTCTACAGGAATGGCAAGTTGGAGCAGGCGCTACCAACTCATCCCGCCAACACGTGGAGCGTAGAGGAGATCCAGGCCATTGCCTTTCCCGATGTCAACGGAGATGGCCGCTTCGAGCTCCTCACCATCGTCTCCGCGATAACGGGCATGGGCCCCACGGGAACGGAACCCTTCAATGTGGCCGCCGTGTGGTTCCAATCCGCGGACGGCAAATGGGCGGCCGACCCCAGAGCGGACAAGGCCCTGGAGCAGGTGAGGCAGCCGGACGTCAAGAAGGCCGTGGCCGCCCTGAAGAAGGCCTACGCGAAGAAGTAGCCGGACAAGGTGTCGGATAAGGTGTCCAGGAAGGGTGTCAGACGATTCGTAGGAGACGAGGTGTCGGAACGAGTCTTTCGACACCTTCCCCAGCGCACGCTCTCTTCCGCCGACTGGGTGGACCCGCTTCTTCTTCTCACCGGCTTGCAGGCCTCCACTCCACCGCCTCAGCCGAAAGCCGCATGAATTGCGGCTCTCTCCGGGCCTAAAATGGCGAAAGTCGAGTTTGACACCTTCGCCGCAAACGGGCGGGTGGCGCGGCCGAACGGGGCGGTGGAGACGGCGCTCGGCACGGGGAGGATTGGCGAGGCCGAGGACGGGGAGGCCCGGAGCGTGGGCCTCCACCACCTCAACGTTCACCACCCAGGCTCGGTTGAGGAGACAAGAGGGGGTGAACCGGCGAAGTGGTGCTTGACGAGGTGACGGCGGACGTGGTGTGGAAGAGGAATGACCGAGGTGGACCCGCGAGGCGAGGCGCCTCAATCGCCCCATTGGAAACGAGGGTGGCAGAGCGGGCTGCACCTGTTGTTGTGGGTGCTCACGGGCTGTGCTGGGGGCCCGACGATGCTCCACCAAGCCCAGGCAGTCCCCATGCTCCCTGAACCCATACCGTCCTTCCCCCAGCCACGTCACACCCCTGCGGGAGCAGGGGCCTCCCCACTGGGCATGCCCTGGCAGGCGCCGGAGTCCCGGGTGGAGCGTTCACCGAACAAGCGCGTGTTGCCGGTGGACCCAACGGACCCAGCTCCTGGGCTTTGGGCGGCAGACGAGGTGCAAGGCTCAGCGAAGAAGTATTACTCTATTGCGGACATTGAACTGCCTTTACCGGACTCCGACGTCAATGGCCTTGAAACGCAAGAGTGCGCGTATCAAGTGAATCGGCTATTGAAGAGCGAAGGACAGATGGCAGGTTTGATGGAGCTTCGTTTTGTAGACAGACAGTGTGTCATCGC
>NZ_DASVWK010000440.1:0-7762 GCF_036389735.1 Archangium sp. | reverse complement strand
CGAGCACTTGCATCGAAGGACCAGCATGCTTAGGTCTGTATCGCGGTAGTTTTTACCGGGGTGTTACCGGGCGTTCCTCCAAGGATTTCAGTCCGCCCTTCGCCGCACCGCGCCACGGGGTACCTTGCGCACGTTGGGCGCCTCCGTGAGCATCCGGAGCATGTCCGACCTCGTGGTCCGCCTGGCGCCCCGCTCCCCTGCCCTCCCCATATGGACCGCCCTGCTCGTGCTGCTGGGAAGCCTGGGCTGCGCCGTTCTCCGGCAACCCTCGGAGGAACCGGCCCCCACCCTGGCGCCCGAGGTACTCCGGGCCGATCTGCACGTCCACGTCACCATGCGCGCGGCGCTCCGCCCCCTCTTCCAGGGCGAGCCTGGGGAGGGACTGCTCGCGGGTTCGCACGCGGAACGCCTCGTCAATCAAGTGGACCCGGCGGCGCTGCGGCGAGCGGGGGTGCGACTCGTGCTCGCCACGGTCTGGCCGCCCGTGGCTACCCGTCCTGGCCGGAGCGCGCTGGGCGAAGCGCTCCACCAATTGGAGGAGCTGGAGGACTTCGCCCGGCGCAGCCCGGACTTCGTGCTGGCGCGAAGCGTGGCGGAGGCCCGCGAGGAGCTCGCGCGCGGGGAGCTGGTGCTGATTCCGGCCATCGAGGGCGGCGAGGGCATCCGGCGCGTGGAGGACGTGGATCGGCTCCATGCGGCGGGAGCGAGGTCCATCACCCTCGTGCACTTCTTCGACAACCCGCTGGCGGATGCGGCCCCTCGCCCAGCGGATCGGCGCGGGCGGAGGGTTGATCGGCATCGGCCTCTTCCGCTCCCCCTTCCAGGAGGTGCCCTCCGCCGAGCGCTGGGAGGGGTTCCAACCGGGGACGTGTGATGACGATGTCGCCCACTGGGTCCACTACGCGCGGCAGGTGGGGCCCGAGGCCGTCATGCTCGGCAGCGACTTCAACAGCGTCATCCTGCGCGCCAGCCCGGGTGGCGCCTGTCCTCGGGGCCTGCGCCACACGGGGGACCTGCCGGCCCTGTTCGCCGCGCTGGAGGCCCATGGCGTCTCAAGGGACACCCTCGATGGCTCGGCAGCCCGGCTGCTGCGGGTGCTCGAGGCGGTGGAGGCCCGGGCGGACCCCGCCCTCCAGCGCTCGGCCCGGCAGCCCTCCGGACCTCGGGACGACCTCTTCCTCCATGACATATGATCGTCCGCGGCCCGCCCACCCCATCCCACATCCAACATCTCTTGGACTCGGTCCTTGCTTCCGGGTGTTGGCTGCCGTAGTCCACCGCCCGCCATGCTCGCTCATTCGGTCGTGAACGGAACCAGAACCTGGACCACCCCGAACGGGGAGTTGCGGCTGTGGCAACCCGCGCCGCACGTCATCGTGACGCGGTTCCAGGGGCCGATGTTCGACGCCCACCTCGCCCAACTCGCCATGGAGACGATCGTGGGGATCGTCTCCTCCCGACCCAAGACGGACGTCTTCCATGATTGGGAAGGGATGGAGCTGTACGCCACCGAGGCCCGCACCATCATGACGGAGCGTTCCGTGCCGATCGCCTCGCGGCTCAACTCCTTGAGTGTGCTGTTCGGCTCGAAGGTGGTGCTGATGGGGGTGTCGCTGGCCAGCCTCAAGCTGGGCGGCATCCGGCTCTTCACCAACCGGGAAGAGTTCGATCAGGCCGTCCAGCAGGCCGTGAACGCGCGGCCCGCCGGAACCTGAGGCGGATCGGCCGCGAGGCCCGTCACTGCCCGTAGGCCCGTTCGAGGATCTGCTCGTGGCTCGAGCCGCTGGCCTTCGCCGCCTCTACGTCGAGGCCCTCTCCATGGCCCCGGCCCCGGCCCTCGAAGAGGACTCGCGTGTCCATGAAGGTGGCGGTCTGGGGACAGGCGGGCAGCTTCAGCGCTGAACGAAGCAGCTCGCAGGGATGGGACTCGGAGACGTCGAACACGGCACCTCCCTCCCGCTTCGTGCGCAGGTAGAGCATCCGCCCCTCCGCGAAGCGCAGTCCCGTCACCCCCTGGCCCAGGAGGAACTCCACCTGGGTGCGCGAGCGCATCTCCCGCCACGGCGTCTGTCCCCCTTGAGAGAAGGGCAGCCACTTGCGCCAGCGCGGGGGGGGAAGCCCGAGCGCCCGCTCCTCCTCCGGCTTCACGCGCACGGTGCCCAGGAAGGTCTGGCAGTGCGTCGTATCGCAGAGGGGTCGACCCGGATGGCGGCTGTCCGGGTGCCGCTCGTTGTGCGCAACCACCCGGGCGAGTGCCACCCGCGGCTCCCCCGTGAGCGAGGCGTCCTCCGCCGACACCACGCCCGCCGTGTACTGGAGGCGCGTGGTACGGAAGAGGAAGTCCGAGCCCCGTCTCGCCTTGAAGGAATGGGGGTTGGAGGGCACTCCCGGCGGCGGCAGGTGGAGCGGCGGAGGAGACCACGAGAAGACACCGGCGTAATCGCGACCAGCCGGCGCCTCGGGGAAACGCACCCGCCAGGGGCTCCCCAGACACACCGCCGCGCCCTTCGAAACGAGCGGCGCCAGCTTCGTGAAGCCCTCGGGCACCGCTCTCGGGGTGCGTCCCACCAAGGCGAAGCCCATGCCCTGGCACTGGGCCTCGACGGCTCCCGAGGCCACCAGCCCCAGCACCTGCACCCGTGCGGCCTCCTGCCCGACGCGCTTGCGCCGCACCTTCGCCAGCAGCTCGGGCACCTCGTTCGCGAAGCTCCTCGGCATCTTCCCCGGCCGAGCCACCACCGCGATCAGCTCCTCGTCCACCGCGACGATCCACCCGAGCCTCGGCCGGCTCTCCGCGTCCCGCACCGTGCCCGTCTTCGTCGCCACGCCCACGAAGGCCTTGGACACGGACAGCTCCGACAGCGTCCCGAGCGCGGCGTTGTCGGCCAGCACCGCCATCAGCTCCGGCCTCGCCTCGGCCAGCAGCCGGTACGCCTGCGCCAGTCCCCACGGGGAGATGCGCAGCGTCGAGCGCAGTCCGATGGCATCCGCCATGTCCAGGGGCTCGCTGGACAGACCCACCGCGGCCAGCACCGGGCCCCACGGACCGAAAGCCTTGGGGGGCGCGCGCCCCTGCCCTTCCCAATCCAGGAAGTACCCATTGCACGAGCGCAGCAGCGCCGTCTTCACGTCCACATTCCCGGGCAGCTCGTCGCCACAGGACCACTCGGGCACGTCCGCTCGCGACGGCAGCACCGGTGGGGGCGCGGCACTCCCGGCCACCACGAAGGGCTTGAGCGTCGAGCCGTACGGCATCGCCCGCTTGAGGTCTCCCTCCGCGAACAGCACCTCGCCCGAGTGGCGGTTGAGTACCACCGTCGCGCTCGCGGCCGCCTCCACGGCCACGCCGGCCAGCTCTTCCACGGACAGTGGCACCGCCCAGCGTGCCCCATCCTGACACTGGCGCAGCCGGCGCGTGAGGGCCCTCGGAAACCCCGCGTCCTCGTTCAGCACGCGCGCCAGCGCCCGCCGGGCCCGAGGCGTGTCCACGTCCGGGTTGCGCGCCAGCTCCACCGAGGCGCTCGCCATCGACTGATAGGGCGCTTCCCGCCACTCGGCCAGCTCTCCGCTCACCGCGAGCGCGAAGGCCTCGTGGAACAGTCGGTCCTCCGCCGAGGCCGGGCACGCCCACCACAGGAGCTGGTGCGCCAGCTCATGCCGGAGCGCCACGCGCAGCCGCGCCTCCAGCACTCCGGGCGTGTTCTGCCGCAGCTCCACCACCCCCGGCCGGCCCTGCCCGTTGCGCGAGGGCAGCATCCCCTCGCCCCGCTGGAGGGAGAGGGTTGCCGGGGCCCGGGCGGGTGCACCACCGGCCTCGGCCACGTAGCGCGCCTCGAGCGCCTTCCACGTGGCTTCCGCCTCGGCCCGAAGCTCGGCCTCGGGCGTCACGTCTCCCTTCGTGAGGAAGACGGGGGTGGCCGCCAGCAAGGCGACCGTCACGGAGATCCAGCTCGCTACCACGTCACCACCCACCCATTGGAGCCAACCCCTCCCGGCCAACTCACGCCACGCTTCAGCTCGTCTCCTCGGCCTTGAAGTACGACTGCCGCGCGTCCCGGACCTGCCCCTGCTGCCCGATGCTGAGGGTCAGCGAGCCGCCGAGTGCGTCTCCGGCCGACTCACCGACGAGGCCGAAGGGGACGCGCACGGTCGTTCTGCCGAAGAAGCCGCCGGGTTGCAGATGCCAGCCCTGGGGAACGGTGAAGTCGACCGCGCCCTTCACCTGCACCAGCCAGCCGCCCGCGGGCTTTCTGTCCGCGTTGGTGTCCCCTGGGGTGACAGTGCTGCCCGAGGGCACCCGCAGGGTCACCGGCTCTCCGGGGGTGACCGTCCACCCTTGCGGGATGCGGACGATGAACTCGCCCGCGTCTCCTCGGTCCAGGAACTCCGCCAGACTGGCCAGGCTCTTGCTCATCACCGCCGCGTGGAGCTGCCCGCCCAGGTCCTGGACCACCTCATTGGACCCGGTGACCTTGATGCCGGCACAACCCTTCGCGCCGAGCCTCTTGGCCAGCCGGCTCACGGACGAGTTGAGCGCCGGCCGCAGGCGGCCCACCAGAGGTTTTTCAGCCACTCCCTTGGGCCCCTGCGCCGCGAGGCAGATGGCCAGGTTGAGCGTCTTGAGCTTCGAGTTCTTCGCCAGCCCATTGGCGATGAGCCAGTCGGCGATCTTGTCCGCGGAGAGGTACTTCTCGGCCCCGTCCGCGTTGGCCATGTAGAAGTTCCCCATGCCGTCGCCGTGCGCGTTGATTCGAATCTTGCCCCGCCCCGGCGCGTTCGCCGCCGCCACCCAGCGCACCATCTCCGCATACTCCGGCTTCTTGGTCGCGGCCTCGATGTCCACGATGGGCACGTACGAGGCGCGGTAGATGCCCGCCGCGAGCGGGATGGTCCCCGTCTCGTAGGTGTAGCCGGTATCGCCGACCAGCTCCTGGCTCACTTGCAGCGAGACGTGTGTCCGGTCCCCGCCCGACGCGAGTTGGACATTCGCGTTCTTGAGGAGCTGGTGGCGCATCTGGTCCACATTGGCCGCGGCGAAGTCGTACGCGCCACCGTAGGTGACGCGAATATCCCAGAACTGACCGTAGGCCATCGTCGCGGCTCCTGAGTGAGAGGCAAGGGAGCATAGGGAGCGCGATGAGCCAGGAGCAAGCGACGCCAGATTTTCACGCCGGCTGCAGGAAGCGTCCGTTCACGAGATGCTCGATGACCTCGCGCGCCGAGTGCGGGTCGAGCTTCACCTTCGCCCCCAGCTGCGCCACCGCGCTGGCGACCGTCGTCGGGCGCTCGAAGGCGGCCAGGGTGGCCAGGAGGATCTGACCGTCCTCGCCCTGATCCAGCGTCGGATCGGTGAACCTGCGCGGGCTGACCGAGGGAGCACAGACCAGGCTCGTTCCCTCGACCGACCGGACGACGGTCACCTCTTCCTGCGCCACCTTGGCGGGGACCCGGTGATGTCCCAACCACTCACCGAGCTTGAACTGAAGCATCGAGGGGGCGGTGTTCAACAGGCGCGTGCGTCCGTTGATCGCGACCCTGCGCCTCGCGTCGCTGTGCTTCGCCTCGAGGGCATCCACGTGCTCCGACGTGCGCTGCACCGCACCCTCGAGTGCCGCGTCGCGGAAGCGCAGCATCGGCACCGACACATCGCCTGGCTCACGTTGCTCGAAGTAGTCGAGGAACTCCGTGAACGTTCGCGCTTCGGTCACCATGTCGAACCGCGCGGGATGCTCGGTGACGAGCGCCCCGGGCTGCGCTTCGAGCCGCTGGTAGCCCACCAGACAGTCGAGGCTGATGACGCGCTCCACCAGGCGAACTTCCTCTTCGAGGGTGGTGGCACTGGCGAAGGGGAGACCCGCGATTCCAGAGATCTCGACGTCCAGGTTGGGATGGCGGCGGCAGCTGTCGATGAGCTCGAGGAGCTGCTGGTCCGAGGCACACGGCTTGAGCAGGCCGCGACGCATCTGCTCGTGCCGCTGCTGTTCCGAGAAGCAGCCGATGTCGAGCACCATGTGGACGTGCTCGAAGGTTCGGGCCAGGGCGTCGATGAGCTCTATCCGGGCCACCCCCCACAGGAAATACATGCAGGAGTGGCGTGAGAGATCAACCCCGGCCCAGGTGCTTTGCAGGAACTCCGCCGAGCTTCCCGAGAAGTCGTAGCGGAGCTGCCACGTCCGGTGGGCGATCTCCTGGTGATCGCGGCGCACACTCTCCTCGGAGCGCAGGAACGGCTTCGCGCGCCCGAAGGCCGCCTTCTGATTGCCACGGGCCCCACCACAATAGAGGCAGTTCTCGCCGCACCCCTTGCCGGGCGCGACCCACCCCGAGAAGGCGTGGCGATCCTGGTGGCTCAAGAAGATGTCGTTGAAGTGCGAGTAGTAGATGTCTTCGCTGTTCGTGGCGCCTTGCACGTACGCCAGTGGCAACCGCCGCGGGGATCCGTCCGGATCCCGGGTGACGCAGTTGGGCGGGGAGGGATCGCCCTGACAGAGCGCCAGCAGCGGCAGCTCGCCGTCGCCCAGGACGATGTGATCGATGCAGTCAAACGAGTGCAGCTCCCGCCACCAGTACGACGCGGTATTGCCGCCCACGACGATTCGGATGTTGGGGTCGATCTCGCGCAGCGTCCGAGCCAGGAGCAGCGCGCGGTGGACGTGGTGGAACCATTTGAGGCTGATCCCGACGAGCCGGGGGCGCACACGGGCCACCAGGGCTTCGAGCGAGCGTGCGACCTCGTCCTCGGATTGGTCCCCGTCGTAGAGCCGGACGAAGGCCTCGATCCCGCTGCGTCGCAGGTAGCTCGCGAGATAGAGGATCCCGCAAGTGGCCTCGCCGGTTCCGGCGCCGAGAAGGAGGACTGGAGAGAGGACGCGACGGCCATGCATGAGACGAAACCCGACCTTCCGAACACCCTGAGTATAGAGGGTCACGCGCCGAGGAATACGAGCGAGCGGGCGGTCGCCCCTCCCCGGCCTCGGCCACGTAGCACACCTCGCTACTCGGCGCAGTTCGTCGCGGACCACTTCTCGAGCAGGAGTCGCTCCCGGCGCTGCACGACACCGCTCAGAGTTGGACCAGCGTTTTGAAGCCGCCGTAGATCATCCGCTTGCTGTCGAAGGGCGTGCTCTTCGACTTCATCATGTCGGCCAGACGCGGATCTTCCATGACCTTCTTGTTGACGCGATCGCGATGCGCGCGCGACTTGAAGACGATCCACGAGAACACCACGGTCTCGTCCGGCTTGAGCTTGACGCTCCGCGGGAACGACGTGCGCTTTCCCGGTTTCACGTCATCGCCGACGCATTCGAAGACCTCGAGCGCGCCATGCTCCTTCCAGATCTTCCCCGCCTTCTGGGCCATGCGACGATAGGCCTGCACGTTGTCCCTGGGCACCGGTATGACGAAGCCGTCGACGTAGCTCATGACTCCCCCGCTTCAAGGTAGGCAGTGCGACGACGGCAAACGTGTTCCAGGTCGAGCCTGCCGTTCAAGTGCTCCCGTGCTGGAGCGTTCATCCTTCATCCCCGGGGGTCACATCCGGTCTCACCGACGCTGGCCAGCCGCAAGTCCTCGGAAAGACTCGCCAACTCACGCCGCGCGACCGCGATCTCCGGAAACATTGGGCCGCAGACAACTTCAAAGCGCGGCGCCCGATAATCCCTTCAACGTAGCACTCATCCTTCCAAAAGAGAGTCAGTCATGGGCTTCATCAAGGGCATCGGCAAGGCGTTCAAGAGCATCGGTAACTTCGCCAAGAAGGCGG
>NZ_DASVWK010000439.1:0-3259 GCF_036389735.1 Archangium sp. | reverse complement strand
AAGGAAGGCCGGCTTGAGGTGGTAGACGAGCACGTTGCAGCCGTTGCGCTGGAACTTGGCCAGCTCGCTCTCGAGCATCTTCGGCGTGAGGTGACCGGAGACGTCGGCCAGTTGATGCAGTGCGTTGGGGAAGCTCGTCTCCACCAGGAGCGCCTTGAGGGTGGGCGTCTGGTTGAGAACCTTCCACAACTTGTCGGTCGGGCCGGTATCGCCGCTCATGGCCAGCGAGGTGCGACCGCGCGTAATCACGAAGCCGCAGGACTCCACCGGGTGGTGCACCGGAATGGACTGCACCGTGTAGGCCCCCACCTGGAAGGTGCTGCCCGCCCGGAAGGGCTTGATGCGCAGCACCGGCTCCTTGCGCGTGGGGATGCGGGTGAAGTCCGGCCAGAGCGCGTTGTTGAACATGTTCTCGCGCAGGGCCCGGGCACACTCGCGCGAGGCGTGGATGGTGACCGGCTTGTCTCGCCGGCCGATGATCAGATCCGCCATCAACGGCAGATCCTTCACGTGGTCGAAATGGCTGTGGCCCACGAGGATGTCGTCGACCTTGCAGAGCTGCTCGAGCGTCAGCGTGCTCGTGAGCGCGCCCGCGTCGAGCGCGAGCACGCCGTCCACGAGAAAGCACGTGGTGCGACACGAGGGAAGCTCACCACCATGGCAGCCAAGGACCTGGAGCTTCACGTCAGAGATCTCCAAACTTCCACTTCATCTCCAGGTATTGGAGGAAGTCGTGGAGCCGCGCCGTATCATGCACGGTGAGTCTGTCACCGCCGCGCTCCACCAGGCCGGCCCGCTCCAGCCTGTCCAACATGTTGCGGATGGCCGGCTCGCCCACGCCGATCTGCCGGGGCAGCTCGCGCACCGCCAGTTCGATCTCCACCCCCTCCTCCATGGCGCGACCGCGCGTCTGGCACACCTGGAGGATGTGGTGCACCACCCGGCTGGCCGGGTCCGCGTGCAGCAGGTTCTCGATCTGCGCGTCCGCCTCGGACAGGCGCTCGGCCAGCTTCTTGATCATCCGGACGGCGATCTCCGAGTTGCCGCGGATCATCCCCTCGAACGTCTTGGGATCGATGACCAGCAGCTTCGCGTCCTCGCTGACGGAGGCGGTGGCGTTGCGGGGCTTGTTGGAGATGATCGCCATCTCCCCGAAGAACTCGCCGGGGCCGAGCACCGCGAGCACCTTCTCCACGTCGCGCACGCGCTTGGAAATGGCGATTCTTCCCGATTGAAGGACGAACATCTCCTTGCCCGGCTCCCCTTCGCGGAAGAGGACCGTGCCCTTCGGGAACTCCTTGCCGAAACGTTGAAAGAGGGTTTCCTCGGCGCCCATCATGGGCAGTTAAGCCCCCCCCATCGACAGGGTCAAATTCCGGGGTCCATGTCGCCTAAACGCCCACCCGGCGCGGGGGTCCACGACGACGCCAATATGACACCCGGGGTCCTGCCAGCAGAGACAAGCAGAGGGGGGAGAAGTAGAAGTCCGGCCGTGGGAACGACCTATAAGCAGGCCGGAGTGGACATCGAGGCGGGTGACGCGTTCGTCGAGCGCATCAAGCCCTATGCGGCGCGGACGGTGAGGCCGGAGGTGGTGGCCGGGGTGGGCGGCTTCGGCGGCCTGTTCGCCCTGCCCCCGGGCAAGTACCGGGAGCCGGTGCTGGTGGCCGGCACGGATGGGGTGGGCACCAAGCTGAAGGTGGCCTTCCAGGCGGGCCGGCACGGAACGGTGGGCATCGATCTGGTGGCCATGTCGGTCAACGACATCCTCACCTGTGGGGCCGAGCCGCTCTTCTTCCTGGACTACTTCGCCACGGGCCGGCTGGAGGTGGACGCCGCGGCCGAGGTGGTGAAGGGCATCGCCCAGGGCTGTGAGCAGGCGGGGTGCACGCTGCTGGGTGGGGAGACGGCGGAGATGCCGGGCTTCTACGCGCGGGGCGAGTACGACCTGGCGGGCTTCTGCGTGGGCGTGGTGGAGCGCTCGGAGCTCATCGACGGCAAGAGCGTGGCGCCGGGTGATGTGCTCATCGGGATGACGTCCTCGGGCCTGCACTCCAACGGCTACTCGCTGGCGCGCAAGGTGCTGCTGGACGACGCGAAGCTGGCGCTGGACGCGGTGCCCGAGGGATGGGACCGGCCGCTGGCGGACGCGCTGCTGGAGCCCACGCGCATCTACGTGAAGGACGCGCTGGCGCTGATGAAGGCGGTGAAGGTGAAGGGCTTCGCTCACATCACCGGCAGCGGGATTCCGGGCAACCTGCCGCGCTGCCTGCCGGACGGGACGCGGGCGGTGCTGGACGAGAAGACGTGGAAGCGTCCGGCCATCTTCGAGCTCATCCAGAAGCTGGGCGGAGTCGAGCGCAAGGAGATGTACGACACCTTCAACATGGGCCTGGGCCTCATCGCGGTGGTGGCGAAGGAGGACGTGGGCACGGCGCTGGCGACCCTGAAGGCGCGCGGGGTGGAGGCCAGCGAGGTGGGCCGCGTGGAGGCGGGCCAGGGAGAGGCCACGGCGGTCATCGAGCCATGAGCGCCAGGACGAAGGTAGGCGTGCTGGTGTCGGGGAGCGGCAGCAACCTTCAGGCCCTGCTGGACGCGTGCGCGAGGCCGGACTTCCCGGCCGAGGTGGCGGTGGTGGTGTCCAACGTGCCCACGGCCTTCGCGCTGGAGCGGGCGAGGAAGGCCGGCGTGCCGACGGTGGTGTTGGACCACAAGACGTTCGGCGCGCGCGCGGACTTCGAGAAGGCGCTGGGGGAGACGCTGGTGTCGGCGGGCGTGGAGTGGGTGTGCCTGGCGGGCTTCATGCGGCTGCTGGGCGCGGACTTCCTGGGGCGCTTCCCGGGCAAGGTGCTGAACATCCACCCTTCCCTGCTGCCGGCCTTCCCGGGGATGCATGCGCAACGGCAGGCACTGGAGCGCGGGGTGAAGCTGGCCGGGTGCACGGTGCACTTCGTGGACCCTGGCACGGACACGGGCCCCATCATCGCGCAGGCGGTGGTGCCGGTCCTGCCCGAGGACGACGAGGCGACGCTGACGGCGCGCATCCTGAAAGAGGAGCACCGGCTGTACCCGCTGGTGGTGAAGCTGGCGACCACGGGAGCGGTGCGACTGGAGGGCGGGCGCGCCGTGACGACGACGGGGCCGGCGCTGGGCGAGCTGAGCCTGCGCAACCCGGGCGAGCCGGGCTGAGCAGGGCCTTGCATCCAGTGGAGGCGGCGGGAATCGAACCCGCCGCTAGAGGCTTCCGGCCAGAGAGTCC
>NZ_DASVWK010000438.1:0-9018 GCF_036389735.1 Archangium sp. | reverse complement strand
CTCGACCTCGAAGAGCGGACCGACAGGCAGGGGCGCCCCCCGTTTTCGCAGCAGGGGCCGTTCGATGCGGAAGGCGACCCGCCCTGGACCGGCGGGCCAGGTCTTCAGCTTGAATCCCGCGTCCAGCAGTGCGCTCGAGGGTTGGCACCGGCTCACGACCGCTCCCGCGTCGAGCACGAGCTCTCCCTCCAGTGCGTTGACGTGGATGGGCTCGGAGAGCCAGATGGGGACCCGTGCGGGCTGACCAGCACGAGGGGTGGCGACACCTGGCATCAGCGCCACCAACCCCAGCTTCCGGAGGTGTTTCAGGAAATCCACCTCGAGCTGGTCGAGGAGCTCATCTCGCGAACCCACGGGGTCTCTAGAGACGGGGGTCACGCGCAGCTCCTCCCATCTCCGGGCGCGCACCGCCTCGCTTCCCTTGACGCGTTCATCCTCGAGCACCCGCGCCTGGAGGGCGTCGGATGCTTCGTCCAGGAACTCCAGCAGGGGCTCGGGTCCCAGGGCCCTGAAGATGACGGGGGCGGACCAGCTCGGGGGATAGCGCTCCTGCTGGTACAGCAGGCTTCGCCCCGCGCCCACGGCCGCCTCCACGTTTCCAGGGGTTTGGCGCAGCAGGCTATCGAAGACGCCTTCGAGGAAGGGGGCGACATCCCGGGCGCTGAACCGATAGCGCATCCCCACCGCGAGTTGGACTCCCGCATGGCTGTCGACGAGGGCTCGCGCCAGGATCCGGGTCGCTCTCGGCTCGTCCGCCGGCTTCTCCTGGGGGGCCCCGGTCAAGCAGCCGACCAGGAGCACGACGGGGATCGGGTGGCTGTCCAGCAGCGTCCGCAGTTGCAGGGCATCGACGCTCCTGGCCTCGAGACCGTCACGGCCCCGCTGTTCGAACCACAACCGGCCGGCAGCGGGATGGCCTGGCTTGATGTCGCCATGACCGATGAAGACGAGGACATGGAACTGGTCGAAGGCGGAGCGCTTCTTGATGTCCTTTTGAACGTCCTCCCAGAGGGCGGGCCTTCCGATTGGGGGCTCGCTGCTGAAGAGCGTCACGGAGATGCACTCCTCGCCATATCTCCTCTTCGCCAGTTCCTCGACGCGCTCGCGAAGCTCGCGGGCCTCGGGGACGTTGCCGCCCTTGTTCTTCGGATTGGAGCGGACGATGAGCACGCGCAGGGGCCAGTCCCGCACCCCCAGGGGACGTTCGGACGGGTGCTCCTCGGGACAGGCATGGACAAGGCCTTGGACGGAAGGGTGCAGGACCAGGGGGCGCGAGTCGATCCTCTCGGCGAGCTCCACCAGCTCGAAGGGAATGTCCGCGAGTCTCTCCGTGGTCTGCTCGCCGAGCAGCAGGTGGGGACGCAGCACGATGCGGAGCCGGCGCTTCTTCTGGAGGAGGTGCCTGCACGCGCTCACCACGATCGGACTGAAATCCGAGGACAGGAGCCACTCGGTCACTGCCTTCGTGATGGGCGCGCACACCTCCTCCGGTGCCGTTCCCGAGCGCAGGTTGATGAGGTCGGCGTCCTTGAGTTCCAGGCGATGGAGCTGGCGGGCCAGCTTGCGGCGCCTGCGGAGCCTCAGGGGAATCCCCTTCCCGCCGACCACCAGCACCAGGTCCTTCGGGTCGTGCTTGCCGGGCCGGATGTCGACGATGAGATCCGCGCTCCTCATTCTCCCCCCTCCAATGCGAGGGGCCGCAACGCTTGCGCCACCAGAACCGGTGGGTGGGCATTCTCTGGGGAGACCTGCGCCTCCACCTGGAGCCAGGGCTCCAGAAGGCGCTCCAGCTCCCGTATCCGTGTGCCTTTTTGTTGGAGCACGGAGCGCAGGGAGAGCGCCTCCAGGAGGTCGGGGTCCATGTCCTCGAGCGTCGAGAGGAACTGGCGGGCGGCCTTGAGCTCGGCGTGTACGGCCGTGGGCTCGATGCGTGAGGCCTCTGGGGGGATAGGAGCCCGCGTGAACTCCAGGCCCAGCCGATGGTGAAGGAAGAGCGCCATGGGGGGGGCTTCCTTCTGGCGTTGGCTGTCCAGCACCGCCTCCTCAATGCTGAGGCCCTGCACGAGTCGGGGATAGAACTGGCGCCAGAACTCCTCGGGCGCCTCGGACGGGAGGGGGCCCACGGGCGCGAGGACGGTGGTCCTGCCGCGCACCTCGCTGGCGAAGTGGGTGCAGGCCCGGTACACAACGGTGGGCTCTGGCTGGACCCGGTGGTCGTGTCCGCGCAGCTTCCCGAGCGATTCCTGGAGGAGCGAGCGCCGTGTCGCCCGCTGGGCGGGGGCGAAACCGCCGCGAATTCCCACGGGCGCGAGGGAGGGGCTCAAGGCCAGCAGCGTGACCCGCGAGCCGGTGAGCCAACCGCACAGCTCACCTGGCGAGAGCTCGTGGTCGCCAAACCGGAGGATTCCTTCCAGGCCAAGGGTGATTCTGCCATCCGCGACGAAGTGGACCAGCTCGTACCCGTCCTTGACCACCTGCTCGAGGGCTTGTCGGGGTGGGGCCGACAGCCTGTGGATGGACAGCTGGAGCGGCCGCCATTCCTCGAGCTCCTTGAAGGTGCGCAAGAGGGCGGGGTTCGCTTCCAGGTTCCCTATCAAGGCCAGACGAAGGCGGCCCTCGCGCAGAGGGACCCGCGGGGGCAGGTCGTCGGGGGGCGTGCCGCGGACGAACGAGAGCGTGGAGCTGACGTGCTCGCCCGTGTAGACGAGCAGCTCCCAGGGCAGGTCTTCCAGCTCGGAGGCTTGCTCATTCGACCACCAGATCCGCACCGGCGCCCGGGCGGCGGGCAGCCTCTCGGTGAAGAGGTCTTGAAGTGACTCGGAGAACTTCTCGAGCAGACGCTCCTTCAAGAACTTGGGAGCCTGGGAGTCGTGCAGTTTCACACGCGTCAGGTCGTCCGCGTAACCTTCCCAGTTCACGCAGAGAGACTCCCTCCGCACGAATGGCAGACCGGCGATCTCCTCCGGCTGGCCAGGTGGGGGCTCGTCCCGCCAGGAGGACTGGAAGAGGGGCAGCTCCGTGTAGATACACACGTCGTATTCGCTGGTGTCGCCCGGCTCCAACTCCTCCCCCACGGGGGAGGTGGGGACCACGCAGAGGAGGATTTCCTTGTAGCGGCCGCGACTCATCGTTCGTCTCTCGAACCCCAAGGCCTCTGGGTAGGATTGTGACGAGGTCGGTCATCCGCAGAACCGGCCTCGCCCGCACGTCCCCTCCTCGGGAGGTGAGGCGGAAGACGTCTCGATCGAGAGAGTCGCTCCCTCCTGGATGTGACGGAGGGTGATGCTGGAGCCTTCCGCCCGCCCGCCTACGCCCCGGCGGCCACCCGCACGCGGTGCACCCTGCGGGCCCGGCGCTCCTCGCGACGCGTGTGGTCGCGGGTCACCATGCCGTAGGTGATGCGGTAGCCGACCCAGGCGATGGGCACGCCGAGCAGCACGCCGCCGATGACGAGACCCAGAATCACCTCGAGCGCGCCGGGGCCGGTGAAGGAGCGCGCGCTGAAGTCCAGCACCCCGGCCTCGACGCCACCGCGCTCGTGCGAGGCCGGCAGGAGCAAGCGCGCGAGGGGGCGGCCGATGACGTAGCACAGGCCGTAGAGGGGAGCGACGGTGACGGGGTTGTTGAGCCACACGCCCACGGCGGCCGCGACGCGCGAGAGCCGGAAGCGGGTCAGCCGGCGAAGGGCCTCGGCCACGACCAGGGCCAGGGGAAGCTGTAGTCCCAGGATGGGCAGCACGGCGATGAACAACCCGAGTGCCATGCCCCCGGCGACCTCACCCGGAGCGCCCGGGCTGCGCAGCAGGCGCACCCGGCCCTGCCTCAGCTTCTTCTTCGCACCTCGCCACCACGACGACACGGTCACCACTCTTCTCAGGCCGAATTCCTTCGGAACCGGCGCCAGGATAATGCGAAGCCCACGCGGGCGCAGGGAGTCCGCGCGGTGCCCGGCTGCTCGCCTGCCACCACGTCAGATGGTCTGCACCGCGCTGGGGAAGGGGCGGAAGCCGAGCGCGGCCTCCACGGTGGCGCGCAGCTCGCCCACGCCCCACGGGGTGGTGAGCGCGAAGTGGAGGATGCTGGACTGACTGAGAGTGGCGGCCTCCTGGCGGCGAAACCGGGCGGATAGGAGGAGGCGGGGGCCTGGGTAGTCGCGCTCCACGAGGCTGGCGAGGAACTCCGCCGCGTTCGCCGCGTCCCCGAGGCCCAGGTCGATGAGGATGGCGGCGGGGGCTGGCGTGAGGTCCAGCAGGGGCTCGGCCAGGGCGAAGGTGTTGGCCGGGAGCAGCTCGAAGCCCGGAGACAGCTCGCGCCAGGCGGCGTCGCGCAGCACGGGGTCATCCGCCACGAAGAGGACGCGGATGACTCCGGAGCGCTGTCGGGAAGGAGGCTCGGAAGACACGACGGCAGCGTAACGCCGGGGGAGAACGGGGGGCAACGCGCCACGCGGCCACTCCGACAGGCAGTGAACCCTGGGCGCACACCCGAGTGCTACGCGCTCACGAGCGTCAGCTCCTTGGCCGGAACCCCCGGCCGCTCGGTCTGGCTGAAATGCATAATGGCCACGTCTCGCGCTCGCCCATCAACCGGGCGAGCGTCCGCCCCGCGAGCGGACAAGCGGGCTCGGGCACACCGAGAATTCCCCGTCATTATCCTCCTGGCATGACTTCCTCATACGGCAGGCGAATCGGCCGGATGCTCGCGACGGCCACCACCCTGGTCGCGCTCGGGACGGCGGGGGCCCGGGGGAAGGACCAGTACCTCTCTCTGCGCACCTCGGGGGCCGTCATCACCGCCCGCGTCACCGACGACAGCGTCTCCGGCCCCGACCTTCAGCTCTCCCGCGATGGGAAGACGCTGCGCGGGAGGGCCTTCGGTCAGACGGTGTTCCTGGGTCTCAATGGCCAGGAGCTGGGCGGCACCGTGGGCCGGGAGCTCACCCGGTTGAGCTTCGAGGACGAGGACGGTGTCACCCAGGTGCGGGGCTCGTTCTACGGCCGCCTCTCGGAGCTGAGCATCAGCGAGGAGTCGTTCACCGGCACGGTGGGCGCGTGCAGCTATGACCTGACGGCCACCGAGGACGGCGGCTACCAGGGCTCGCGCAGCTGCGACGGCCTCCCGGAGCGGCCCGTCGTCCTCGCCATCCCGCCCGCGCTCGCGCGCCAGGGCCCCGCGATGACCCTGGCCACGCTCGCGCTCATCCTGGGCGTCGAGTAGGCGTGCCGCGAGGCGTGGGCCCGCGCCTCTCACCGTGGCTCCCCCTCTGCCTCCAGTGCATCCCGATTGCGAGGCTCGAAGAACCGCTCGCGCAGCAACTTCGGAAGGGCGCGCTTGTCGACGCACAGCAACTGGAGCGCGTCGTTCCACTCCCCGAGCACGGCGATGGCACGCACGTCGGAGTCCTCTCGGTAGAGCGCATTGAGGTTGTGCACGAGCGCCCAGAGGTCCTCCACCTCCCAGCGCTCGGACACCTCTCCGGCGAGGATGTGGAGTTCCAGGACGGGGCGCTCGCGGACATCAATCATCTTGAAGCGCCGCGCCGCCCCGCCCATGGCCAGGGTGAGGGGCCCGACGAGCTCATCGGGCCGCACGCCGAGCGCGACGGCGAGGCCGCCCTCGAGCAGGCCCGCGTCACACAGGCGCATCAGGGAGACGTGGGGAGGCTCGGCGGGATTGACCACCTCGCGAGCCGCCTCCCGGTCCTTGAGGAGGCGCGAGCGTTCGAGTGACTCCAGGAGGGCCATGGGCTCAGTCTACCTCGCCCTCCCAGTAGCCCACCTGCGAAGCCAGGGGGAAGCACGCCTCCAGGGTGCGCGCGGCCGGCCATCACCCCTACCTTGTTGGAGTCCGGGTACACGACGACATCGGGCTCGAGCAGGGTGGAGAAGGGGTGGGCCATGCGTTCCTCCATCGGGGTCGATGAATGGTTGACGCGCCGTGCGGGGTTTCCAACGCTCGCCCGACATGGCCCTCCGCACGGCGGGCGACAATGCGCTGGACTCCGGGGTCTCCTCGCCCTACCGGAAGCCCCCATGAGCCCCTTCCTCCGCCTCCAGATGATGCTCCTGCTCGGCAACGTCGCCTTCATCGGCGCCTGGGCCGTGGCCCTCACGCGGCCCGCGGGCTGGCAGTGGATAGGCGTGCTCCTGCTCGCCTTCTTCGTCGCCCTCCGCGTGGGCGGCACCTGGCTCCGCGCCCGGAAATTCCCCGAGGAAGCCGGACGCTCCCGCAGGGCCGTCATCCTCTCCACCGCCATCGCCGCGCTCGCGGTCGCCCTCTGGGTCTACACCGCCTTCCGCGCGCCCGCCGTTCCCTAGCGAGGCCCCAGCACCGTCCGTAGCCACGCTGTCACACGATAACTGCCCTCTTCCGCCTATTCCCTCGGACTGCTACTCAAAGCATGGTTATGCGCATCGTCGGCATCGCCTAGGAGCAGTGCGCCGCTGCGATTCGCCCAGGAGTGGAGAATTCGATGGAGTTGCACGACGTGAAGGGGAAGGTCGATTTCGCCATTATCACCATCCGAGAGGACGAGTTTCGAGCCGTCCTCGACCGATTCCCTGGTGAGACCGTGGAGAGCCAGAACCGGTTCTACCGGGTCAGCCGGGTGCCAGTAAGTGATGGTTCGACTGCCTTAGTGGGGATTGCTCGTGCATTCGAGCAGGGAACGGGTGAGGCGCAGGCCCTCGCGAGGCAAATTATCGATGACCTAGATCCGCACTGGATTCTGGCTGTGGGAATCGCGGGAGGAGTTCCGGACTTTGAGCACACGTTGGGAGACGTAGTGCTCTCGACGCGGGTCAATGACCTGACGGTTCATGCCGTGTACGAGACCGCTCCTGCTCAATTCGCAATGGCCGGCGGCCCGAGCAGCCAGGAGGTCATAAAACTCGTCACAGCTCTTCCCATTTTGGAGTCTAAAATCCAGGGCTGGAACACGCGGGAGTCGATTGGGAGGAACCGACCGCCCGTGGACTGGAGCAAGCCAGAAGCCCTCTATGGCGATGAGAAGTGGCAGGAACGAGTGCTCGACAGCCTGAAGCACCACTTCGGCCCCTCGGCGACATCTCGGGGACCCCTAGTGCGTGCAGGGCCCATCAACTCCAGCGACGCACTGATCAAGGACACGAAGACCCTTCAGCAGTGCCTCGACCTGACTCGAAACGCGCTCGCGGTAGAAATGGAGGCCGCCGGGGTCTACCGAGCCGTGCGGAGTGGCGGGAGAGAAACCCCCTTTCTATCTATCCGAGGCCTAAGTGACATTGTAGGCTTCAAGCGTCATCCGGACTGGACGACTTATGCGTGCCACTCTGCGGCGGCATTCACGCTCGCGCTGGTGCGGAGTGGCTTGGCGAAGCGCAGGGAAGGAACCCCTCCACACCCTTGATCGCCCTTCCGTCGCCTAGCGAGCCCTCGGCGGAAGGGAGACTGGAGTGGCTCTGGAGGGGAACACAAGGCTCTGCGGAGCGGGGAATCATCAGCATCCTTGCTCTGGGAGAGACGCTGGCCGCAACCGCAATAGCCGCGTACATTGCGCTTCGCTACGGCACGCTCTACCTTGTGGCAAGTGCGTGCATCGCCCCCCTGCTGCTCCTGCGGACTCAGTCTTCGCAAGAACTGGGACTCAGGTGGGGCCTGCGGGCTTTCGAGTGGAGTTGGCGACAACTCGGAGAACCACATAGACGCATCAAACCTCTACCTGACTCATTCTGGGCCTTATTTTTCATACTGCTTGTCAAATTATCATCCAGCGCAGCGTATTTCCTAACACAGTTCACAATCATTACGCTATTAACCCTAGGAACTCGTTGTATTGCCACCTTGGTTTTCTTTTTCAAGACCCCCTTCCAGAGCATCAAGGCAATACCTAGCAACTGGTGGCGCAATATCGCATGTATAGACATTACACACATGCCAGAGCCGCTACCCGGAATCGAGACAGCAACCAGCTTGCTTGATTCCAGCAAACTCGAAGATGCCAAATTCCTGCATCCAAGCATGGCGTTCAAGCTGATTTTAGAAAGCGGAGCAACTGAAGACTGGTTGATCAAACTTCTAAGATGGACGATTGCATCGCTATTCACGCTCTTCGTCGTACTTCCTGCGTGGCTCTACCGCTGGTCTCTAAAGGGAACCTTCCTCCTCTACAGCCCGCTGGTTTGGGTTGCCCACCGAAGCTTTGCGGATAACCCCTGGGATCGACTCCGGGATATTCGCGAACTAGCCTTCCATCGTTTGGTGCGCGGGTACTCTGTATTGGTTCTCTTCCTGCTATTTGCCCGGGTGGCCCTAGACGTCCTGTACCCGTCTTGGTCTGCTCTCTGGACCAAACTCCCTTCAGCTGCGCTACTTGACGTGGCACTCGCGCCACACTCGCTTCCTGTCTGGCAACTCGCCATGAGTATCAACGCCGTTATGGCGTGGGTGCTCTACTTCTTCGCAGATTGGGCGTTGGCTAGACATCGCCGTGGGCGCCCACCCAACAACCTCATTGTCGACGACGGCATTCGAGCGGTCTGGCTCATCCGCACCACTCTTAGTGTCTATGTTATCAGTAACGGGCTCTACGCTGCTGCGACCCTGGCTAGCGTGCTTCCCGGGTAGACCAGTCAAGCTTACGGGCCCGCCTACGAAGCGAGCCCTCGTAACTCCCGCATGGCTCACTTCAAGAATACCTGGGAGCGGAATGTGTACTCAACACATTCTGCTCCGTTAATCTTTATTCTGCACTGGCAACCGGCGCAGATGCTTCTTCATCACCCATCCCTCTACGAGTTTTCCCGATAGATAGTCGTAATAGCGAACCAGTATCCATTTATGCTTCCGTTGAAGCAGCACAACGGATTGATTTCGATAGAGGTCCACTATTTTAGGCGCCTTAGGAGACGGAGCCACCAACAGCCTCGTGTGCCGCTCGACAATATATTGATAGTGCGCAGCAGCATCGAGTTCCATATTCTCTTCGTCTTCGACGTGACGCTCTGATGCTCCCCGCTTGTGTCGGAACTCCGGTACCTG
>NZ_DASVWK010000437.1:0-1968 GCF_036389735.1 Archangium sp. | reverse complement strand
CCCCTCCCCCGCCTCCAAGTCCTCGCTCCTCCTCTTGCTCCAGCGCTTCGTCCAGCTGAACCCCTGGAACAGCCGCCTCGCCGGCCCCAGCAGCTGCGGCAGGCACGTGAGGCCCGGCCACTCGGCGCTCCTCTCCACCAGGCCCTCCTTCACCCCATGGGCCAGCACGTAGCGCAACCGCCCCACCAGCGCCTCGTCGCACCTTCCGACCCATGCGCCCTCCGCTGCTGGGGTAGCCTCCCCGCCCGCCCCGGCGGTCCGGGGCCTCGGAGGCTCGGATGGCAGCACGCAAGGCGATGGCGAAGAGGACCCCCAGGAAGAAGACACCCACGAAGAATCCCCCTGCGAGGAAGAGCGCCGCGAGGAAGACGCCCGCGAAGACCCCGGCGAAGGGCGCGGTTGCGAAGAAGGCGCCTGCGAAGGGCGCGGCCGCCAAGAAGACCCCTGACCGCCAATACCTGCGCCGCGAGGACCTCGGCGCCCCGGCGGACGCCTTCTTCGCGCAGCAGCCCCCGGAGCGGCGCGAGCACCTCGAGGCCCTGCGTGCCCTGGTGAAGAAGGCCGCCCCCGGCGCCCGCGAGTCCATGAAGTGGGGCATGCCCTACTACCAGCTGAAGGGCGGGTTCTGTGCGCTCTACACCTCGAAGACCTACGCCGCCCTCAACATCATGGCGCCCCCGGAGAAGCTCGACGACCCGGAAGGAAAGCTCGAGGGCACCGGGAAGACCATGCGCCACCTCAAGGTGCGCAGCGCCGCGGACCTCGACGAGGCGAGCATCCTGCGCTGGGTGAAGGCCGCGGTGGCGCACCACTCCTGAAGGAGGCACGCCCGGATCGCCCCGGAGGTGACGACGCCCGTGTCGGTGACGGTGGCGAAGGTCGGCGCGGCCCTCGCGGCGCTGCGCTAGAAGCGAGCGGCTGCGCGGCCGAGACAAGCGCATCGGCATTCGACCCGGGGTGTCCGACGACTCGTAGGGAGCACCGCGAGCGCGGCCAGCTCACCCGGCTGCCGCTGGCGGCCCCATGCCCCGGAAAAACAAAAGGCCCCAGGTTCCGGAGAACCTGGGGCCCTTCATCAGTGGAGGCGGCGGGAATCGAACCCGCGTCCGAAAGCCTTCCGTCCTTTGACCCTACGTGCGTAGTCCGCGGTTTGTTACGTCCCCCAGACTCCCACGGACGGGATTCTGTGAGCCGGTCCTGGGAAGTCTCGCCGTCGAGAGTCCAGGCCCCCTCGACAGCCAGCCCGCATTATGACGGTCCTACCCCACCCCACGGGCCGAGAGCGGGGGGACCGCGCACTAGGAAACTGCTATTTAGGCAGCCAGCGCGAGCTCAACGTTGTCGTTGGCTTTTGTGTCTTTGTCGGTGGTTTTACGAGCGAACCAACAAGCTCGGCACGCGTCTCGAACTTCCATGCCCCCGTCGAAACCGGATCGCCCCCTTCGGGCACTTCAACTTCACTGGGCACTTCCACTACTTCTTCGTTGCTCCATTCACCTTAACCGCTGACGGCGCCCGGTCAATCCTCCTGACGCCTCGCGGTGTCGTTCTCCAACGTCCTCACCCAGATGCCCGCCCGCTCGCGGGAATAGCAAGTAGGCTGGTGTGTGCTTCCGCTCCATGAGGACACGCATGCCTCGAAGGTTCCTACCCCTCCTGCTGCTCCTGCTCGGCACGGCCTTCCCCGCCGCCGCCCAGCCGGCCCCCGCCGCCTCCCCCTTCTTCCCCTACCCTCTCAAGGTCGATCGCCTGCCCAACGGGCTCACGGTCGTCCGCGTGCCCTTCAACTCGCCCGGCCTCATCGCCTACCAGACCGTGGTGCGCGTGGGCTCGCGCAACGAGGTGGAGCCCGGCAAGACGGGCTTCGCCCACTTCTTCGAGCACATGATGTTCAAGGGCACGAAGAACTTCCCCGAGGGCGAGCGCGAGAAGGTCATCAGCACCTACGGCTACGACGACAACGCCTTC
>NZ_DASVWK010000436.1:0-3233 GCF_036389735.1 Archangium sp. | reverse complement strand
GCCCGCGGGGAGCTGGGGCAGCGTATGGTGGAGGAAGGCGGGCAGCTCCCGCGCCAGGGTCAGCCCCACCTGGACCGCGTGCTCCGCGTCCTCCTCCCGCACCGCCGGGTAGCCGAAGCAGGCCAGCACCTCGTCACCGAGGTACAGGGCGATGGTGCCGCCCCGCTGCTGGACGAGCTCGGTGCACACCTGGTGGAGCGCCTCCTCCACCTCGCCGAGATCCTCGGCGTCCAGCGTGTTCGCGAGGCCACCCAGGCCCGTCAGCCGGCACGACACCAGCGTCACCTGTCGGCGCTCGGGAGCCACGTGCCGGGGCGCCTTCGTCCGGAGGCCGAGCCGCTCCACCAGCTCGCGTAGCTCCTCGCCGAACTCCTGGGCCGTCTGGTAGCGCCGGTCGGGGTCCTTGGCCAACAGCATGGCCAGCAGCGGCTCCACTTCTCGGGGCAGCTCCGGGTGGCGCTCGCGCACGGAGGGCACGGGCTCGGGGGAGAGCACCCGCTCGCGCAGCTCCTGGAGGGTGGCGAAGGGGTAGAGCGCCTCTCCGGTGAGCATCTCATGGAGGATGACGCCCGCGGACCACAGGTCGGTCCGCTCGTCCTGCTCTCCACCTCCCCATTGCTCCGGTGCCATGTACGCCGGCGTGCCCGCCGTGGGCAGGTCGTCCTCCCCGTGTGAGGTGCCCTCTTCCAGCAACCACGCCAGCCCGAAGTCGAGCAGCTTCACCTCGCCCTCGCGCGTGAGGAGGACGTTGCTGGGCTTGAGGTCGCGGTGGATGACGTGGTGCGCGTGCGCATGCGCCAGTCCCGCGGCGATGCCGGTCAGGAGATCCAAGGCCCGCCGGAGCTCCAACCGCCCCTCGCGCCGCAGCACCTCCGAGAGCGACTCGCCTTCCAGATACTCCATGACGAGGAAGGGGATGCGCGGCTCCCAGGAGGCGCCCACCCACTCGGAGGCGTCGAAGAGGCGGACGATGTTGGCGTGGGCGAGCTGCGCGATGGCCTGGGCTTCCTGTTGCAACAGGGCGAGCAGGCGCTCCTCCTCCAGCTGCTCGTTGGGGAGAAGGAACTTGAGGGCCACCTCGCGACGCAGCCGGCCATCCCAGGCGCGGAACACCCGGCCCATGGCGCCGCCGCCGAGCTGCTCGTGAATCTCGAACCGGCGACCGTCCGTGCCGCCCAGCCGCTCCCCGCACTTGGGCGTGCGGAGCAGGGCCGGGCCCTGGCTCACCGCCCGGGTCAGCTCGTCGCCAAAGTCTGAGTCCTCGAGCTCGGAGTCCAGGGGCTCACCGCCTCCGGTCCCACCGGTGTTTCCTGGCATGGCCTCCCCCAGTCGTCCCCACCGGGCTGCCCTGCATCCGTGCGCGACTCTCCCCTCGACACGGTAGGGATCAAATTAGGGACCAGCGGAGCCATGGGCAATCCGCCGGCCCGTGGGGGCAGGTGGGGCGTTCGTCATCGTCTTTTCATGAGGAGAACGCTCGAGGGCCTTGGGTTCTCGCACCGGGGTCCTCCCGGGCGCCATGAGGAGGTGGGCGCACACCACCTTGAGCCGGCGACCGCACAACCGCACGTCCGCCTCCATGGGGGGCATGCGATGCGGGCGTTGGGGGAAGCGCTCGGTGCGCAGCAGGGGATGCCTGCTGGCGATGCCCACGCCCCAGGTGCCCTTCTGGGGCTCGAGCGCGGTGTGCGGGAACTCCTTGCCGAGCCGCTTCCGGAAGGCCTTGGCGAAACCCGCTGTCAGCTCGCGGAGGCAGAGCAGATCCGGCTTCTCCCGCTCGATGACGTCGAGCGATTTCTCCACGTCCTCGGGAGGGGCGTCGTAGAGGACGTTGTAGGCCATGCTCTTGTAGGGCGCCGGGGAGGGGGGCGTGGCCGCGAGGAGCAGGAGCGCGAGCAGGTGGTTGGTCATGCGCTCGGTTCTCGTCGCGGGGCGGAGATACCGGAACCGCTGGAGTGTCACGGTGCACCGCGTCGTCCGGCGGGAGTGTCAGATGGCGAACCCTCTTTTCGGACCCCGGGGTCTTCCGGGCTGTCTGGGCTCTTTGTTAGGCTCCGGACTGACGCAGCCGTCACAGTTCTTGTGACGCCGTCTCATCCGGGGGAGCGCACGAGTGTCCTTTGTTCAGTTGCCCGAGAGCGTCACCACCTGCCGTAACCTCGTCGGTGGCGAGTGGCTCGTCCCGCGAGATGCGTCGCTGCTCGACGTGCGCAGCCCGTACACCGGCGGCGTCATCGGCCGTGTGCCCCTGACGCCCGCGGACGGTGTGGCGCAGGCGGTGGAGGCCGCGCGCGCCGCGGCGCCCGGCTGGCGCGCCACGCCCCTGCGTGAGCGCACCACGCTGATGGCCCGCTTCCGCTCGCTGCTCGAGGCCAACGTGGAGCGGCTGGCCCACCTCGCCGCCAGCGAGTCCGGCAAGACGGTGGCCGAGGGCCGCGCGGGTCTGCTCAAGGGCCTGGAGGTGTGTGACTTCGCGCTGTCGCTGCAGAACCTCGACACCGGCGGCGCCATGGAAGTGAGCCGCGGCATCACCTGCGAGTTCCGGCGCGAGCCGCTCGGCGTGGTGGCGGGCATCACCCCGTTCAACTTCCCGGCCATGGTGCCGCTGTGGATGTTCCCCATCGCCGTGACGGTGGGCAACGCCTTCATCCTCAAGCCCTCGGAGAAGGTGCCGCTCACCGCGTGCGCGATGGGCGAGCTGATGATGGAGGCGGGCTTCCCGCGCGGCGTCTTCTCCGTGGTGCACGGCGGGCGCGAGACGGTGGAGGCCCTGGTGGCCCACCCCGAGGTGCGTGCGCTGGCCTTCGTGGGCTCGTCGGCCGTGGCGCGGCGCGTGTACGCGGACGGTAGCGCGCAGGGCAAGCGCGTGCTGGCGCTCGGTGGGGCGAAGAACCACCTCATCGTCGTGCCGGACGCGGACGAGGTCCTCACCACGCAGTCCGTGGTGGACTCCTTCACCGGGTGCGCCGGCCAGCGGTGCATGGCCGCCAGCGTGCTGCTCGCGGTGGGGGATGTGCAGCGCATCGTCGACCTGGTGGTGGAGCGTGCCTCCCGGCTGGAGGTGGGCGGTGGCATGGGCGCGCTCATCGATCGCGCGAGCCTCACCCGGCTGGAGACGGCCATCGCCACGGCGGAGCGTGCCGGAGCGCGGGTGCTGCTGGATGGGCGCGGCAAGAAGCCCTCGGGCGAGACGTGGGCTGGTGGCCACTGGCTGGGCCCGACGATTCTCGACG
>NZ_DASVWK010000435.1:0-8030 GCF_036389735.1 Archangium sp. | reverse complement strand
GGCCGCGTGGCCTCCTCCAGCCAGCCCGTCTCCACCAGGAGCTGGAGCTGCGAGGGTGTGCAGTCGAAGACGTCCACCCGCTGCCGCTCCAGGTACTCGCCCAGGGCCTCGCCGTCGAAGCGCACGGGCTCCGGCGTCACGTCCAGCGCATGGCCGCGCAGCAGTTGGAAGAGCTGCTTCACCGACGTGTCGAAGGACACCGAGCCGTTGACGCTCACCCGCTGCCCCGTCCCCAGCGGCGCGTACACCGCCCGGTGCAGCGCCTCGACGAGGTTGGCCACCGCCCCCTGCCGCACCATCACCGCCTTGGGACGGCCGGTGCTGCCCGAGGTGTAGATGGCATACGCCAGGTGCTCCGGCCCCGCGCCTCCCGACACCGGGGACTCCGATTCCTCCCGCGGCGCCTCCGCCTCGCCGTCCAGCCGCAGCAGCCGCTGCCCGGGCCCCACGAGCCCCTCGGCGCCCGCTCCCGCCGTCACCACCACCCCGGCCCCCGAGTCCTCCAGCATGTAGCGCAGCCGCTCGGCCGGGTAACCTGGATCCAACGGCACGTACGCGCCGCCGGCCTTCAGGATGCCCCACAGGCCCACCACCAGCTCCACCGAGCGCTCCACGCACAGGCCCACGCGCACGTCCGGGCCCACGCCCATCCGCCGCAGCCGGCGCGCCACCTGGTTCACCCTCGCGTCCAGCTCGCGGAAGGTGAGCCGCTCAGTCCCCATCACCACCGCCGGAGCCTCCGGCGTGCGCGCCACCTGGGCCTCGAACAGCGCCGCGAGCCCCACCCCGTCCCCACGCTCCACCGCCGTCGCGTTCCACTCGCGCAGCACCCGCCCGCGCTCCGCCTCGTCCAGCGGCGACACCTCCACCACCGGGCGCTCCGCCGACTCCGCCAGCCCCATCAGCAGGCGCTGGAGCCGCGCCAACAGCCGCTCCGCGTCCGCCACGTCGATGCGGCGCTCGTCATGGAAGAGGTGCAGCGCCACCCCCTCCTGCGGATTCACGATCAGCACCAGCGGGAAGCTGTCGGACTCGTAGCCGCGCGGATCTCGCAGCTCCAGACCACCGGCGCTCGTCCCCAACGCGGCATCCGCCCGCAGGTTCTCCACCACCACCAACGTCTCGAAGAGCGGCGTCCCGAGCGGCACCTCGCTCCAGCGCTGCACCTCCACCAGCGGGCTGTAGTCGTGCTGCCGCATCTCCAGCAGCCAGTCCTGGAGCGTCCGCAGCCACTCCCCCACCGACACCCCTCGGGGAATGCGCGCGCGCACCGGGAGCGTGTTGATGAACATGCCGACGGTCTCCTCCACGCCCGGCAACGTCGCGGGGCGCCCGGAGACCGTGTTGCCGAAGACCACGTCGTCCTGGCCCGTATGGTGGCGCAGCAACAGCGCCCAGGCTCCCAGCAGACACGTGCTCAGCGTCACCTTGTGACGGCGCGAGAACTCCTGGAGCGCGGTGACCTGCTCGGAGGACAGGTGCGCCCGCTGCTCCCGACGCACGGGCACGCCTCCGGAGAGGGGCCCGCGATCCACGCCCATGCGCGTGGGAGACGTGAAACCCGCCAGCGACGCACGCCAGAACTCCCGGGCCGCGCCCAGCTCCTGACGCTTCAGCCAGCCGATGAAGTCCCGGAACGGACGCACCTCGGGCCATACCTGGCGCTCCCCGCGCACCAGCGCCTCGTAGCGGGCGAACACCTCGCGCAACACCAGCGGCAGGGACCAGCCATCCAGCACCAGGTGCGAGAAGCTGAAGACGCCCCGCCAGACCCGCTCGCCCATGCGCAACAGGGCGAAGCGCAGCAGGGGCGCACGCTCCAGCTTGAGACCCCGGCGCCGATCCGCCTGGATCCACGCGGCGAACCGTGCCTCGCGCTCGGAGATCGGCACCTCGCGCCAGTCCTCCGAGCGGAGGGGGAGTTGCACGTCCCGCAGCACCACCTGCAACGGCTCTTCCAGGCCCTCCCAGAAGAAGGCCGAGCGCAGGATGGCGTGGCGGGCCACCGTCTCCTGCCAGGCGCGGGAGAGGGCGGTGACGTCCAGCGGCCCATGAAGCTCCCAGGAGAGCTGGTTGAGGTACATGCCCGTGCTGGAAGCGTGGAGCACGTGGAAGAGCATCCCCTGCTGGAGCGGCGAGAGGGGGTACACGTCCTCGATGCTCCGGCGCCGCTGGGCATCTCCCCGCGCCACCCGCTCCAACAGGGCCTCCAGCGCGTCCGGGTCGAGCGTCACGAGCGGGAAGCCGGAGGGAGACTCCGACGCCTGCACGGACGAACCGGACGAGGCGCCCGCCACCGCGGCGAGCCGGGCCACCGTCGGGTGGGAGAAGACCTGCTTCGCGGTGAGGTGGATGCCCGCCCGCGCGGCCCGGGAGATGATCCGGATGGCGAGGATGGAGTCGCCCCCCAGCTCGAAGAAGTCATCGTGGATGCCCACCCGCGCGTGCCCGAGCACTCCGGCCCAGGCCTCCGCCAGGGCGTGCTCCACCGGCGTGCGAGGCGGCTCCCAGGTGGTGGGCGTCTCGCGCGCCTGCTCCGGCGCGGGCAGCGCCTTGCGGTCCACCTTGCCACTCGTGGTGCGCGGCAGCGCCTCCAGCACCACGAAGGCCGCGGGCACCATGTACTCCGGGAGCTTCTCGCGCAACCGCTCGCGCAACTCGCGCACCGCCAGCTCCGGCCCTCCCGCCCTGGCCACCACATAGGCCACCAGCCACGGGTCCCCCTCGGTCCGCTTGCGCAGCACCACCACCGCCTCGCCCACCGAGGGCTCGGCGCACAGGACGGCTTCGATCTCCCCCAGCTCGATGCGGAACCCGCGCAGCTTCACCTGCTCGTCGACGCGACCGATGAAGTCGAGCTGCCCGTCCGGCAACCACCGGACGAAGTCCCCGGTGCGGTACATGCGGGCACCGGGCTCCTCGCAAAAGGGATCCGGGACGAAGCGCTCGGCCGTCAGCTCCGGCCGGTCGAGGTAGCCCCGGGCCACGCCCACGCCTCCGAGGAACAGCTCCCCGCGCACGCCCACGGCCACCGGGTGCAGGCGCGAGTCCAACACATAGGCGCGAACGCCCGGGAAGGGCCGGCCGATGGGCGCGAGCACGGCGTCCGACGCGCAATCGGCGAAGGTCGCGTAGATGGAGACTTCCGTGGGCCCGTACGAGTTGACGAAGCGCCGCCCCACGCCCCAGCGACGGGGCAACCTCGGGCTGCACACCTCGCCGATCACCATGACCGACTCCAGGTCGGGCAGCTCCTCGACGGGGGTGGCCTCCAGGACGGAGGGAGTGAACACGGCGGCGTTGACCCGCTCCTCGCGCAGCACCCGCAGCAGCTCCGCGCCCGGCATGAGCGACTCGCGCGGAGCCATCACCAACACCGCGCCCTCATGGAACGTGCCGAAGATGTCGAAGACGGAGACATCGAAGCTCGCCGAGGCCACCTGGAGCACCCGCTTGCCCGGCCCCGCCGCCCAGTACTGGCACGACCACACGATGGTGTTGCAGGCGCCCTGGTGCTCCACCAGCACGCCCTTGGGCTTGCCCGTGGAACCCGAGGTGTAGATGACATAGGCGAGCTGCCCCGGGTGCACCTCCACGCCGGGAGACGTCCGCGGCTCGCGCGAGAGGGCCTCGCGGGTCTCCTCCGTGTCGAGCACCACCCGCTGGACGCCCTGCCCCTCCAGCCACCCGGCCGTGCGCTCCTGGGCGATCACCCGGGAGGCAGCGCTGTCCTTCAACAACGTCTGGAGCCGCGCCGCCGGCCACGCCGGATCCACCGGCACGTACACGCCCCCCGCCTTGAGGACGCCCAGCATGGCGATGACGAGCTCCGGCGAGCGCTCCAGGCACAGCACCACCCGGGACTCCGCTCCCACCCCGAGCCCGCGCAGGTGGTGCGCGAGCTGATTCGCCCTCACCTCCACCTCTCCGTAGGTGAGCCGCTCCTTCCCGAAGACGATCGCCTCCGCCTCCGGGGTTTCCACGGCCCACTTCTCGAAGAGCCGGTGCAGCAGCGTGCCCTTCGCGGGAGGCACCCGCACCCCGCTCCACTCCTTCAGGAGCCGGTGCCGCTCGGCCGCGTCCACCGGGGACAGCCCGCCCAGCCGTTGCTCGGGCCTCGCCACCATGGACTCCAGCAGGTGACGCAACTGCCCCAGCATCCGGTCGACGTGGGCCGCGTCGAAGCGTGCGCCGTCGTACGCGAGGTGCAGCGGCAGCTCGCGCCCGGGCGCGGCGATGAGCGTCAACGGGTGGTGATCCACCTCCAACACTCGCGCATCGCGCACCTCCAGCGAGGGCAGCTTCGCGGTGAGCGCCGTGTCCACCGGGTAGTTCTCGAAGATGAGCAGGCTGTCGAAGAGCGGAGTGCCCGCGGGCACCTCGCTCCAGCGCTGCACCTTCACCAGCGGCGAGTGCTCGTGCTGCCTCATCTCCAGCAGCCATGCCTGAAGCCGCTGAAGCCACGGGACGAGCGGCTCGTCGGGCGAGAGGCGCACGCGCACCGGCAGCGTGTTGATGAACAGGCCCACCATGCCTTCCACGCCGGGCAGTTCCGGCGGGCGGCCGGACACGGTGGTGCCGAAGACGACGTCGCGAGTGCCCGCGTGGTGCCCCAGCAGGAGCGCCCAGGCGCCCTGGAGCACGGTGTTGAGCGTGAGCCCGTGCTGGCGCACGAAGGCGTTGAGCGCCTCGGTGGAGGCGGCGGACAGGTGCAACCGCCGCGTCGCCCGCCCCGCTCCGGACTCCTCCTGGAGCGCGGGGCTGCGTCCCAGCTCGGTGGGCTCGGAGAAGCCCGCGAGTGAGCGCCGCCAGAAGCGCTCGGACTCCTCCAGTCCCCGACCCTGGAGCCAGCCGATGTAGTCGCGGTAGGGCCGCGTCTGCTCCACCCGCGGCGCCAGCCCCTGGGAGAGCTGGTCATAGAGGGCGAAGACACGGCGGATGAGGACGGGAACGGACCACCCATCCATCACGATGTGGTGGTGACTGAAGACGAAGCGGTAGGTGGCCTCGCCCGTGCGCAGCAGGGCCAACCGGCTCAGCGGCGGCGAGGACAGGTCGAAGCTCCGGCTGCGATCGGCCTCCAGCCAGGTGGCGAGGCGGGCCTCCCGCTCCGATTCCGCCACCCCCCGCCAGTCCTCCTGGAGGAGCGGCAACTCCGCCTCGCGGAACACCACCTGGAGGGGCTCGTCCACGTCTTCCCAGACGATGGCCGTGCGGAGGATGGAGTGGGCCTCCACCGCCCGCCGCCACGCCTCCTTGAAGGAGGAGAGGTCCAGGTCGCCGCGCAGCTCGCAGACGAGCTGGTTGAAGTACAGGCCACCGCCCTGCTCCCGCAGGACGTGGAAGAGCATTCCCAGTTGCAGCGGGGAGAGCGGATACAGCTCCTCCAGGCTCCTCCAGCCACGCGCGCCGCCGGGAGCCACCCGTGCCACCAGCGCATCCAGCGCCGTCTGCCCGAGCGGTGCCAGCGGGAAGTCGGAGGGCGTCAGGACGCTTGCCGCATCGTCCGCGGTGCAACGCCCGAGCAGGGAGC
This sequence comes from Archangium sp., assembly GCF_036389735.1. Lineage (GTDB taxonomy): Bacteria > Myxococcota > Myxococcia > Myxococcales > Myxococcaceae > Archangium. The sequence continues at coordinate 2,497 of NZ_DASVWK010000435.1, read as the reverse complement.
GCAGGGCGTCCAGGAAGCCACGAGACAGGGACTCCAGCGTCTCGCTCCGGTAGAGCTGCCCAGCGTACGTCCAGGAGACCTGGAGGCACCCTCCGGAGATGAGCGCGTTGACGCTGATCCGGTGCGAGAGGCGGGCCCGGGGGTCCTGCGTCGCGCCCACGGACTCGGAGGCCAGCACGAGCGGCGACTCCGCGGGCAGCACGTTGTCGAACTGCCCCAGGTAGTTGAAGGCCACCTCCGAGGCTGGAATCGCACGCAGGCGCGCGGCCAGCTCCGACTCCCGGGAGAGGTAGCGCACCACCCCGAAGCCCAGGCCCCGCTGGGGAATGCGCCGCAGGGACTGCTTGATGGCCTGGAGCCCCGACTCCGGCGTCTGGCCCGCGCCCGTCTCCAACAGCACCGGGTACAGGCTCGTGAACCAGCCCACGGTGCGCGACAGGTCCACGCCCTCGAGCACGTCCTCGCGCCCGTGCCCTTCCAGGTCCACCTGGAGGCAGGACGCGCCCGTCCAGCGGCGGAAGGACTCCGCCAGCGCGGCCAGCAGCACCTCATCCACGCGCATGCGCCAGGCGCGCGGCACTTCCTGCACGAGCGTCCGGGTCGCCTCCGCGTCGAGCTCCACCCGCACCACGCGCGCGGAGCCCACGGTGTCCTCGCCCCCGGGGAGATCCACGGGGAGGCGCGAGACGCGCTCCCAGGGCAGGCCCACCCAGGACTCCGCCTCCGCCCGCACGGCGGGCCGCTGGGCATACGCCTCCAGCCGTTCCGCCCATTGCTGGAAGGAGGTCGTCTTCGGCGGCAGTCGCACCGGCCCACCCGCTCGGAGCTGGGCCCACGCCGTGACGAGGTCCGTCAACAGCACCCGCCACGAGACACCGTCCACCACGAGGTGGTGGACGGTGAGGAGCAGCCGCCGCGGCTCTCCCGCGCCGAGCTCGTACAGCACCGCTCGCACCAGCCTCCCGCTCGTGAGCTCCAACGAGTCCTGCGTCCGGGCGGCATGGGCCTCCAGGGCCGCGCGACGCGCCCCCGGCTCCAGACCGGAGAGGTCCACCCGCTCCAGCGGGAGGTGCCCCTCGGGGACTCCACCCTCCTGGCTCCAACCCGCCTCGCCCCGTGAGAAGCGCATGCGCAGCGCGTCGTGGTGGCGGAGCAGGTGCTGGAGGGCCTCCTCGAGCAACGCCGCGTCCCACGGCTCACGCAACACGAGGAGCAGCGCCTGGTTGAAGTGGTGCGGCGCCGGCTGCTCCTGCTCGAGGAACCAGCGCTGGATGGGCGTGAGCACCACCGGGCCCGTCACCGCCTCCTGCTCGGCCACCACCACTGGCGCCGAGCCGGCCACCGCGGCCAGCCGCGCGATCGTCGGCTGGGAGAACAGTTGCTTCGCGGTGAGGTGGATACCCGCCTGCGCGGCCCGGGAGAGGATCTGGATGGCGAGGATGGAGTCGCCGCCCAGCTCGAAGAAGTTGTCGTGGATGCCCACGCGCTCGTGCCCGAGCACCTGCGCCCACACCTCGGCCAGCGCCTGTTCCGCGGGCGTGCGAGGCGGCTCATGGGAGGCGGACTCCTCGCGGGAACGCTCCGGCGCCGGGAGGGCGCGGCGATCCACCTTGCCGCTCGTCGTGAGGGGCAGTGCCTCCAGCGACACGAAGGCCGCGGGCACCATGTACTCCGGAAGCCGCTCGCGCAACCGCTCCCGCAGCTCGCGCACCGAGGGCCCCTGGCCGTCCACCGGCACCACCCAGGCCACGAGCCGGGGCTCGCCGGACGCTCCCGGCCGAAGCGCCACCACCGCCTCGCGGATTCCGGGCGCCGCGCGCAGGGCGGCCTCGATCTCCCCCACTTCGATGCGGTACCCGCGCAGCTTCACCTGGGAGTCGGCCCGCCCCAGGAACTCCAGTTGTCCGTCCGGCAGCCACCGGGCCACGTCTCCGGTCCGGTACAGGCGTGCTCCCGGCTCCTCGCTGAACGGATCCGGGAGGAAGCGCTCGGCCGTCAGCTCCGGACGACCGAGGTAACCCCGGCTCACACCCGCGCCGCCCACGTACAGCTCTCCGTGCGCTCCCGTGGAGACCGGGCGCAGGCTCGCGTCGAGCACATAGGCCCGCGTCCCCGCGAGTGGCCGGCCAATGGGCGTCACGGTCGTCCCCGGCGAGCACTCCGTGACGGTCACGCAGATGCTGATCTCCGTGGGGCCGTAGGCGTTGACGAAGCGACGCCCCCTGCCCCAGCGCTCCACCAGTCCGGGGTGGCAGGCCTCGGCGCCCGACAGCACCGTCTCCAGCGCGGGCAGCGACTCGGCCGGCGTCACCTCCAGCACGGAGGGTGTCAGCAGCGTGGTCGTCACCCGCTCCTCGCGCAACAGCCGCGCCAGCTCCGCTCCCGGCAGCAGGGCCTCGCGCGGGGCCATCACCAGCGTCGCGCCTTCCAGCAACGCCATGAAGATCTCATAGACGGACGCATCGAAGCTCGCGGAGGCACACTGCAGCACCCGCTT
>NZ_DASVWK010000434.1:0-8448 GCF_036389735.1 Archangium sp. | reverse complement strand
CTGGCCAGCAGCCTGCTGTCCGAGGCGGACGGGGCGGCGGCGCTCTCCACCGAGCAGCTCCTCGCGCTGCTGCGCTACGGGCCCGAGCAGGAGGCCACCGGGGGTATCGTCGCGTCGTGAGGCTCCTCCGGAAACCGCCCTCGTAGGACGCGGAAGTCGGGTGCCGCTCTCTCAGGGGCGCGGGTGCGCGGAGAAGAAGAGCCACATCTGTTGCGTCGCGTTGAGGTCCTGGGTGGTGTAGCCGCGGTCCGGAGGGATGAGTCCTCCGGGCCAGGTGTGGCCACCGCCCTGGACGGTGCAGAGGGTGACGGCGGCGTTCTGGCTACACCCGGTGGTCGTCTGGCAGGAGCTGTCGCCCTGGTCGTAGGTCGTCTCGTTGGAGCCCAGGCAGGCGTTGAGGTTGGCCCAGCCCGCCACCGATTCGGTCGCGGAGGGGTAGGTGCCCCCGAAGGGGATGTTGTTGCCGCCTCCATAGAGGATGGTCGGGTCCTCCGAGCCGTGGAAGTGCATCACGGACACCGGGCGCACGGGCGAGCAGGGGCCGAACCCCGCCATGCCAGCCACGGAGGCGATGGCCGCGAACTGCCCGGAGCGCTCGCAGGCGAGCCGGTAGGAGAAGAAGCCGCCGGTGGACAGGCCGGTGGCGTAGATGCGCTTCGTATCCAGGCACACGCGCGTGTCCAGGTCCGCGAGCAGCGCGTCCACGAAGCCCACGTCGTCCACGCGGGAGAGCTGCGACGGTCCACAGCACACCCCCGCGTTCCACCCGCGCGTGCGCTCGAGGCGAGGATCCGCGGTGCCGGTGATCTCCGGCTGGTTCAACCCACGGGGATACACCGCGATGAAGCGCCGGGTGTTGGCCTCCTCGGACATGCGGCTCAAGAGCTCCTGCTCCACCTCGTTGGAGCCGTAGCCGTGGAAGGAGAGCACCGCGGGCGTGGGCCGCGTCGGGTCGTAGCCCGGGGGCACGTGGACACGGTAGAGCCGGGTGCGCCCCTCGTGCATGACGTTCAAGTCGTGGTTGCCGGGGCCCAGGGTGAGTCCGCCGCAGGAGGCGCGCTCCGGGAGGGGCATCGGCGCGGGCAGGGAGGGGGGACCCCAACCGGGGTTCTGGGGTTGCTGCGGCTCGGGCTGCGGCTCGGTCGTGCGGTCGGAGCAGGCGGGCGCGGCGAGCAGCAGCGCGACCGCGCCGAGGACTTTCAACGGGAAATGGCGGGTGCTCATGGCACCCTCAGCAGTACTTCATCGGCAAGCACTCGGCAGCGCGCGAGGCGACCTTGTCCGGGAATCGAGTGGACACTGAACGCTTCATCGCGTCCCAACGTTCACCCGGTGCGCGGAGATGTTTCCCTACCGGAAGAGGACTGCCCCCCGGTAGGGGCCTCACTTGAAGAGCTTCGGCAACTCGACCACCAGGGTGTAGCCGCCCATGTAGGTCATGACCACCACCACGAAGGTTCCGTAGAGGGTCATCCAGACCGGATGCCGGTACTCGCCGATGATCCTCTCGCGGTAGGCGGCGACCAGCATCGTCCCGAGCGCGATGGGAAGGATCAGCCCATTGAGCGCTCCGGCCAGGACCAGGACCTTCACCGGCCGGCCGATGGTCATGAAGATGAGGGTCGAGAGGAGGATGAACCCGATGATGACCCCCCGGTGGTTCCGCTCGAGGACAGGGCTGAACGTCCGGATGAAGGAGACGGAGGTATAGGCCGCGCCAATCACCGAGGTGATCGCCGCCGACCACATGACGACGCCGAAGAGCCGGTAGCCGAGCGGACCGGCGGCCAGCTTGAAGACGGAGGCGGGAGGATTCGCCGCGTCGAGCATGAGCCCCTGGCTCACGACGCCGAGCGCCGCCAGGAAGAGGAAGATCCGCATGAGCGAGGCGAGACCGATTCCGGAGACGGCGCTGCGCGTGGCTTCCGGCAGCGCGCTTCTCCCGCGCAGCCCGGCCTCCAGCAGCCGATGCCCTCCGGCGAAGGTGATGTAGCCGCCGACGGTGCCTCCCACCAGGGTGACGATGGCCATCATGTCGACGACGACGGGCGCGATGCTCTTGACGATCGCCTCTCCCACCGGAGGCGCCGACGTGAGCGCGACATAGAGCGTCAGACCGATCATCACGATGCCCATGAGCTGCGCGAAGCGATCCATCGCCTTGCCCGCCTCCCGCACCAGGAAGAGCCCGATCGCGATGACGGCACTGAGCATCGCGCCCACCTCCGGCGCGAGCCCGGTGAGCGCGTTGAGGCCGAGTCCGGCGCCGGCGATGTTCCCGATGTTGAAGGCGAGTCCGCCGAAGGCGACGAGCACCGCGAGGAGATAGCCGAGACCGGGGACGAGGAGATTGGCGATCTCCTGCCCCGGCTTCTCGGCCACGACGATGATCCGCCAGATGTTGAGCTGCGCTCCAATATCCAGAACGATCGACGCGAGAATCACGAAGCCGAAGCTCGCCCCGAGCTGTTGCGTGAAGACGGTCGTCTGCGTCAGGAATCCGGGCCCGATGGCCGAGGTGGCCATCAGGAAGGCCGCCCCGAGCAGGATGCTCAAGCGGGACTCGGTTCGCGCGGAGGAGGGTGGGCCCATGGCTCGACCTTAGCGCCCGGGCGGCGCCGCGAAGCCACACCTTGATTTTCATGTTTTGCGGATTGACCTGTGTTGGATGGCCCGCTTATGCTCGCGCTCCCATGAAAAAGCTCTTCTTGTGTGTCCTCACGATGGTGATGGCGGTGGGTTGTTCGAACGGGCCGGCGGAAGTGGCCGAGGCGGAAGGCTTCGCGCTCCTCCAGCACGACGCGACCACGCTCGAGGCCACCTACCGTTCGGGCGGCGCATCCGTTCGCATGCTGGCGGTGGAGACCTCGGCCAACGTCGTGGAGGTGACCTACGACTTTGGTGATCCGGTCATCGGCTTCCACATCGACTACAACCAGGGCGTCGGCAAGTTCATGCCGAGCGGCAGCGCGCTCGATGCGGCGCAGGGCCAGCTGGTGGCCCCCCTGTTCGAGGGCATCTCGAACGCCGTGGCGGCGCAGGACGCGCGCACGCGCGTCGAGGACACGGCGGTGCGCCAGACGAGCTTCATGCAGATCGTTCCGATGGGCGAGCTCCTCTCGCCGTACCAGTTCGTCTCGGCGCGCGGCTGGGTGCACATCTCCTGCACCTGCGGTAACCAGAACATCGGTGGCTACTACCGCCAGGCCGGCAGGGGCTGCGGCTGCACCGGCGGCTCGGGCAATGGCTGCAAGGGCCGTTGCGGTCAGGGCTGCGGCATCACCAGCACCCCCGCGTGCGTGGGCACGACGGCGTACACGCAGGACTGCGCCAAGCACGACTACGGCCTCGGGAGCTTCTCGGCGGCCTCCGACGACTACTCGTTCGCGGGCAACAACTGCAGCTGCAGCGGAGTGGGCACCTGCGAGTAGGAATCCTTCCCAAGAGCCTCGTCGCGCTGGCCGTCATCGTGGGCATGGCCCTCGGGTGCAGCCGGGCTGCCGGCGAGTGTCCCGAGGGTGCGCGGCTGCACGGCCGCGCGCCCCCGGAGGGCAGCCTCCAGTGGTGCGCGAAGCCCGACGGCAAGAAGCACGGCCGCTGGGCGGAGTGGCACCCCAATGGCAAGCTCAAGACCGAGGGGAGCTACGTCGACGGTAAGATGGAAGGCCGTTGGGTGAGCTACTTCGAGACGGGGGTGAAGCAGCTCGAGGGCGAGTACCGCGGTGGCCTCAAGCAGGGCCTGTGGACCCTCTATTACGAAGAGGGGCAGAAGAACCGCGAGGAGATCCACTCCGCCGAGTCTCGGGAGGTGAAGTGGACCGCGTGGCGCTCGGATGGGCAGAAGTGGGCCGAGGGAACCCTGGTCGCGCAGCTCGCGCAGGGCCCCTACTCGGAGTGGCACCCGAACGGCACGTTGGCCGTGCAGGGCCACTACGCGAATGGCGAGAAGGCCGGTGAGTGGAAGTACTGGGGCGTCGACGGCAAATCCTCGGTCGAGCCGCAGGGTGACTTCTCGCGCGACTGAACTCGGGCGCGCCTTCGTGGTGCTCCTCCTGACGGCGTGCGGCGTGCCGCTCGCGCCCGCGCCGGCGGTGGAGCGGCAAGCCGTGGTGGGCGGCGTGCTCGAGCCCGGCTACCCGGCCGTGGGAGCGATCGTCGCGGTCTCGCCCCTCTGCGGCGAGCCGGTCGAGGCCTCGCCGGTCAACTGCACGGGCACCCTGGTCGCGCCCCGGGTCGTCCTGACCGCGGCGCATTGCGTGGAGAACCTCGATGCCGCGCAGGTGCTCTCGGTGGTGTTCGCGCCCGAGACGGCGCGGGCGCTCCCCGCCGAGCGCGTGCGGGTCGTCGAGGGCCGGGTGCACCCCGCCTGGAGCGCTGGAGAGAACGACGTGGGGGTGCTGATCCTCGCCGAGGACGCGCCCGTCGCGCCGATGCCGCTGGAGTGGTCAGCGCCGCCGACGGATCTGGTGGGGCGGACCACGCGGGTGGTGGGATTCGGTCTCGACGACCAGGGTAGGACGGGCAGCCGGCGCAGCGGCACGGCCCGGGTGACGGGGCTCGAAGCGGGGACTTTTTCCATCAGGGTCGCGCCCGGGATGTCGTGCGGCGGCGACAGCGGGGGTCCATCGTTCCTGGAGGTCGACGGCGCCGAACGTCTCGTCGGCGTCACCTCATATGGAGATCTGACCTGCACGAGGGGCACCAACATGCGCCTCGACGTGCATGCGACCTTCCTTCAGACGATTCTCGATGAGGTCGCGCGGGCGCCGTCCACGCGACCGCCGTTCGACCCGACGGTGGACGCGTGCGCGACGCGGTGCCAGGGCCACGCCGACTGTCCCCTCGGGATGGCTTGCGTCCCCCTGTTCGAGGGGGAGAGGAGCTGTGCGGTGGCGGGCCTCGAGGCCGGTCACTTCGGCGAGGACTGCACCGGGTCCGACGGAGCGCGGCTGTGCGTGAAGGCGGGAGAGACATGCCGGCTGTGGCTGCCCTGTGCCGAGGCCAACGTCGCGGTCGAGGTTGAGGTGAGCGGGGGCGGCTGTGCGGTCGCGGGGGGTGGCGGTGGCGCGGCGGGGACGTTCGCCGCGCTGCTCGCGCTGGCGGCGTGGCTGCGTGGCCGTCAAAGGCACCATCTACAGAGTGGGAGATGCCTATGAGTGCCGCCATTGGGTGTCTGTCCGGCTCTTGGACCGCGCGATGTTTGACGACGCTGCTCCTTTCGTGGGTGTTCGGCTGCGCTACGACGTCCGGTGGTCAGGCGTCCCCCGTATGGAACGTGGAGGTGCAACGGTTCAGTCCTTCATCCGTTCCCGCTCCACCGTCCCAACTCCTGTTGGCGATGAGCGACAGCCCGACGGCGGGTGGAGAGCCCACCAGCCCGGCTGTCCAGGGCTACAACGTCCCCGGCCGCAACCCGAACTCACAGATGCCCTGGGAGTTCTTCCTCGGCAACGCCGCGCACCGACTGATTGCCTACCTGTACGGTGTGAATCATCCGCAGAACCGAGTCTTCTACAATACCGAGGCACTCCACACGATCCTCACGGAAAGAGGGATTGGGGATACGTCCCGGCTGCTCCCAGGCGAGCACGGTCTACGCCCGGACATCACCGATATCTCCAGCCGGAGGCTCTTCGAGATCAAGCCCTGGAGTGACCAGGGCCTTCAGGAAGGCCGCCAGAAGGCGCGAACCTACTTGGAAGCCTTGAACCGGGCAGTCATGGTTGGCAGTCGCTTCATAGGTGGTACGGATTTCAGCGGTGAGACCCTGATCCGTTTCGCCCGGGGACAATACATCTGGCGCTTGGAGTGGTGGACCACCGAGCCAGGAGTGGTCCAGTACCGTTGGACCCGCAGCCAGCAACGGTTCGAATCCGAGAAGGCGGCGTATGAGGCCGGACAGTGGGTGGAACTCACCCGACAGGAATTGCGGCAGTACGGTGGGTGGGTGGAACGGGCCGTGGAGGGAATGGTCAGTCGGCGCGAACGACTCGCGACCTTCAGCGGGGCTGTTGGCATTGTTATCGAGGTCGTGGGGAACGTCGCGACGGGTTTCTTCTCGGGAGTGATGCTGGGACAGATGGGCTTGGGCTCGGGAGCCCAGCGGCCTCCTACTCAGGGAGGTGGACAGGTCATCCCCTTCCCAGTGCGGCCCGCACCTGCCGCACCCCCGGCACGGGTACCCGCCGCAGGCATGTCTCTTCCTGGTGGATGACCCGCTTTGATAGGACGCGCACCATGGTGCCTGGACAACCTTCTTCTCTGCGAATGCCCTCCTTTCTTCAGGGCACCTACCCAGCGGTCCACCGGAAGACACGAGCGGAGGGCCAGCGGTGTGGCGAGCAGTACCGGAAGGACGGCACCTTCCCGGCGCCCCGTCAGCTGCTGGAGGTGCCCCCCGGCGAGGTGGTGTTGACTCACGAGATGGCCGACTTCCAGCACGAGCGACCTGCCTGGCGGCTGTACATGGTGTCGACCGTCAAGAGCAGTTTGTACGAGTCCCTGGATTGGCAGAGTGCAATCCCCGTGCGGGATGCGTACGAGGCATTTTTCCGGGAGACGGCCTGGGGGGCGCTGTACCTCGCGATTTCGCCGACGGGTCCGGTAAGCGCGGAGCGCACTGCACTGCGCCTCCAGGCGGTGCTGCGCTTCTGGGAACCACTCCAGTCCGCGCGCTACCTCTTCAAGACCCTTGATGCCGCACTCACGCTGGAGGAACTGATGATGGCCTCCTGCGACTGGGCCATGGACGCATGGTGTCCAGAGGGAGATGCCCCGGTCCGCATGCGCCTGGAGAGAGCCGCGCAACGCATGGCGCAAGCGACGCGGGAAGACAGCATCGAGGCCATCCTTCGACAGATGCCCCGTGCCCTCACGTTCGCGCGCGGTCTGAAACACCGGGACGTGGTGGCCGCTCCAGCCTTTCAGCGCCAGCGTCTCACGACGCTTGAGCCGATATCCTTCGAACATGTGTCCGGTGCTTGCACAGCGGACCTGATTGAGAAGTTGTACGAGTGGGACCGGCAGCTTGGGATGCAATAGGGAGTAAGGTGGCGCGGATGCTCATGGTGAGTACCCCGCTTGTCCTGCTCGCCCACGCGGCGGCCACGCTCTTCATGGTGGGGCTCATCTGGTTCGTCCAGGTGGTGCACTACCCCCTGTTCGCCAAGGTGGGGCCTGACGCCTTCGTCCCCTATGCCGTCGCCCACGGCACCCTCACCGGCCTCGTCGTGGGTCCTCCCATGCTCCTGGAACTCCTCACCGCCGGGTGGCTGGTGGTACGCCCCCCACCGGGGGTGAATCCCCTGGTGCCCTGGGTGGGGCTCGCGCTGGTGGGCCTCCTGTGGCTGTCCACCGGCTTCGTCCAGGTGCCCCTCCACGAGACCCTCCGGGCCGGCTTCCAGCAGGAAGCATGGAGGCGGCTCGTCGTCACCAACCTGTTGCGCACTGCGTTGTGGACCGGGCGCGGGGGCCTGGCGCTTTTCATGCTGTGGCGCGCCATGACGCGGGCGGAGTGCTAGCCTCTGGCATCCAACGGTGAACCGGAGGGACGGTGGGCACGCTCCTGAAAGGTGGAATCGTCGTCGAGCTCGAGCCGGCATGTGTCGAGCGGGTCGACCTGCGCATCGAGGGCGAGCGCATCGTGGCTCGGGGCCCTGATCTTCAGGCCGCTCCGGACGACGAGGTGATCGCCCTGTCGGGCAAGCTCGTCTTCCCGGGCCTGGTGAGCTCGCACCAGCGGCTGTACGCCAGCCTCGGGCGCGGCATGCCCCGGCCCAAGCTGGAGAGCTACCAGGAGCTGCTGGAGAAGGTGCGCTGGCGCTACGACGAGGCGCTCGACCTGGACGCGGTGCAGGTGGCCGCGACCGCGGGCGGCCTCGAGGCGCTCCAGTGCGGCACCACCACGCTCTTCGATCTCCACTCCTCGCCCAGGGCCGTGCAGGGCTCGCTGCTGCGGGTGGGGCGCGGGCTGCACGAGGTGGGTGTGCGGGGGGTGCTCTCCTATGCGGTGACGGACCGCAAGGGCGCGGTGGGGCGCGAGGAGGGCCTGGAGGAGACGGTGTCCTTCACGCGCAAGGCACGCGGGCGGCTGCGGGGGCAGGTGGGCTCGGCCCCCCTCTTCACCGTGAGCAACGAGGCCCTGGAGGGACTGACCGAGGCGGTGAAGAGCACCAACGCGGGGCTGCACGTGCCTCTGGCGGAGGACCCGCTGGACGAGAAGCTGTCGACGGAGCGCTATGGCTCCTCGCCGGTGAGCCGGCTGGTGGAAGCCGGGCTGCTGACGCCGCAGGCGCTGCTGGCCCACGTGGGGCACCTGTCCTGGCCCGAGCTGGCACAGCTGCTGCCCACCGGGGCGTGGCTGGCGCACACGCCGCGCTCGAACATGGAGGCCGAGGTGGGCTACGCGCCGGCGCTGAAGTTTGGCCACCGGGCGACGCTCGGTGCCGA
>NZ_DASVWK010000433.1:0-5002 GCF_036389735.1 Archangium sp. | reverse complement strand
GGCAGCGTGGTGCCGGTGCTCAACGCGCCCGAGTTGTTGCGCGTCGCCGCGGCGCCCGTGGTGCTGCGCGCCGCCACCGAGACGCGCCGCCCGCACATCCTGGTGTGCGACGACGCGCTCACCACGCGCTTCGCCATCAAGGCGCTGCTGGAGATCGCCGGCTACTCGGTGGTGACGGCCGGGGACGGCGAGGAGGCCCTGGGCATCCTGGAGCGCACGCCCTGCCAGCTCGTGGTGAGCGACTGGCAGATGCCGAGGTTGGATGGCATCGGGCTCACCAGGCGCATCCGCGCCCACCCCAAGCTGTCGCGCACCCCCGTCATCCTCTGCACCTCCCTGGACAGTCCCCAGGAGCGGGCCGCCGGGCTCGAGGCGGGGGCGGACGGCTACCTCGTCAAGCGCGAGGTGGAGCGCGGCAAGCTGTTGGATCTGGTACGCCAGTTGCTGCCCGGAAGCGCTTGAGCAGGCAGGCGTCCAAGGCCTCCGTGCCCGCTTCCCCCGTCGTGACGGGGTGAGCACCTTGGGTCGACTGGAGGCGGCGTGGAAGCCCAGATAGCGCTGTGGATCGCCGGCTTCTCGTATCCGGCGGTGTTCCTGCTCCTCGTGCTGTGCGGGGTAGGGGTCCCGCTGAGCGAGGAGCTGGTCATCATCACGGGAGGGCTGGTGGTCGCGAAGAGCGGCGCGAGCCTGCCGGTGATGGTGTGCGCCGCGTACCTGGGCATCCTGGCGGGGGACAGCGCGCTGTACCGACTGGGGCGCTCGCTGGGGCCGAGGGTGTTCTCCCACCCCAAGCTGTCGAAGATGCTGACGCCGGAGCGGATTACCTTCCTCCAGAAGTTGTTCGCCCGGCGCGGAGCGGTGGCGGTGTTCCTCGCGCGCTTCCTGCCGGGTGTTCGCGCTCCGGCGTTCCTGCTGGCGGGGGCCTCGGGCGTGTCCTACCGGCGGTTCCTCCTGGCCGATGGGATCGCGGCGTGGATCCCCGCGCTGGGGATGACGTGGCTGGGCTACCGCTTCGGCACCCAGGTGCTCGAGGACGTGCAGGGCGGCCTGCGATGGCTGGTACTCGTGGCGGCGGTGGTGGGCCTGGGCGCGCTGGGGGTCCGCTGGGTGCGGCGGCGCGCGACGGTCCGTGCCGCGACCCGGGTCTTCCAGGCGCCCGAGGGTGAGCCTTGAGCGTGTAGGGCCGCTCTCAATCCGTCAGGCGTGGCAGCAGCACCGTCAGCTCCAGCCCGGGCGTCTCCTGTACGGAGAGCCGGGCCTCCATCCTCCGGGTGAGCTTCTCCAGCAGCTCGAGCGGGCGCTCCGGAAGCGGGCGCTCCGCACGGGCCTGGACGAGCAACCGCCACCCCGCCCCGTCCGAGGCCTCCACCCGCAGCACTAGGGCCGAGGCTCCGGCCCCCGCCAGCAGTCGCTCCAGCGTCCGGATCAACAACGCCACTTCGGGCCGGGGCGCCCGGACCCGCACCGGCTCCTCCGGGAACTCCAACGCCGCGGATCCACGCCGCCCGGGGCCGAAGGTGGCGCTCAACAACGGACGCAGATCCTCCGCGGGTGCGTCCTCGACCGGAAGCAGCTGCTGGAGTCGCGAGTGCAGCTCACCCGTCGCGCGGCCCATGCGCTCGAGGTAGCGCTGCATGGAGGGCGTGAGCGCGCCAGCCATGCCCCGGTTCATCATGTCGACGTAGCCCTGAAGGACGAGCAGCGGCGTGCGCAGATCATGCGACGCTCGCGAGCGGGCCCGCTCCTGGTGCGCCCGCAGCTCCCTCAACCGCATCCGCTCCTGGCGCAGCCGGGCCTGCTCGGCGCGAGCCGCGTCCTCACGGGCGTGGCACGCCAGCAGGGCCTCGCCCAACGCCACCAACCGCAGGAGGCGCTGGCGATCGGCCGCATCCACACACGGCTCGCCCAGCACCAGGGCCGTGCGCCCCTCCTTTAATACCTGGAGGGGATGGGCCCGGTCCGGGGCCGGAGGCTCCAGGCCCGCGAGCGCCACGAGCTGGCCACCCGCGTACAGCGCGGCGCCGCTCGCCTCGGTGAGACGGACAGCCGCCTCCACGAGCGCATCGAGGCCTGCCCTCGCCCCGTGGTGGAGGGCCCGCTCGGCGATCGCCGAGAGTGTCCGCTCCACCTCGGAGGCGCTGGCACTCCTTCCCACTCGCCGCCCACTCCAAGTCCCCGCCTGCACACGGGAGGAATGGCCATGGTGCCCCGAGGGTGCAACGCGGTCCATCATGGGAAACAAAGGGGTGACGAAAGGAAAACCCTTTCCCATTTCTACACCCGCCCACCCAACTTTTTTACTGGACTGCGGGGTTTCCCTGGCCCCGAGCCCCACTTTCCCCTCGGAAGGCGCTGGCCGAGACCTTGCTATCTCCTGCGTCCGGGATGGCACGGAGCGGAATGAGGACGCTGGGATACTACTCGACGATCGCGCGGCTGGCGCCGGCAGGGCTCGCCCGTGGAATGGCACGCCGGGTCCAGGGCGTCGCCCGGCAGGCGCTCTATAAGAGGCGCGAGCGGCTCGACGAGCCGAGACTGCTGGAGGCCTTCGGCGTCTCCCGGGCGGAGGAGCTGGCCGGACGGGTGCTGTCGGCGCGCTCCGGTGCGGCATGGTGTGAGGTGGATCAGCGGGCCTCCGTCTTGGAAGCGCTCGCGGCCCTCCCGGGTGCGGAGGCGCGGGCGCTGGCGCGGGCCCGGGCCGCTCTCCGGGGCGAATACGATGTCTTCGGCACGACGGTGTGCTTCGGCGAGAACCAGCCGGTGGACTGGTCCAGGGATCCGGTGAGCGGCTTCCGCTACCCCGTCCTCCCCGTGGAGCAGCTGCGGCTGGAACGTCCGGGAGTGGACCCCAAGTACCCGTGGGTGCTGGGCCGGCTGGACTGTCTGGTAGCGCTCGGCCAGGGCTACTGGGTGGAGCGCGACGCGGCGGGGAGAAGCACCTTCGCTCGCGCATTCGTGACGCGGACGCTGGACTTCCTCCAGGCGAACCCGGTGGGGCAGGGGGTGCACTGGACGTGCGGTATGGAGGTGGCGCTGCGGGCGGCCAACCTGGCGCAGGCCCTGGTGATGTTCGCGGACGCGCCCGAGGCGCGGCGGCCGGAGTTCCTCGTGCCGGTGCTCGAGTCGCTGGCCGAGCACACCGCGTGGGTGGAGGCACACCTGGAGGACAAGGGGGCGGTGCCCAACAACCACCTCGTCTCCAACTACGTGGGTCTGCTGGTGGTGGGGCTGCTCTTCCCGGAGCTGCCGGAAGCGCCCAGGCAGGTGGCGCTCGCGGCGGCGGGGCTGCGCACGCAGATGGTGGCGCAGGTGCACGCGGAGGGCACCTCCTTCGAGGGCTCCGTGCCGTACCACCGGCTGGCGGTGGAGCTCTTCACCCTGGCCTGGGTGGTGGCGCGCGGCACGGGCACGGACCTGGGCGCGAGGTACGCGACGCGGCTGCGCCGCATGTACGCGGCCTCGCGCGCCTGGTGCTCGGAGAAGGGGCTGGCGCCGCAGATAGGGGACAACGACTCGGGCCGCGTCTTCCCCTTCCAGGAGCGCGACTCGCGCGACCAGGGCTACCTGGCGCCGCTCGGGGCGGCCCTCTTCGAGGACGCGAGCCTCGCGCAGGGACCCTTCCCGGACGAGGCGGCCTGGCTGCTGGGGCTGCCGGGGCTCGAGAGGTTCCGGGTCTTGAAGCCCGCGGGGCCCGCGCCCTCGGTGAGCTTCCCGGCCGGGGGCTTCCACGTGCTGCGTGGGGCGGGCGCGGTGGTGACGGTGAGTGCCGGGGCGCAGGGCCAGGGCGGGGTGGGCGGGCACAGCCACAACGACAAGCTCTCCTTCGAGCTGCACCTGCACGGGCGCCCCGTCATCGTGGATCCAGGCACGGGCACGTACACGCGCGATGCGGCGGTGCGCAACGCGTTCCGCTCCACGGCCGCGCACAACACGCTGGAGGTGGACGGCGAGGAGCAGGCGCCGCTGGACGCGGCCCGGCTGTTCGCGCTGCCCGAGACGGCCCGTGCGCGCGTGCAGGTGTTCCAGCCGGGCGCCGAGCTGGAGCGCCTCACCGTGCGGCACGACGGCTACCGCGCGCTGGCCTCGCCCGTGGGCGTGGAGCGCACCTTTCTGCTGGATAAGCGCGAGCGTGCGCTTGGGGTGACGGACGCATTGGTGGGGGTGGGGCTTCACGCCGTGACTGGGCGGATCCACCTTCCGGACCGCGAAGCGCGGCGACGGACCGCGAAGCCCGAGGAGCTGGCGCGGGCGATGCGAGTACCGGGCGCCCCGCGGGAGTTCGAGGCACTCGGTGTGGAGCTGGGGCCGGCGGAGGCACCGGAAGCGGTGGTGCTCTTCGCGGCGGGCCTGGAGCCACGGTTGGAGCCGTCCCGGTATTCGCCGGGCTACGGCCTCGAGGTGCCGTCGCAGGTGGTGGTGTTCCGGGTGCGCGTCGCGCCCCCGGCGTCGTTGAGGTGGGTGGTCGTCTTCAACTGAAGACCAGGGCGAGGTGTGACCGGGGAACCCGGCACATCCCAGGGAGAGGTGAGTCAGATGCGCGTCATGGTGAGCCCGCTGTTGCAGCAGATCCGTCAGCGGGAGGCGAGGGTGGGCGTGGTGGGGATGGGTTACGTGGGTCTGCCGCTGGGGATGGCGTTCGCGGAGGCCGGCTTCCCCGTGACGGGGCTCGACGTGGACACGCGGAAGGTGGACAGCATCGGCAAGGGGGAGAGCTACATCAAGCACATCCCCAGCGCGCCGCTCAAGGAGCTGACGAGCGCGGGCAAGCTGAAGGCCACGACGGACTTCGCCAAGGCGAAGGACATGGACTGCATCATCATCTGCGTGCCCACGCCGCTGACGGCGTCGCGTGAGCCGGATATGAGCTACATCATCAAGACGGGCGAGCTGCTGGCGCCCCACGTGCGCCCCGGGCAGCTCTTCATCCTGGAGTCCACCACGTACCCGGGCACCACGGACGAGGTGCTCAAGCCTCTGCTGGAGAAGAACGGCCTGAAGGCGG
>NZ_DASVWK010000432.1:0-2341 GCF_036389735.1 Archangium sp. | reverse complement strand
AGCACCGGCTGCTCAACGCCGAGCCCGCGTCGGACTTCGACGCCCACCGGCTGGCCCTGTGCGCCGAGGCCCTCCAGCACTTCCTCGAGGCCTCGGGCGAGCTGGCGCTGACGCACGCGGTGGCCAGCCCCGCGGACGAGGGTCTGCCGCCGCTGGCGCTGGCGGGGGTGGCCATCAACGTGCGTCCGGAGCTCCTCCTGCGCAGCGTGGACCGCCATGGGGGGATGCGCTCGGGGCTGCTCAAGCTCTACTTCTCCAAGCACACGCCGCTGGACGAGGCCTCCGGGCAGTACATCGCCACGGTGCTCCAGCTCTTCGCCGAGCAGAACCTGAAGCAGCAGGGTGAAGTGGACCACCGGCTGGTGCGCGTCTTCGACGTGTTCGCCGGCAAGGTGTTCGTGGCGCCCAAGGCCCAGCAGCGACGGCTGGGGGACGTGCACCTGGCGTGCGAGGAGATCGCCGCGCGCTGGGGCATGAACTGAGCCGAACCGGGGGCCTCGAGGGACCCGAAGATTCTGCGCATGATTTTCCGGGTCCCTGGCTCAAGAGGGGAGGGGGCTCCGCCATTGCATCTCGCAAGCCTGGCCTCCATCGGGGGAAGACCACATGCGCCATACGACTGCTCCTGCCGTACTGCTCGCCGCCTCCCTGGTGGCCTGTGCCACGGGGGGGAAGAACTTCGACACCTCGAGGCCGCTCCAGCTCGATGGTGGGACCTACCGCCAGGGCGACCAACCCCTCCTGATGTCCGACCTCGAGGACAAGCTCGCGGCGCATCCGGCCGCCAGCTCCCAGATGGGCGGCTATCAGGCCAAGAAGTGGACCGGCTTGATTCTCGGTAGCGTCGGCGGAACCCTTGTCGGGTGGAACCTGGGCAACAACCTCACCAGCCGGAGCAGCAGGCAGGACTGGACGCCCGCCCTGGTGGGTGCCGGCGCTATCGCCCTCGCCATTCCGTTCGGCCTCATGGCGGACGGGCAGCTGCGCTCGGCGGCGGAGAGCTACAACGGCAGCTTCACCCAGCCCCAGTCGAAGGTGCTGGGCGGTGCGCTGCCTTTCATTGCCGTCCTGCCCCAGCCAGAGGGCGGCAAGCAGTGCCTCGCAGGCGTCACCATGACCTTCTGACCTCCCCTCCACGGGTGAGTCCCCAACATCCCGACGAACAACCCCGGGGCGAGGGGGCATTCGCGCTCCGCCCGCCCCGGGGCACGTGCTAAGCGGAGGGCCTCAGCTCAGAGGAGGAACCCGTCGAATGAAAGTGCTCATCGCCGCCGTGGTCCTCGCCCTCGGAGCTCCGGCGCTCGCCCAGCAGCAAGAGGCGAAGCCCCTGGAGCCCGGGCGTGAGGCGCTGGCCATCCCCTACGAGAAGTACACGCTGCCCAACGGGCTCGAGGTCATCCTCGCGCCGGACCGCAAGCTGCCCGTGGTGGCCGTCAACATCTGGTACCACGTGGGCGCCTACCACGAGCAGCCGGGCCGCACCGGCTTCGCCCACCTCTTCGAGCACATGATGTTCCAGGGCTCCAAGCACGTGCCGGACGACGTGCACATCGGCCTGCTGGAGCAGTTGGGGGCCACGGATCTCAACGGCACCACCAACTACGACCGGACGAACTACTTCGAGACGGTGCCCAGCAACCACCTGTCCACGGCGCTGTGGCTGGAGAGCGACCGCATGGGCTTCCTTCTGGACGCGCTGGACGAGAAGAAGCTGCGCACCCAGCAGGAGGTGGTGAAGAACGAGCGCCGCCAGGGCGTGGAGACGCGCCCCTACGGGCTGGGGATGGAGAAGCTGTGGAAGGCGCTCTTCCCGGCGCCGCACCCGTACCACGGGAAGATCATCGGCTCGATGGAGGACCTGGACGCGGCCACGGTGGAGGACGTGAAGGACTTCTTCCGCAAGTGGTACGCGCCGGCCAACGCCACGCTGACGGTGGCGGGGGACTTCGACCCGGCGGAGGCACGCCCCCTCATCGAGAAGTACTTCGGCACGCTGCGCAGCGGCGCCAGGCCGGACAAGCCCCAGGTGGCCGAGGTGAAGCACACCCGGGAGCAGATCATCCGCCACGATGAGAAGGTGGGCACGCTGCCCATGGTGACGCTGGCGTGGCTCACCCCGCCGTACTTCTCCGAGGGAGATGCCACCGCGGACGTGCTCGCCAACGCGCTGGGCACGGGCAAGTCCAGCCGCCTCTACAAGCGCCTGGTGATGGAGAAGGGGCTGGCGCAGAGCGTGAGCGCGGGCCAGCAGAGCCTCGGCGCCCAGTCCGTCTTCACCCTGGAGGCCACGGCCCGGCCCGGCGTCACCAGTGACGCGCTCGCCCAGGAACTCGCCGCCGTG
>NZ_DASVWK010000431.1:0-14923 GCF_036389735.1 Archangium sp. | reverse complement strand
AGGACTACGAGACCCGCACCGCCAAGGCGGAGGGCTTCCTCTACTACGGGCACGGGGATTGGAACTTCAAGGGCGGCTACGGCTTCTCGCTCCATGATGGGATCCTGGTCACCAACGGAGGCCGCGCCCACCTGCGCGGCTGGCAGGTGCACACCCAGAGTGTGTCCGCCAGCCACCCGAACTGGTTCGCCCAGGTCTCCCGCACCTCCAGCGAGGCGGGTGATTCGTTCCAGCTGGAGCGACTGGCGGGAGTTGTCCAGGGCGGCGGTGGCGTTCCGAGCGATCCAGCCTCGGTGGAGGCGATCCGGGAGCAGATCAAGCTCATCGACCACAGCCAGATCATCGACTCGGAGGTCCAGCACCAGAACACGCTCGGAGGAGTGAAGCTCATCGCGGGCCTCCAGCTGCGCCTGTACAAACCGAGTACCGAGGGCACGTCCCTGGCGGACGGGGGCGGCAAGAGTCTGAGCGCCACGGAGCTCGGTGGGTATGTGCAGGCGGACCATTCGTTGCTGCGTGACACGCTGAGGCTGGTGGCGGCGGCTCGGCTCGATACCCACTCCAACTACACGCCGCAGTTCAGCCCCAAGGCCGCGGTGGTCTACCGCCTGACCCGCACCCAGCACCTCCGGGTGGGCTACAACCGGGCGTTCAAGAGCCCCACCCTCCTCGAGAACTTCCTGCTCCTCAACAACAGCCTGCTGGGCAACCGGACCGGATTCCTCATCAAGGACGCGGAGGGAAACCTCGTGTCGGAGATCCGTCCGCTGGTGCCGGAGCAGGTGGACTCGGTGGAGCTGGGCTACAAGGCGACCTTCTTCAATCAGCTCCTGGTGGATGTCGTCGGCTACCACTCCTGGTACCAGAACTTCATCAGCGCGCTGACGGCGCGGGCCAATCCCGCGCAGGACACCTTCGCCTTCTACCCGGATGGCCGGCCCGTGGCGGAGGGGACCCCCACACAGGGCAGCCTCTCCACCTTTTTCAACTTCGGCCGCTCGCGTGTGGCCGGGGTGGACCTCGGGCTCGAGTACCAGCTCACCCCTCGCGTCCTCCTCGGCGGCAGCGCCTCGTACATCCGGCTGCTCGGCTTCGGCCATTCCGAGCCGACCCAGAAGGCGCTCCTGCTGAACGTGCCGGAGCTGAAGCTCAAGGGTTCCGTCACGCTGCAGGACCTGGTGGTGAGGGGCTCGTTCGTGCGGCTCTTCGGTCGCTACCAGTCGGCCCATGCGTTCAGGGCGGGCCGGTGGGACAGCGAGCTGTTCTTCCAGGACGGGAAGGTCCCGGCGCGCTTCGTGGCGGACCTCGGGTTGGGCTACACCTTCGACAATGGCCTGGCGGTGAGCGCCAACGTCTTCAACCTCCTGGATGACAAGGGCGTGGAGGTCCTCGGCGCGGCTCCCACCGGGCGCTCCGGTTTCGTCCAGCTCTCGTACTCGTACGCGGGGCTCGACTTCTAAGCCATGGGAACCAAGTTCTTTCAGGGGTGCTCTTGTAGCAAAGAATGGGGCACCTTCTGGCCGCGCGCCGTGCTGACTGGTCCGACCATTGGACCAGTTGCTCCCGAGCGTGGCCGGAACCTCCCCCCTGAAGCGTCTTGGTTCCTATGGCTTGGTCGACTAGAAGTGAGACAGCTCACGGGGAGAGGGATTGGGAGGGGCGTGTCCGCAAACCCACCGGCACGTAGCACTTCCCCTGGTACTCGGCCTGCTCCTCATGGCACGGCGGGCGGCGTGCGATCTCCATCCAGCAGCCACCGTTGATCGCGACCTCGTCCCGCCGGGTGCGGCAGGGCGGCCTGGCCTGATCCGAGAAGGGCTTGTCGGGCAGTGGGTAGGCGATACCCGTCGGTCCTTGCTCCTCATTGTTGACGAAGAAGGGGGACCGGAGCCCGGCGTCAGCCAGCACACCGAGGCCGGAAGTCGAAGATGGCGGTGTGGGAGGAGCCATCTCACGGCTTCCCGTGCCCAACAACCAGAAGCTCCCGCCCAGCACGAGCACGGCGAGTCCCACGGCCACCAGTGCCTTCAGGGGAGGGGGCCTCCGCCACCGACCCATCGGCTCACGCGTCAGGTGGGCGCGCATCCTGGCATTGCCTCCCACGGCGTCGAGCGCCGCGAGCAGTATCGTCAGCTCCTTCAAGTTGCCCGAGGCCGGCGCCTGTTCCACCTCCAGGGAGATGAAGGGCGGCGTGGCCTGGAAGGAGGCGCGCACCTTCCAACTCTTCCTGGGTGCCCAGGTGGGCCGTGGCCCGGGCATCATCACCAGGGCGGGGGCGCCCGTCTCGACGTTGCGCGCCTCGTGGATGTGGCCCAATTCCGCCGCCGCATGTTTGCTCCGTCTTCCGATTCGGAGCGAGCCCACCGTCCTGCCGTTCTTCTTCGTAGCCGTCATGTGCTGTTCCCTCCCGCGCTTTCCTACCCCGCCCGAGTGGCGTCAGCGAAAGCGCGGGGCGCACGATTCATACCACGGCTGGAGTTCCCTCCAAGGGGAGAACCCGCGAGGTCATGCCCCTGCGTCATCGAGGATCTACCGCGCTCGGGAGAGGACGTTCGACTTCGGCTACTGAACCTGTCTCCGGCGGCGAATGCACGCCGGGCTGGTGGAGAGGTGGTGCATCCCCTTGGGGCTCGCCAGCCTGCTCTTTTCCTGTCCCGGCGGCCCTGCCGTGAGAGGTGAGGCCGGGGACCTCGGTCGGAGGGGAACGCGTTCGCGTGACTCCCCCATCCCCGTGGGATAGCAGTGTTCGTCATGGAGTTCCGGAACCAGGAAGAGCCACGGCCGCCGCGTCGCGAGCGAATCACGTCCATCGATGCGCTACGCGGGCTGGTGATGCTGTTGATGCTCGTGGATCACGCGCGGGAGTTCTTCTACCTGCATGCGCAGGTGACGGATCCGATGGACCTGTCCATCACCCCTCCCGCGCTGGCGTTCACACGGCTCACCGCCCACCTGTGCGCACCGGTGTTCGTGCTGCTCACGGGTCTGGCCACCTCGCTCTACGCCGTCAAGCACGGCGGACCGGGGGCGGCTTCCGCCTTCCTCCTCAAGCGGGGCCTGTTCCTCGTCCTCCTCGAGGTGACGCTCGTGAATTTCGCGTGGACCTTCGCGCTGCCGCCGCGAATCCTGTACCTCCAGGTCATCTGGGCCATCGGGTTGAGCATGATCGCATTGGCGGGTCTGCTGTGGCTGCCCCGTCCCGTGCTCCTCGCCGTGGCGCTGGCCATCATGCTCGGCCACAACCTGCTCTCTCCCCTCGACTTCGCGCCGGGAGAGCCAGGCCATGCGCTCTGGGCCATTCTCCATGATCGCGGCTGGCTGCACTTGCCCGGGGGATTGGTGGCACGCACCTCGTACCCCGTCCTGCCGTGGGTGGGCGTCATCGCCGCCGGGTATACGCTCGGCGGGTTGTTCCGGGCGGGGGTCCCTTCGGACGCGCGACGGCGAGGGCTCGTGCGTCTGGCCGGAGCGGCGCTGGCGGGCTTTGGGTTGTTGCGCGCGCTCAACGGATACGGCGAGCCCGTCCCGTGGCGCACGGGCTCCGACGCGCTCGGGACCGTGCTGTCGTTCCTCAACCTCACCAAGTACCCGCCCTCGGCGGACTTCCTGTTGCTGACGCTCGGCGTCGGCCTGCTGCTGCTCGCGCTGTTCGAGCGCTGGCCGGGCCGGGTGACGGACGCACTTGGTGTGTTCGGGGGAGCGCCGCTCTTCTTCTATCTGCTGCACCTGTACGTTCTGCACGGGCTGTACCGGCTTGGATTGGCGTTGCTTGGCCCGAACGTCGGTGAGCGGCTGGGCGTTGGCTCTCCGCTCCAGTTGTGGTTCCTGGCGGCGGCGGTAGTCGTGCCGCTCTACCCATGCTGCCGCGCTTTCGTCCGGCTCAAGCGCCGCAGTGGCAGTGTCTGGCTGAGCTACCTCTAGCAGGCTGCTGAAAAAGTCAGGATTGAGCGGCGAGCGGAAGGGCAGGTGGCTGAAAAGGCGAAGGGCCCGGAATCGACTCGCGATTCCGGGCCCTTCTTGTTGGCGAGGAGTACGGGACTTGAACCCGTGGCCTCCGGCGTGACAGGCCGGCGTTCTAACCAACTGAACTAACTCCCCACGACACTCACACTTCCACTACCACAACTGCTGCTTGGGCGGAACAGGGATTGAACCTGTGACCCTCGCCTTGTAAGGGCGACGCTCTACCGCTGAGCTATCCGCCCCTCGCTTGCGTCACCGCGTCGCGACGGGGCGGCCTTGTATCGACCGCCATCATCACTGTCAAGCATACGTTTAGCGGGGCGGGATCATTTCGCCAGCGGGCGCGGTGCATGCCGCTCGGCAGGTCGGTGTCCGACGCGAGGACTGAGTCCTCCGGGCATCGGCGCGCCAGAGGAAAGAACGTTGACCCGGATGACTCCACCGGACACAACCCTCCACCGCAGCCCTCTCCGAGAGGGAGAGGGGGCATCCACGGAGCCCACCCCTTGAACGACCGCCTCCTCCGCGCCGCTCGCCGCCAGCCCACCGACACCACGCCCGTGTGGTTGATGCGTCAGGCTGGCCGCTACCTCCCCGAGTACCGCGCCGTGCGCGGCACCATCGCCTTCCTCGACCTCTGCAAGAACCCGGACCTCGCCGCCGAGGTGACGGTCCAGCCCATCACCCGCCTGGGCGTGGATGCGGCCATCATCTTCTCGGACATCCTCATCCCCGTGGAGGCGATGGGGATCACCCTGGAACTCGGCGACAAGGGGCCGCACTTCCCCAATCCCGTGCGCACCGCCGCCGACATCGAGCGCCTGGGCGTGCCCGACCCCGTCGAGGGCACCGGCTTCGTCGCAGAGGCCATCCGCCGCACCCGCAAGGCCCTCAACGACTCGGTGCCCGTCATCGGCTTCGCCGGCGCGCCCTTCACCCTCGCGGCGTACATGGTCGAGGGTGGCGGCTCCAAGAGCTACATCCTCATCAAGCGGCTCCTCTTCGAGCAGCCGAAGCTGGCCCACATCCTCTTCGAGAAGCTGACGAGCACGCTCATCCCCTACCTGCTGATGCAGGTGGAGGCCGGCGCGAGCATCGTGCAGATCTTCGACTCGTGGGGCGGAGAGCTGTCACCCTGGGACTACGAGCGCTTCTGCCTGCCGTACCTCACGCGCATGGTGAAGGCGGTGCAGGACAAGGGCGTGCCCGTCATCGTCTTCGGCACGGGCATGTCCAACCACCTGCCGCTGCTCAAGCGCACGGGCGCGGACGTCATCGGCCAGGACTGGCGTACCCCCATCGACGAGGCCCGGCGCGTCCTCGGCCCCGACGTGGCCGTGCAGGGCAACCTGGATCCTCTGCACCTCTTCCTGCCGCGCGAGGAGCTGGAGCAGCGCGTGGTGGACATCCTCCGCCGCGCCGGCCCCGTGGGGCACATCTTCAACCTGGGCCACGGCATCCTCCCGCCCACGGATCCGGACGCCGCGAAGTTCTTCGTGGACGCCGTGCACAAGCACGGCTTCGCCCTCCGCCAGGGCACCTGAGGGCCTGGAGCAGTCGGCTCCCCAACAGCCGGGCACGGCTCCCCGTGCTCGCTTCACAGGGCGAGTGGCGGGAAGGCGACCATCGGGTTGATTCCGGAGTCAATCTCCCGTTGACGCGATGCGCAACGGACCATTAGAAGCGCCTCACCACGCAGGAAGGTGAGGACACATGGCACGCGAGAAGCAGCGCAACGGTCACCGGAGGGTGGCCATCGTCCGCGGGTTGCGGACGCCGTTCGTGAAGGCGGGCAGTGACTTCGCGAAGCTCACCGCGCTGGACCTGGGCCGCATGGTCGTCCAGGAGTTGGTGCAGCGCGCGGAGATCGATCCCAACGAAATCAACCAGCTGGTGTTCGGCCAGGTCATCCCCACGCTCACCGCGCCGTCCATCGCGCGCGAGGTGGTGCTGGCCGCCGGGCTGCCGCGCAAGATTGAAGCGTTCACCGTGGCGCGCGCCTGCGCCACCTCCATCCAGGCCATGACGGCAGCGGCCAACGCCATCGCCGTGGGCGAGGCGGACGTCGCCATCGCCGGTGGCACCGAGTCCATGTCGGACGCCCCCATCTTCACCAGTCGCCCGCTGGCCCAGGCGCTGGTGGCCGCCTCCAAGGCGCGCACCCTCCCGGACAAGCTCAAGGCCTTCCAGACGCTCAAGGCGCGGGATCTGCTCCCGGTGCCCCCGGCCATCGCCGAGTACTCCACCGGCATGACCATGGGCGAGAGCGCCGAGAAGATGGCCAAGGAGAATGGCATCTCCCGCGAGGAACAGGACGGCATCGCGTTCACCTCGCACCAGAACGCCGCGCGCGCCTGGAAGGATGGCTTCTTCGATGCGCAGGTGATGCACGTCGTGGTGCCGCCCAGGTTCGAGAAGGTGTCGCAGAAGGACAACATCGTCCGCGAGGACACGAGCCTGGAGGCGCTCTCCCAGCTCAAGCCCGTGTTCGACCGCAAGTACGGCTCCATCACCGCTGGCAACGCCTCGCCGCTCACCGATGGTGCCGCCGCGCTGCTGCTGATGAGCGAGGAGAAGGCGAAGGCGCTCGGCCTGGAGCCCCTCGGCTACCTGCTCTCCCACGCCTATGCCGCCACGGACCCCGGGGACCAGCTCCTCCAGGGCCCGGCCTACGCGGCCCCCATCGCGCTCCAGCGCGCGGGGATGAAGCTGTCGGACATCGACCTCGTGGAGATGCACGAGGCGTTCGCCGCCCAGGTGGCGAGCAACATTCAGGCGCTGGCCTCCAAGGACTTCGCGAAGAAGGCCGGCTGGAGCGCGCCCGTGGGCGAGGTGGACCGGACGCGCCTCAACCTGTCCGGAGGCTCCATCTCCCTCGGTCACCCCTTCGGGGCCACGGGGGCGCGCATCGTCACCCAGGCCCTGCATGAGCTGAAGCGTCAGAACAAGAACACGGTGCTGTGCACCGTCTGCGCCGCCGGCGGCCTCGGAGCCGCGGTGGTCCTGGAGCGTGCGTGATGGCTGCCATGAAGGCTCAGGAGCTCGAGGCGAAGCAGGGCTTCACCTACCAGGTCGAGGACAACGTCGCGATCCTCGTGTTCGACCAGCCGGGCGAGCCGGTGAACACCCTCTCCCCCGAGTCGGGCGAGGCGTTCACGTCGCTGCTCTCCCGCGCGGAGAAGGACCCCGCGGTGAAGGCGGTCGTCTTCATCTCCGGCAAGAAGGACAACTTCGTGGCCGGAGCGAAGATCGACTTCCTCCAGACCATCAAGACGGCCGCCGAGGCCACCGCCGCGTCGCGCCAGGGACAGCAGGGCTTCGATCGGCTGGAAGCGTTCCCCAAGCCGGTGGTGGCGGCCATCCACGGCTCGTGCCTGGGTGGCGGCCTGGAGTGGGCGCTCGCCTGTGACTACCGCATCGTCACCGACAGCCCGAAGACGACGCTCGGCCTGCCCGAGGTGCAGCTCGGCCTCCTCCCCGGCGCGGGTGGCACGCAGCGGCTGCCGGCCCTCATCGGCGCGCAGGCGGCGTTGGACCTCATCCTCACCGGCAAGAACGTGAAGCCCTCCAAGGCGAAGAAGCTGGGCCTGGTGGACGAGGTGGTGCCCGTGCCCCTGCTGCGCGGCCTCGCCGTGCGGCGCGCCCGTGAGCTGTCCGAGGGCCTCAAGGTGGAGCGCACCCACGGCCAGGGCCTCAAGGCGGTGGCGGAGCAGGGCAAGAAGGGCGGCCTGGGTGGTTTCCTCAAGGGCCTGACCAACAAGGAGCTGTGGACCGAGGTCGCGCTCGAGGACAACCCGGTGGGCCGGAAGATCCTCTTCGACCAGGCGCGCAAGCAGTTGCGGAAGAAGACGCGCGGCAAATACCCGGCGCCGGAGCGGGCGCTGGAGGCCATCCGCATCGGGCTGGAGTCCGGCCGCGCGGCGGGGCTGGAGGCCGAGGCCCGCTTCTTCGGCGAGCTGGTGGTGTCCGACGTCTCCAAGCGGCTGGTGGAGCTCTTCTTCGCCACCACCGCGCTGAAGAAGGAGAACGGCACCTCCAACGCGGACGTGAAGCCGCGCGAGGTGAAGAAGGTGGGCGTGCTCGGCGGCGGCCTGATGGGCGGCGGCATCGCCTACGTCTCCTCGGTGCTCCAGGGCGTGCCGGTGCGTGTGAAGGACAAGGACGACCTCGGCGCGGGCCGGGCCCTCAAGCAGGTGCAGAGCCTCCTCGATGAGCGGGTGAAGAAACGCTCGCTCTCGTGGCGCGAGGCGGCCTCGAAGTCGGCGCTCGTCACCGCGGGCACCGGCTACGAGGGCTTCAAGAGCGTGGACGTGGTCATCGAGGCCGTCTTCGAGGACCTGGCCCTCAAGCACCGCATCATCGGCGAGGTGGAGGCCGTCACGGGCGACCAGTGCATCTTCGCCTCCAACACCTCCAGCATCCCCATCACCGAGCTGGCCAAGGGCTCGCGGCGGCCCGAGCAGGTCATCGGAATGCATTACTTCAGCCCGGTGCACAAGATGCCGCTGCTGGAGATCATCACCCACCAGGGTACCGCCGACTGGGTGACGGCCACCTGCGTCGACATCGGCAAGAAGCAGGGCAAGACGGTCATCGTCGTCAACGACGGGCCGGGCTTCTACACCTCGCGCATCCTCGCGCCGTACATGAACGAGGCCGCGTTCCTGCTCGCCGAGGGTGCCGACATCGCCGAGCTGGACAAGGCGCTCGTCGAGTTCGGTTTCCCCGTGGGCCCCATCACCCTGCTGGACGAGGTGGGCATCGACGTGGCCCAGAAGGTGGGTCCCATCATGGAGGCGGCCTTTGGCAAGCGCATGGCCGCGCCCAAGGCCCTGGAGAAGGTCGTCACCGACGGCCGTCTGGGCCGCAAGAACAAGAAGGGTTTCTACACGTACGACGGCAAGAAGAAGGAGGTGGACGCCTCCGTCTACGAGCTGCTGCCGCACGGCAAGAACCGCAAGCACCTCGACGCACGCGAGATGGCCGAGCGGTGCGCCCTCCAGATGGTGAACGAGGCGGTGCGCTGCCTCGGCGAGGGGATTCTGCGCAGCCCCCGCGATGGGGACGTGGGCGCCATCTTCGGCCTCGGCTTCCCGCCGTTCCTCGGGGGCCCCTTCCGCTACGCGGACAGCATCGGCCCCGCGGAGCTGCTGCGGCGCCTGGAGCACTACCAGGACAAGTACGGCGAGCGCTTCACCCCCGCTCCCTCCCTCATCGACATGGTGAAGGCTGGCAAGACGTTCCACGCGCGGTAGTCCCTCGCGTCGGAAGGGGAGGGGGCCCGTGCTCCCTCTCCCTCCGGCGCCGTGGGCCCTCGTCAGTCGTCCAGCGCGGGCAGCATGCCCACCTTGAGCGAGCTCGGGTGCGCCGCCGAGCGGTACACGCGGTGGGAGGCGCGCACGAAGTCCTCCTCCTTCGCCTCGAAGATGTTGGGCACGAAGGTCTGCGGGTTCCGGTCGATGAAGGGGAACCAGCTCGACTGCACCTGGATCATCACCCGGTGCCCGCGCTTGAAGGTGTGGAGGACGTCGTTGATGACGAAGCGCACCTTCGTCACCTCGCCCGGCTTGAAGGGCTTGGGCTCGCTGTAGCTGTCGCGGAAGCGGCCACGGAACGGCTCTCCGCGCACCAGCGTCTGCTGGTGGCCCCGGTCGCGCGTGCCCGGCTCGTCCTCGTCACCCCTCGGGGAGGCTCCGGGCATCTTGCCGGGGTTCACGTCGATGAGCTTCACCACCCAGTCCGCGTCGGTGCCGGTGGTGGAGACCCACAGCTCCGCCTCCATCGGGCCCGCCAGCGTCAGATCCCTCTCCAGCGGCACCGTCTGGTAGACGAGCACGTCGGGTCGGCGCGCGGCGAAGCGCTGGTCCTCGGTCATGTAGTTCTTGGTCCAGCCCGTCGTGAGCTCCTGCGTGTAGGGCACCGGCTTGCTCGGGTCGCTCACGTACTCGTCGAAGGACTCCTCGGGGCTCGTGGGTTGCGAGTACGTGAGGCCCCCCTTGGGCTGGAAGTAGAGCCGAGCCTCGCGCACCTGCTTGGGCGGCCACGTGTCGAAGCGCCGCCAGCGGTTGGCGCCCGTCTCGAACACCAGGGCCTCGGGCAGATCCGGCTTCTCGCCCCCCTTGAGGTGGTGTTTGAAGAAGGCGAACTCCAGTTCCTGGTAGAGGACGCTCGTCGGGAAGCCGAACTCGGCGTCCCCCAGCGAGGAGCCATCCGTGCGCAGCCAGCCGCCATGCGGCCAGGGACCCATGACGAGCGTGTTGGAGATGCCCGGGTTCTGCTTCTCGATGGCGGAGTAGGTGCGCAGCGGGCCGTACAGGTCCTCGGTGTCGTACCAGCCGCCCACCACCAGCATCGCGGCCTTGATGTTCTTGAGGTGTGGCAGGAGGTTGCGCGACTGCCAGAACGCGTCGTAGTTGGGGTGCGCGACGAGGTCCTTCCAGAACGCGATGTCGCCCTTGAAGTAGCGCGTGTCCGCGTTGCTCAGCGGCCCCAGCTCGAGGAAGAACTGGTAGCCGTCCGGCGTGCCGTGCTCGAAGCGCTTCCACTCCTCGCTGTCGGTGGGCTGAGGCCGGGGCCTGCCGAAGCCCGAGAAGAAGTTGAAGGCCAGCACCAGGTTGAAGGCGCCGTGGCGGTGCATGTCGTCCCAGAACCAGTCGGCGATGGGCGCCTGGGGCGAGGCGGCCTTGAGCGCCGGGTGCGAGTCGATGGCGCCCGCGGACGTGTAGTAGCCGGGGTAGGAGATGCCCCACTGGCCCACGCGGCCGTTGTTGCCCGGCACGTTCCTCACCAGCCACTCGATGGTGTCGTAGGTGTCGGTGCTCTCGTCGATGTCCTTGGGCCCGCGCTTCTTGGCGAGGTGCGGGCGCACGTCGACGAACTCGCCCTCGGACATGTGCTGGCCGCGCACGTCCTGGGCGGCGAAGATGAAGCCGTCCTTCTCGTACTGCGCGTTGGGCCCGAGCCGGCGCGCGTACCGGTCCAACCCATAGGGCGCCACCGTGTAGGGCGTGCGCGTGAGCAGGATGGGGTACGTCTTGCCGGGGCGCGCGTCGTTGGGGACGTAGACGGCGGTGAACAGCTTCGTGCCGTCGCGCATGGGGATGCGGTACTCGAACTTGGTGTAGCGCGAGCGGATGTACTCGGCGCGCTCGGAAGCGTCGCCGGGCCGCTGGGGCTTCGCGGCCTGGGCCCTCGCGGGGCCGGCGAGCGCGAGGAGCACGAACACCATGAGGCCGCGGAACGTGAAGGGCATGCACTCTCCTGGTGGGGAAGGCGGCATTGTCGGTGAACGAGGGCGGCGCGGAAAGCCTCTCTTGACCCTGGCACGTTTCTGGACGATGCCCCCGGCGCCATGTCCCGCTCCGCGTCCCGCACCGTCGCCCTCGTCGCGCTCGGTGCCCTGCTCACCTGCTCCGTCGCCGTGACGCTGGCCGCGCGCTCCTCGCCCGAGAGCTCCAGCCCGGCGCGGGACTCCTGGCCCAATGCCCACCTGCTGGTGGGCTGGGCACGCTTCGACGCGGGTTGGTACGCGCACATCGCCACCGAGGGCTACAGCTACACCCCCGGCCAGCAGAGCCCCGTGGCCTTCTTCCCCGCCTATCCCGTCGCCCTCCGCGGGCTCGGCGCCCTCGGCGTGGACACCTTCATCGCCGGGGTGCTGCTCACCCTCGTCTGCGGCCTGTCCGCCGTGGTGCTCTTCACCCGCTGGGCGAGCCTGCTGAAGGGCGAGGAGGCCGCACGCGACGCGGGGCTGCTCCTCGTCCTCTATCCCTTCGCCTACTACCTCTATGGGGCGATGTACTCGGACGCGCTCTTCCTGCTGCTGGTGGTGGGCGCCTTCTATCTGCTCGAGCGCGGCCAGCTCCTGCCCGCGGTGCTGCTGGGCGCCATGGCCACCGCCGCGCGTCCGGTGGCGCCCGCCCTGGTATTCGGGCTGCTCGTGCGCCGGCTGGAGTGGAAGCGCCAGCGTGGGGAGAAGTGGAGCCTCCAGGACGCGCTGCCGGTGCTCGCCGCCCTGGGGCTCGTCGTCTATGTCCTCTACCTCTGGCGCACCTTCGGCGAGCCCTTCGCCTTCGCCAAGGTGCAGTCCGCCCCGGGGTGGGATCAGCAGCCCGGTTGGCGCACCTGGCTCAAGGTGCGCTGGTTCCAGGGCTTCTCCTCGTCCATGTCCGTGGCGGACGGGCTGCGCCTGGTGGGGCACGCCGCCTTCTCGCTCGGGGCGCTCGCCCTGGTGTGGCCCACCGTGCGGCGGCTTGGCTGGGGCTATGGCGCCTACATCGCGGCCATGGTGGGGATGCCCACCCTCTCCAGCAAGGACTTCATGGGCATGGGGCGCTACCTGCTCGCCTCCTTCCCCCTCTTCCTCACCCTCGCGCTGCTGCTGCACGAGCGGCCCCGCCTGCGCCGGGGGGTGCTCGCCACCAGTGCCGTGTTGCTCGTCTCCCTCGCCGCCGCCTATGGCGCAGGTACCTACGTGTCATGAATGCTCCTCTCTCCGCCGCCCTCGCGGTCTTCTCCCAGCTTCCCCCCGCCGAACGCTTCCACGTCCACGCGCGCGCCTTCTCCGCGCCGCTCGAGGCCCTCGCCGCCCGCGTCCCCCCCGGTGGCGCCGTGGCCGATGTGGGCTGCGGCCATGGCCTGCTCACCGCGCTGCTGGCCTTGAGCGACTCCCGCCGCCAGGTGTGGGGGGTGGATCCTGACCCACGTAAGATTGAAGAGGCCCAGAAAGGCCCGGGCCGTCTGTCCAACGTGAAGGTGGAGGTGGGCACCGTGGAGTCGCTGGCCGAGCGGATGCCGGGCCACTTCGACGCGGTGGTGGTGTGCGACGTCCTCTACCTGCTCCCGGTGGAGCGCTGGCCCGGCTTCCTCGCCGAGGCCCGGCGCCTGCTGCGTCCCGGTGGGCGGCTCCTGCTGAAGGAGGCCGAGGGCGACCGCTCCTGGAAGCACCTCAAGTGCCTGGCGCAGGAGGTGGTGATGGTGAAGCTGCTCGGCCGGACGAAGGCCGGGGGAGCGCTGGTGCTCCAGCCTCGCAACGCGGTGGGAGAGCTGCTGCGGCGGGCTGGCTTCACCCCGCGCGAGACGGTGGAGCTGGGGGCGGGCTACTCCACGCCCCACATCCTCTACGTGGCCAGCGCCGCGTAGGTGGTCAGTTCCACACCGAGCGCCTCCACCCGCGCCCGGACCCGGGGGCTGGTGAGGGCCTCCAGCTCGGATTGCCAGCCGTAGGTCCACCCTGGGTCCTCGGGTACCCAGGGGTGGCCTTCGCCCGGGTGGCAGCCGAGCTCGAAATCTCCCGAGGGCAGCGACTCCAGCAGGGAGAGCAGGGTGGCCTCGGTGAGCTGGCCCGCCTCGAAGACGCCGCCCGCGCTCACCCGACGCACTCCCTCCAGCGGCCTCGGCGCGGCACGGGCCAGCAGCGAGAGCAGCGAGGTCTTCACCGCTGGCCCGGGGGCGCGCAGCCACGAGGCCCGGGGCAGCCGGTCCGGCCAGCGCAGGGGCAGCCCTTCGCGTCGCGCCAGGGCCTCCACCAGCGGGCGCACCCCCGGGAGCAGGTGCAGGTGTTGGTGGGCGTCCAGGTGGTCCACCACCACACCCAGGGCCCGCGCGCGCGCCACCTGCGTGGCCAGCTCCAGTTCCAGTTCCTCGCGGCGCACCTGGCCGGTGAGCCACGCCCGCGCGAAGTCCGCCCAGCTCGCGCGCAGCCGGCCCTCTGGAGCCACCGTGGGCACGTGCGAGGCGGGGGCGGCCGGGGCCAGTCGGGAGGAGAGGGCGAGGTGGACGCCCAGGGCGAGTCCCTGGGCCCGCGCCTTCGCCACGGCCTCCGCGGCGCTGGGGCCGCTCACCAGCAAGGTGGCGCTGGTGACGATGCCCTCGCGGTGCGCCCGGAGGATGCCCGCGTCCAGGGCCGGGTGCAGCCCCAGGTCATCCGCGTTGACGACGAGGCGTGTGGGTGCCCGGCGCACCGGACTACCCGTGGCCGCGCGTCCGCTCGCGCTCGCGCGGCGTGCCGTGCAGCGGGGCCACCGAGGGCGGCAGCCGCACCGGGCGCTTCGCCACCTGGGGGTGACGCGTCTCCGGGTAGAGCTTCACCAGCTCCCGCACCATCTTCAGGATGACGGCGGGCGAGGACAGCGTGGACACGCCGCGCGTGCGCGGGAAGTAGTCCACGCCCATCTGGAAGACGCGGAAGCCCTGGTGGATGGCCTTCACCACCAGCTCCGCGTCGATGAAGGAGCCCTGGCTGTTGAGCTCCACCGCCTCCAGTACCCTCCGGTGCATCACCTTGAAGCTGAAGTTGATGTCCTTGACGAAGACGCCGAAGAGCGAGCGGATGAGCAGGTTGTAGGCGAACGAGTAGACGATTCGCTTGGGCCCCTCGCTGGTGCGGTCGAACCGGAAGGCGCAGATCATGTCCGCCTCCAGGTACTTCATCAGGTGCAGGGCCCGCTCCAGCTCGTTCAAGTCGAACGGCAGGTCCATGTCCGAGTACACCACGATGTCCTTGGTGGACGCGGACAGGCCGGTGCGCATCGCCCCGCCCAGCTTCAGGTTCACCGGATGGGTGATGATCCGCAGCTGCGGGATGCGCGTGGCCAGCTCCTCGCAGACCTCCTGGGTCCGGTCCGTGGAGGCGTCGTTGACGACGATGATCTCGAAGTCATCCGTCAGCTTGGAGAGCACCGCCAGGGCGCGGGAGACGGACCGCTCGACGTAATCCTCCTCGTTCCAGGCGGGAAAGAAGAGGCTGATGCTGGGGGATTTTCCCACGATGGAACCTCGGTGGTGCGCGAGCGTGACGGTGCGGGGTGGGTATCAAACATCCCGGGGCGAGTGCAATCCAACGGTCGCGAGGGACGCCCTGGCGTGGTAGCGTCGGGCATTGGCTCGTTGCGGGAGATGATGTGGGAGACAGGCGTCCCATTTTGCTGGTGGACGAGGTGCCCGAACGACAGGCGGACCT
>NZ_DASVWK010000430.1:0-3802 GCF_036389735.1 Archangium sp. | reverse complement strand
CGAAGAAGAGCAGCGGGATGAGGGGCGAGGTGGAAGCCATCCGGGAAGTCTGCCCCAGGGTCAGCCCCTGACGGAACCCCGAGGGAGCGCGAAGCATCCAACCGGCTCGAACGCCGAAGCCGGTGGGAGGCATCATGCGTTGGTACGCAACGGTTGGGACGGTCCTGCTGTGGGCCAGCCTGAGGGGCGATACCCTCGCCCAGACACCGGACGGCAAGAACGAGAAGTTCGTCTCGGCGGCGCGCGAGCTGCTCGGCATTCCCTACCAATTCGGTGGCCGGATGCGCCGGCCGGGCGAGGGCATCGACTGCCAGGGCGTGCTCTTCTACGCGGCCGAGCGCGTGAGTCGGTGTGGCTGGAAGTCCTACTCGGTCTTCCCGACCCAATCGGTGCCCGGGGGCGAGTTGGGGCGGCCGGTGGAGGGAATGGCGCCCATCGCCTCCTCGGAGCTGGACGTCTCGCGGCTCCAGCCCGGTGACGTGCTGCAGCTGGTCGGCTTCGACGAGAACCCGGCCGAGCCGCGCATCGGTCTGCTGAAAGAGCGGCCCGTCTGGGTGTGGCACACCGGCTTCTACAGCGGCGCGGGCAGGTGGATCGTCGGTGACCACTTCGCGGGCCGCGTCGTCGAGGTGGACCTGGCGGCGTACCTCGCCGAACACGCGGACGTGTACGCGGGGCTGGTGGTCACCCGGATGAAGGACGGCCCCCATCCCAGACAGTGTCGCCAACACCGGCCGATGAAGACGCCTAAAAACCCGGACCGGCGGTAGCGAACCCGCGCGAACATCCTCGAACTGCTCGCGAGCGGGCCTCAAGCCGACTACCAAAGTGCACCATGTGGCTCCTGGAGCGGAGGCCCAGCTCGGAGCACAAGCGCGTCAGGCCTCTGGCAGGCGGGGTGGGGCGCCGCCCGGGTGGGCTATTGGAGGCGGCGGGAATCGAACCCGCCGCCTCGTTCCTGCAACGGCGCCTCCAGCCGTCACCACTCGCTCTGGCCGACGTCGCCCGTGCTGCGCTTGGACGGCGCCACCTTCAGCACGTCCGTGCCCGTGCGCCCACGGATGCTGGGGACGTACATGTCCTCGATGAAGGCCGGCGGCGCGGAGAAGGTGCCCGCGAACTGGGCCCTCATCACGTAACCCACCGTGCGCGGGCTGTCGCTCCACCACGCCGGCTCCTCGAAGAAGAACGTGGCGCGCTCGGGGCTCAGTGAGCGGCGCTTGAGGGCCTCGGGAGCCAGGGGCAGCGCGTGCGGAGGGCCGCGGAACTCCTTGTCCTCCACCAGCGGCACGAAGCCCGCCGGCACCGCGTCCTCCACCACGTAGTACGCCGAGCGCACCCGGTTCTCCCCGTGCGCGTCCAGCATGAGCTCCACGTACACGTGCTCGCCCTGGCTGACGCCGTCGCCCGCGGCCAGCGGCACCTTTCCGCCCTCGCGCAGCACGTAGTACGTGCGCTGGAGGCTCATGCCCTGGTCCACCGGCTTCACCTCCGCGAGCGGCATGGCCACGGTGGCCCGGAGCGTCGCCACGCCCTCGAAGCCGCCCACGTCCACCATGCGGGTACCCGGCTCCAGCGTGGCCACCAGCCCCATGCCCCGAGGCGAGAAGCGCACCTCGCCCTTCGTCCCCTTCACCGACGGGGGTGCCAGCTTGCGGAACTCCTTCGCGTCTCGCTCGATGAGCCACATCGAGTGCAGCAGCGCCGTGCTCCGATCGAAGGTGGACAGCCCGGGCTCGCTCAGCGCCTCCATCAGCCGACGGCGCGCCTTGTTCATGTCCAGCTTCCCGAAGGACGCCGCGTGCCCGAGGATCGCGGTGAGGCCCACCCGGCGCAGCGGGTAGCGCCACAGGGCCTCGCTGGGGGCGGGCATGTTGGCCAGCGTGACGAAGCCCTCGTTGCTCTGGGCCACCAGCTCGTCGATGCGGCCCTTGAGCGCCGGCTCCTGCATCACCCCCGCCTTCTCCGCCGCCAGTACCGCCAGCGCCAGCGGGTACAGGTCCCCCGGCTGCGCGGCCTGCACCAGCGCGCGCACCCGGGCCGCCTGCCGCTCCCCGTCCAGCCGTGCCAGCACCCAGGCCCGCGTGGCGTCCCACTCGAGGGGCAATCCCTCCTGGGCCTCCAGCCAGCGCATGCCCTCGGTGATGCGTGGATCATTCCGATCCGCGAGCCCCGCCTCCACGGCGTACGCCAGCCCGTCGAGCGCGATGAGCGTCATGGGCACCTCGGCCTGGCTGTAGCCGCTGAACCAGGTGAAGCCGCCGCCCCGGACGGACAGCTCCAGGATGCGGGACGTGCCCTGCACGGCGCGGCTGCGCGCCTCGGCCAGCAGCCCCTGGCTGTCCGTGTCGAGCGACTCCAGCGAGCCCGCCTTCTTCAACGTCTGGTACAGCGCCACGTTGGGCACCGTGGTGGACACGAGCTGCTCCAGGCACCCGTAGGGGTACGTCAGCAGCTCACGCACGTTGGAGAGCGCCGCGTCCACGAGCGACGGCTGCAACACCAGCTCCACGTCCGACACCGAGGCCGTGGCCGTCGCGGGCAGGGACAGCTCGCCGCCGCCCCACTGGGACACCTTCACCGGCTCGTCCAGCACGGCGGGCCGTACCGCCACCGTCCGCCTGTCGCGCAGTGGCTCCTTGCCGCCCACCACCTCCACCGCCAGCTCGGCCGAGCCCGAGCCCTTCGCCTTCAGGGTGAGGGGCAGCACCTGCTCGCCGCCCTTGCCCAGCTCCACCTTCCGCGTCGCCTCGGAGGGCTCGAGCACCCCCGCCGCCGCCAGCCGCACGTCCAGCAACTGGCTGCCCGTGGAGGTCTGCCCCGCCGACAGGCGCACCGACGCGAGCGCCTCGTCCCCCTGGCGGAGGAACTGGGGCAGCGCGGCGTACAGGTTGAGCCCACCACGCGTGGCGAACTCGGCCGTGGACTCGCCAAAGCGGCCCGAGGTGTCCGCCGCCACGCCCGTCACCACCCACAACGTCTGGTTGGACGGCAGCTTGAAGCGCACCGAGGCCCGCCCGTCCCGATCCGTGACGACGCTGGGGCTCCAGTACGCCGTGTCGCGCTCCAGGTCCTTCGCCTGCCGCGTGGGCGGCTTGATGGAGGCGAAGGCATGGTCCGGCAGCCCCGCCATCTTCCGCGCGAGGGCCTCGCCATAGCCGTAGCCCTGGAACTCGGCGGAGAAGAAGGTGGCCACGTTGTTGCGGCCCACCGGGTAGAAGAAGTCGAGCACCTTGGGGCGGAACTCGCTCTGGATGGCGTAGACGGCCTTGTCCACCACGCCCACCGAGAGTTGCGCCACCACGCCCTGGCCCTCGTGGTTCGTCACCCGGACGTCGATGACCTGCTCGGTGAGGGGCGTGGCCTCGGCGCGCCGGGGCTGGAGGGTCACGGTGAGGGTGCGCTCGGAGGGGATGATGCGGAAGCCCACCGTACGCTCCTCCCAGCGGCCCGTGGCGGTCGGGTACGCCACCGAGGCATACACCGCGCTGCCAAAGCGCTTCTCCACCTCGAAGGAGTGGACGAGCGTGCGCCCGTCCAGTTCCACGAGCCGGGTGTCGTAGAGCCCCGCGCCCGTCAGCGTCACCCAGACGGAGCCCTCGTCCTTGCCCTCGGGGCCCCAGCCGTCCGGAAGCAGTGCCACGAGCTGCGCCGACTCCCCCGGCTCCAGCGTGCCCGAGAGCGACGCCAGCGTGAGGTTGGGCACTTGCGCCACGGGCTCGTCGGCGGCGCCGATGACGAGCAACTGATCCTCACCCGTCCAGGCCTCGCCGCCCTTGTCCTTCACCGTGACGCGCGCCAC
>NZ_DASVWK010000429.1:0-8306 GCF_036389735.1 Archangium sp. | reverse complement strand
GGCGGAACTGGTCCACCACCTCCGCCACCAGGTGGCCCAGCTCCAGCGGCGCGGGCTCCAGTGACAGCCGGCCCAGCTCCAGCCGCGACACGTCCAGCAGGTCATTCACCAGCCCCGCGAGCCGGTCCACCTGGCGCTTGGACTTGACGACGGTGGAGGGCTCCACGGGCAGCCCCTGCTCCAGGCGCCGCTCCATCGAGTAGAGGATGAGCTTGAGCGGGGTGAGGGGCGTCTTCAGCTCGTGCGAGGCGATGGACATGAACTCCTCGCGCACGCGCAGGGCCGCCTGGGCCTCGCGCAGCAGGCGCGCGTTCTCCACCGTCACCGCCACCTGCCCGGCCGCGGCGCTCCACAGGTCCAACTCGCGCAGGGAGAAGGAGGTGCCCTGCTCCTTATAGAGGACGAGCAGCCCCACGGCGCGATGCGGGGCCAGCAGCGGCACCGCGGCGAAGATGGAGCCCACGGCGTCGCCATAGCCGCGCTGGACGCCAATCTGCGGGTGGCGGGTGAGGAGCGCCGCCTCGAAGGAGTCGGCGTGCGACTCGAGCGCATCCTCGGGGGAGTCGGTGCTGGCCAGGTCGGACACGGCCACGCGGCGCAGGGGCTGGCCGTCCTCGGTGAGGTACACCTCGGCGCGGCGCACCTGGGCGCAGCGCACCACGGCGAGCACCGCGGCCTTGCACACGTTGTCCACGTCCAGCGTCTCGCCCACCTCGCGGGCGATCTCCTGGAGGGCCTGGGCGAAGGCGACGTCATCGTCGGCGCCGGAGGGCTCGAAGAGGAGCCAGGCGCCGGGCTCCGAGCCGGGGCGGCCGGGCCGGGCCTGGATGCGCATCTGCTTGAGGCCGTTGGTGATGACGTGGCCCGAGTGGCTGCGGCCCTCACGCAGGGCACGCTCCAGGGCATCGCGACCGCGGCCCCCGTCCAGCACGGAGAGCACCGCGTCCCCCGGCCGGAGGTCCACCCCCGTCTTGGCGGTGAAGTCCGGCTCCAACCACGCCACGCGCAGGTCCGGCCCGAGGCGGACCATGGCCTGGGGAACGCACGCGAGGATGTCCTGGAAATCGGAGGGCAGCATGTGGGGCCAACACCTGGAGTACGCCCACGGTACCGGGCAGACAAGATGGCCGCCCCATCCTGCCCCACCCTGGACGGCGGGCGCGTTGAGGCCCCGACAGCGGGGGTGCCCGGCAGGGGAGGGAGCGTTCACCACAGAGAGGCTGCATTCGGCGCTGTGTGTGTTAGACGACACCCGCCATGCCTTCACAGCCTTCCAAGGACCTCCAGACCTTCCCCAACCCGGCGCCGGATCGCGACTACGAGATCGCCTTCGACGTGCCGGAGTTCACGTGCCTCTGCCCGCTGACCGGGCAGCCAGACTTCGCGAAGTTCAAGATCCGCTATGTGCCGGACGAGCGCTGCGTGGAGCTGAAGAGCCTGAAGCTCTACATGTGGGCGTACCGCAACGAGGGCGCCTTCCACGAGAAGGTGACCAACACGATCGCCGACGACATCGTGCGCGCCATCCAGCCGAGGAAGCTGACGGTGGAGGGCGACTTCTTCGTGCGCGGCGGCATCGGGACGCTGGTGACGGTGACGCACGAGAAGAAGGCCAACGGCGGGGCGAAGGCGAAGAAGAGCGCCCCCGCGCGCCGCAAGTAGCCCCTACTGGGCGAGGTTCATCTTCTCGTCCAGCTCCTGGGCCCGCTTGTCCGCATCGGACTCGATGCGGTCAGCGGCCTGGTGGACGTTGTCGAGCTGCCGTTTGGCGGCGCTGGACTCGCGAGGGGTGGACGCGTCACCCAGGTGGTTCAGGACGTAATACGCGCCGCCCACGACGACGGCGATTCCCAGCACGACGGTGACGATCTTCCCCATGTGGCGCTCTCCGAGGCCGCGTGCGTCAGCGGATGCTCAATTGTCGCACGAGTCCCATCCAATAGGACTGGGTAAGGGCCAGCCCGGTGCCCAGCCCCGCGGCGACGGCGAGGAAGGCGACGAGCCACCGGGTCCAGGGCCGTGAGGACTTGGACTGCTCGTCGAAGTCGGTGACGGCGCGCAGCTCCGCCTGGGTGAGGTGGGCGAGGGCCTCGCTCTCGGTGAGCTTCTGGCGCTGGCGGAGGAAGCCGACGAGGAAGGCCTCGTAGGACATGCCCACGCGCGGGGCGAGGAAGGCCTCCAGCTCGCGGCGCATGGCGGCGGCGTGGGGGAAGCGGTCCGAGGGCCGTACCTGGAGGGCGCGCGTGATGATGTCCGCCAGCGGCCTGGGGACGTGGGGGGCCACCTTGTGCAGCGGGGTGAAGGCCCCATCGCGGATGCGGGCGAAGACCTCGCCGGTGTTGCGGCCCAGGAAGGGGCGGGCCCCGGAGAGCGCCTCGTAGAGGAGCACCCCGAGCGCGAACAGGTCCGTGCGCCCGTCCACCGGCGCGCCCGTCACCTGCTCGGGGGACATATACGAGGGGGTGCCCACCGCCATGCCCTGCGCGGTGAGGGCCTCCAGGCCCACGTCCTTGGCCACGCCGAAGTCCATCAGCTTCACGTCGCCCGTCTTCGCGAGCATCACGTTGGCCGGCTTGAGATCTCGGTGGATGATGTGGCGGAAGTGGGCGTGCTCCAGCGCGGCGGCGATGCGCGCGCCGATGGCGGCGGTCACCTCGGGTGGCAGCGGCCCCTCCTTGATGAGCTCGTGCAGGGTGGGCCCGTCCACGAACTCCATCACCATGAAGAGGACGTCGTTCTTCTCCACCAGGTCATAGAGCGTGACGATGTTCTGGTGGCGGAAGGCGGCGAGCGCGAGCGCCTCGCGGCGGAAGCGCGAGACGGCCTCCTTGTCCCGCGTGGGGTCGGCGAGCATCTCCTTGATGGCGACCTCGCGCTGCAACTGCTCGTGCAGCCCCCGGTACACCTGCGCCATGCCTCCGCGTCCCAGCTCTCCAAGTACACGGCAGGCGCCAATCTTGCGATGTCTGACTACGGGCTTCTCGGTGGAGGGCACGGAGCGGAGGGTACCGAATTCGCGCGCGCGGCGTCGACTCGCTCGGAGTGCAGACAGCCAGGCGGTAGAAATTCCTGTTCACAAGAAGAGAGAGCTACACACACCGGGCACCCGCTACGCTGCGCGCGCCATGAAGAAGACTCTTTTCCTGCTTCCCGCACTCCTCATCGCCCTCCCCGGCTGCCTCGTCGTCCGTGACACCGTGTACGTGCCCAGGACGAAGAAGTCCGAGTTGAAGTCCCGTCCCGATTGCCACCCCAGCCAGTACTGGGATGGCGAGAAGTGCCGCCACAAGGGCAAGGGCAAGGGCGCTCGCAAGCACGACGACTGACGCGCACCGACGTCCGCCCACGGATGGGAGCCCAGGCCGCGCATACCCTCACCCCCGCCCTCTCCCGAGGGGAGCGGGAGTCGCTCGTGCTGCTCGACGGCGGCGCCGAGGCCTACCCCCGTATGCTGGAGGCCATCGCCTCGGCCACCCGGCGCGTACACCTGGAGGTGTATGCCTTCGAGCGCGAGGGCGTGGGCACCCACTTCGTCTCGGCCCTCACCGCCGCCGCCCACCGCGGCGTCGAGGTGAAGGTCATCGTCGATGGCTGGGGCTCCATCGGAGAGAGCCGCGCGCTGGCGGACACCCTGCGCGCGGCCGGTATCAAGGTCCGCATCCACAACCCCCTCACCTCCATCCTCCTCGGACGGATCTGGCGCAACCACCGGAAGATCCTCCTCGTGGATGACGCGGTGGCCTTCCTCGGTGGCATCAACATCGGAGACCACTACGCGGCCCAGGAGGGACAGCCAGGGTGGGCGGACCTGGCGCTGGAGCTGCGGGGGGAGCTCTGCGCGCGGCTCGGCGCGCGGCTCAACGCGGGCGCCTCCACGCTGGTGGAGGGCCCGGTGCGCATCCTCCTGTCCGGCTTCGGCGGTGGGCGGCGCCTGCGGGCGCGCTACCTGGCGGCCCTCGCGCACGCCGAGCAGCGCGTGGTGCTGGCCCATGCGTACTTCCTGCCCAACCGGAGCTTCGTGGGCGCCCTCAAGCGCGCGGCGCGGCGCGGGGTGGAGGTGCACCTGCTGCTGGCCGGCCGCAGCGACGTGCCCTTCGCTCGCGCGGCCACCCTGCGCCTGTACCGCACCCTGCTGCGCGCGGGCGTGCACATCCACGAGTGGACGGCCACCACCCTGCACGCCAAGGCGGCGGTGGTGGACGGCCAGCGCCTGCTGGTGGGCAGCTTCAACCTCGATCCCCTCTCCCTGGTGAACCTGGAGACGCTGGTGGAGGTGGACGACGCGGCCGTGGCCGCCCAGGCCACGCAGTGGGTGGAGCGACACCTGGGCCAGGCCCGTCCCGTGCGCCTGGAGGACCTCGCGCCCTCGGGCCTCCGGCGCTGGCTGCTGGAGGTGGTGGGGCTCGCGGTGGCTCGCTTCTCCGAGCGCCTCGCCAGCTTCATCGGCTCCCGGCGGATGCGCCGCCGGGACTGACCCGCGCCACCGCCTCCAGGAGCTGCTCGAGCCGGAAGGGCTTGCGCAGGAGGACCCGCCAGCGGCGCGGCTCCGAGGCCGGCAGCGCGGTCTCGCTCATGAGGATGACGGGCACGTCCTTCAAGTCGGGGCTCTTCTCCAGCTCCTCGAGCACCTGGAGGCCGGAGAGGATGGGCATCATCATGTCCATGATGACGAGGTCCGGGCGCTGCTTGCGCAGGCACGCGAGGGCCTCCCGGCCATTGCCGCAGACGCTCACCTCGTAGCCCTCGTCCCGCAGCACGTCCGCGAGCACCTGCTGCACGTCGAACTCGTCCTCGATGACCAGGATGGTCCTCACCGCCGCCTCCCGCCACCCCGGCCCGTGCGCGGCTTCTTGCGTGTCCCCTTCTCCTTCACCTCTCGCAAGCGCCCGTGCCCGCTGAGGATGACCTCCGCGCTCTCGAAGGAGTCGGCCACGTCGAGGCCCTCCGGCTCGATGCGGAACTCGCGCAGCGAGGTGTCGTAGCGGCTCTCGCGCATCTTCATGATGGAGAGCAGCCGGTAGATTTGAGAGCGCAGCTCCACGTAGCGCAGCAGCAGCACCGTCTCCACCACGTTGGCCAGCTCGGGGGTGGGCAGGTCCACCTCGGACTTGAAGAGTTCCAGCTCGTCGGTCATGACGGTGGTCACGTCCTGCATGCGCAGTTGGTTGGTGAGGGCCGACAGGAAGCGGGGAATCCGGTCCGGGTACACCGCGGCGGCACGGAAGCCCTCGGCCCCGTCGATGAACAGACGCCGGCGCTCCTTCTTCGCCTCGCCCTTCATCTTCTCCAGGAGCTGCTCCGCCAGCGAGTCCATGAAGTGCTCCAGCGGCGGCTGCCACACCAGATCGATCCTGCCGTCCTTCACGTACCGCTCCAGGGGGATGCCCACGTCCTCGGCCTTCTCGATGAGACGGGGCGGCGGCTCGTAGAACCCGAAGTAGGTGCCGTGCTGGCCCTGCCGGGCCCCCTCCACCAGGAAGGAGAGCCCCAGCAGCGTCTTTCCCGTGCCCGGCGCCCCCACCAGCGCGGTGGTGGAGCCCGAGGGCAGTCCGCCTCCGAGCATCTCGTCCAGCCGCGGCAGGCCGAAGGCCATCCGGACGCGCTGCTCGCGGGCGATCTCGGGCGGTCTGGCGAACTGAATCTCCGTGCGCGGGTGGATGACCATGCCGTCGTCGGTGATCTCCACCTCATGGCGCCCACGCAGGTAGTCGCCGCCGCGGAACTTGTGCACCGTCAGCTCGCGCACCGCCCGCGGGCCGATGAGCTGATCGGACAGCTCGATGACGCCATCCACCAGGGCGTTCTCCACATGCGTGCGCGCGCGCACGTTGGAGAGCAGCAGCGTGGTACAGCCCAGCAGGCTGGCCGTGGCCTGGAGCGAGTGCACGAACTCCCGGTAGGCCTGGGGGCTGGTGGCGAACTGCTCCGCGCTCTCCATGCCGTCGATGACGAAGAGGTTGGCCTTGCGCTCGCGC
Source organism: Archangium sp. (assembly GCF_036389735.1). Classification (GTDB taxonomy): domain Bacteria; phylum Myxococcota; class Myxococcia; order Myxococcales; family Myxococcaceae; genus Archangium. The sequence goes on along the minus strand of NZ_DASVWK010000429.1, from coordinate 2,331 downwards.
AGCGAGCGGCGGATGAGCTCCAGCAGCCCGGTGAAGCCGTCCCGGCGCACCTCCTGGTAGCCGCTGATGTAATAGAGCCGGTCGGGGATGTACTCCGGCTTGAAGAAGCTCATCGAGTTCAGGTGCGCCACCATCTTCGAGTGCGACTCGACGAGCAGGGTCATGTAGACGCAGCGCCCGCCATTCTTCTCGATGTGGTTGCAGCACAGCTGGTTGGCGAAGATGGTCTTTCCGCTGCCCGGCGGCCCCATCACCGCATAGGTGCCGCCCTGCTTGAGACCGCCCTTCAGGATGAAATCCAGGCGGGGGATGCTGCTCTTGACGCGCGTGTCCCTCACCTCGCCGCTCTTCTCGGACTCACTCATACTCTCCCGTCGCCCTCACCGGCAGGCACAGCGTGAAGCAGGAGCCTCCGCCGTCCCGTCCCGTCAATCCCACCGAGCCCCCATGGGCCCGGGCAATCTCCCGCACGATGAACAGGCCGAGCCCGAGGCTCTCCACCCGGTGACCCGAGGTGGCCCGCTCGAACGGGTTGAAGATGCGCTCCCGGTCGCCCTCGGCCACGCCGATGCCCCGGTCCTCCACCCGGAGGCACACCACCCCGTCCACCCGCTCGGCCTGGACCGAGATGGGCCCGCCCGCGCCGTACTTGATGGCGTTGGTGATGAGGTTGCCGAGCGCCTGCTCCATCCGCATCCGGTCCCAGTGGACCTCCACCGGGGGGCAGTCCCGCACCTCCAGCCGCGAGCCCACCTGCTCCGCCTGCGCGCTGAAGTGCTCGCGGACCTCATGCACCAGGGAGCCCAGCTCGAAGGTCTCGAGCTCCAACTCGAAGCGGTTGTTGCGGGCCCGGCTCACGTCGAGCAGGTTCTGCACCAGCATCCCCAGCCGACGGATGTGCCGCAGGGCGGGCTCCAACCTCTCGGCCAGCTGGGCGCCGGAGAAGGTCGTCTCCCGGCGGGCTCCGCGTATCAACCGCTCCACCACCAGTTGGAGCACGGTGATGGGAGACTTGAGCTCGTGCGCGGCAATGGACAGGAAGGTGTCGCGCGCCCCGAGCGCCCGCCGCAGGTCCGCCTCCGCCCGCTGCCACGGACTCACGTCCTGCAACGTCACCGTCGCCACGCCCGGTGAGCGGGAGTGGTCCATGCGCGCGTGCAGCAGGAAGGCCCTACGGCCCTCGGGGGTATCCCAGTGGAAGAGCACGCCCTCCAACGACTCCCCGCGCGCGGCCCGTGCCACCGGATGCTGCTCCGGCGTCAGCCGAACCCCCTCCGAGTCCAGCACGGGAGTCGGGTCCAGGGGAACGAGGGAGAAGGGCAGTGCCCGTACCGCCGCGTTGGCGAACAGCACCCGGGCGGACCCCGCTTCCACGCGCAGCACCGGAACGGCGAGGTCGTCGAGGATGCTCTCCAGGCTGGACTGCTCCGCCACACCCCTCTCCCTTTTCACCCCCGCCGCGAGAACGGCTGGCGTCCTCGGCCCCGATTTCGCAGGAGGTAACCGTGGTCCTGCAAAATGGCCATGCGGTCGTAAATGGCAACCGCGCGAAAGGAAACGCCTCGTTCCCGAGCGTCGCTTGCTCGACGCTCATGGAACGAGGCGCGAAGGAGAGCGACCGGAGGAGCGAGCGGCTTCTCGCGCTCTGGCTCAGATCCTCCGTGACAGCTCCCGTCCTGGCTCAGCGGCGCGTGCCGCCGCCCGTCCCCGCATCATGCTTGCTGGCGCCAGTGCCACCAGCGCCCGTGCCGGTCGTCGAGCCACCCGTGGTCCCCGTACCCGTGCCAGTGCCCGTGCCACCCATGGTGCCGGTGCCCGTGCCACCCGTGGTGCCGCTGCCCGTACCACCCGCGCCGCTGCCACCCGTGGTGCCGCCGCCACTGCCCGTGCCACCCGCACCGCTACCACCGATGTCGCCGCCCATATCACCCGAGCCGCCCAGGTCACCCGTGCCGCCGCTGCCGACGTCACCCGAGCCGCCCAGGTCGCCGGAACCGCCGGTGTCGCCCGCGCCGCCGCCCAGGTCACCTCCGGAGCCTCCCGTGGCTCCACCACCCGTGGAGCCGGAACCTTGCTGGTTCATGCCCGCGCCGCCCGTCCCCTGATCCGCGCCGCCCTGTTGATTCCCCGACTTGCAACCCGTCCCGAAGAGCAGAGCCGCCGCCAGAGCGCCCACGAACACAGCCTTCACGTTCTTCATGGTCTTTCCTCCCGGTAGAACTACAACTTGGAGGGTAGGTACGCCCCACGCACTGTCGCATTGGCCTTCGATACAGGGAGCCAGAGGAGCAGGCGCTTCAGTTGCTCGGCGGATCGACGACCGCCGAGCCC
>NZ_DASVWK010000428.1:0-13295 GCF_036389735.1 Archangium sp. | reverse complement strand
CCACCCCCACGCCGCCGATGCCCACCATGGGGACCCGACGCCCACCGAACCACTGCCCCATGGGAATGAGGACGCTGGTGGCGGTCACCGAGCCTCCTTCGCGCAGCACCTTCAACTGGCCGTTCCCGGCTTCGACCTTCTGCCTCCAGGGACGCATCTCCTCGGGGGCCATCCCGAAGGCCTGGGAAACGATGTCCTCCGCCGCGGCGAGCTCCTGCTCCCCTTGTGGCGGGCCAAACTGCGATGTCGTCGGGTCCACGCTGGCCTCCTGCGTCATGGGGAGGGAGCCTAGGACAACCTCGCCCCGCTCGCTCCCCTGGCGTGCGAGCCCTCCGGCTGGACAGCGCGTTCTCAATGGTTACAGGGGGAGCATGAACGTCGATACCCCTCGGGAGACCCACAAGTTCCAGGCGGAGATCAACCAGCTCCTGAACCTGGTCATCAACTCCCTCTATAGCCATAAGGAAATCTTCCTACGCGAGCTCGTGTCGAATGCGTCGGACGCACTCGACAAGCTGCGCTTCCGCTCGGTCACCGAGCCCGAGCTGCTCGAAGGGGCCTCGGCCCTTGAAATCCATCTCATCCCCGATGCGGACAAGGGCACCCTCACCCTCGAGGACACCGGCATCGGCATGACGCATGACGAGCTGGTGAAGAACCTGGGCACCATCGCCCACTCTGGCTCTCGCGAGTTCCTGGAGCTGGTGTCCCAGCGCGGCCAGAAGGACGTCAACCTCATCGGCCAGTTCGGCGTGGGCTTCTACAGTGCCTACCTCGTCGCCGATCGTGTCGAGGTCGTCAGCCGGGCGGCCGGCAAGGACTCCCAGGCCTGGCGGTGGGCCTCGGATGCCAAGGGCTCCTTCACCGTGGAGCCCGCCGAGCGCTCCACACGCGGCACCTCCGTCACCCTCTACCTCAAGGAGGACCAGAAGGAGTTCCTCGACGAGTGGCGCCTGCGCTCGCTCATCACCCAGTACTCGGACTACGTCAACCACCCCATCAAGCTCCAGGTGAAGAAGACCACCGGCGAGGGGGACGCGCAGAAGACCGAGACGCAGCTCGAGGTGGTCAACAAGGCCAGCGCGCTGTGGCAGCGATCGAAGAGTGAGATCACCGACGAGCAGTACCAGGAGTTCTACAAGCACCTCACCCACGACTGGGAGGCGCCCCTCGCGTGGACGCACTTCCGCACCGAGGGCAACCAGGTCTTCACCAGCCTGCTCTTCATTCCCAAGCACCCACCGTTCGACCTCAACAGCCCCGACCAGCGCGGGGTCCGGCTGTTCGTCAAGCGCGTGCTCATCATGGACCGCTGCGAGGAGATGCTGCCCCAGTGGCTGCGCTTCGTGCGCGGCGTGGTGGACTCGGATGACCTGCCGCTCAACGTGTCGCGCGAGCTGCTCCAGGACTCGGCCGTGGTGCAGGCCATCCGCAAGCACGTGACCAAGAAGACGCTGGACATGCTGGAAAAGCTCGCCAAGGACAAGCCGGAGGACTACCGCACGTTCTGGCAGGGCTTCGGCACCGTCCTCAAGGAGGGCCTCGCCGTCGACACCGAGCACCGCGAGAAGCTGGGCGCCCTGGTGCGCTACGAGAGCTCGCGCGAGGAGGGTCTCACCTCGCTCGCGGACTACGTGTCCCGGATGAAGGAGGGCCAGGAGGCCCTCTATTACATCTTCGGCGAGTCTCGGAAGGCGGTGGTGGACTCCCCCCACCTGGAGGCCCTCAAGAAGCGGGGCTACGAGGTCCTCTACATGACGGACCCGGTGGACGAGTGGGCCACCCAGGGGCTGCGCGAGTTCCAGGGCAAGCCGCTGGTGTCCGCGATGCACGCGGACCTCAAGCTCAAGGAGACGGACGAGGAGAAGCGCGAGAAGGAGCAGCGCGCCAAGGGACTGGGGCCGCTCGCCGACCGCATGAAGGAGGTGCTCAAGGAGCAGGTGCGCGAGGTGCGGGTGTCGGATCGCCTCACGGACTCGCCCTGCTGCCTGGTGGTGCCGGAGGGCGGCTCGCACGCCTTCGTGGAGCGGCTGCTGCGCGAGCGCGGCCGGAGCGTGCCGCGCACCAAGCGCATCCTGGAGGTCAACCCCACGCACCCCGTCATCGAGCACCTGCGCACGGTGACCGAGAAGGAGGCCGGCTCGGCCCAGGTGACGGAGTGGATCGAGCTGCTCTACGACCAGGCGCTGCTCACCGAGGGCAGCAGCGTGGAGGATCCGAACCGCTTCGCGCGGAGGATGACGGCGCTGATGACGCAGGTGGCCGCGCAGGGCTCGGGCAACCCCACGCCCACGGGCGCGGTGGCCTCCGGGCCGGAAGTGCCGACAGCCGAGACTCCGGTTCCGCGCAACTGAAGCGCCTCGGGTAGGATGGGGACGGATGCCGCGTGTCCCCATCGCACCGAACGCCCTCGACGAGGAGGCGCTCGTCCATCAGTTCCCCGGTCTCGACCGGCGCGCTCTCGGTGCCTTCTACACGCCCGCTCCACTCGTGGAGCGCACGCTGGCCCTCGCCCTCGCGTACGCGGGCGAGGAGCCGCTCGCGGTGGTGGATCCCTCCTGTGGCGCCGGGGCCTTCCTCGCCGCCGCGGCCCACGCTCGGCCCCAGGCGTGGCTCGGCGGCCTGGAACTCTCCCCCGAGGTGGCCCGTGCCTGTCAGGCTCGTGTCCCTGGCGCGGACATCCGCGTGGGCGATGCGTTGCGCGGTGGGCTCTCGCCCCTGCTGGAGGGCCTTCCCTCGGGTCACCACGAGGTGTGGGTGGGCAACCCGCCCTACAACGGCACCTCCTCGCTCTTGAAGGACCGCGACGCCTACGCCCGCCTCCGCGCCCTCCTCCCCCTCGCGCTCCCTCCCGGCACCAGCCTGCGCGATGACTTCGCCTTCTTCCTCCTGCTCGCCTCGCACCGGCTCTCCTCGCGCCCGGGCGTGCTCGCCTTCATCACACCCTCCAGCCTCCTCGATGCCTTCCTCTATGCGCCCCTGCGGGAGGCACTGCTGCGGGCGTTGACGCTGCGCGAGGTGGTGGACCTGGGACCAGGGGCCTTCGCTGGGACTCAGGTGCGCACCTGCATCACCGTGTGGACGTCGCCCCCGGAGGCACGGCGGGTGAGCCCCGTGTTCTCGGGCAGTGGTGCCCGATCGGTTCCGTTTACTCCCGAGGCCCCCGAGTGGCGGCTCGCTCCGACGTCTCCCGAGGCCTCCGCGCTCGATGTTCGCTGGCGCACCGAGGGCGAGTCCCTCACCACGCTCCTCCCGGTGAGCCTCCCGGGCGTGAAGACCCGCTTCGATGAGCTGCTGGTGGATGAGGACCCGCGGCGGCTCCTCACCCGCCTCGAGGACTTCGCGCGCGCTCCGCTAGAGGCGCTCGGCGACTTCGCCCGTGCCCATGGGATTCCCGAGGCCCTGTTGCCCAAGCTGCACGCGTTGAAGGAGGGCCCTGCCTTCTCCGTGGACCCGGCCCGCGTACGTCCCTTCTTCCGCTATGCCGGGGCGCGCCATCGCGGCACCCTCCCCCCCGAGGCCCGCGCCTTCTGCTACCTGGATCGGCGCCTCATCCCCCGAGGCGATCACCGGCTGCGCGGTCCGTGGGATCCACACCGCGGTGCGGTGAAGCTCCTTTTCAACGTGCGCGAGCTGCCGCTCTCCGCCGCGCTCCTGGAAGAAGAGGGCTGCGTGCACGACCACCGGCATGCCCGCTTCGCGCCCCTGCTCGTCCCCCAGCGCGTGCGCGACGAGGGACTCGACATCACCCGCGTCACGGGCTCGGAGGACGCCCTGGGCCCCCTCGTACCCAACCTCTCGCCACGAGGCCTCGTCTGGGCGGAGCGGCTCGGCGGACCGCTGGCCGCCTACCGGGCGATCGTCCGCTTTCTCAATGGCCCCGAGGTTCAGCTGCACTGGGCCCCCGTGTACGGGGCCTCGCGCGTGGTGCCCGTCCCCCTGGCTGCTCTCCAGCCTTGAGGAACCTACCCGGAACATTAGTGTCCACCTTCACTCCCGATCCGGAAGTCCGGAATCGGGAATTCCCGTAGCGAAGGAGACACCACTCATGAAGACTCGTGCGCTGCTGACCGCCGCCGTCCTCTGCCTTGCTGGCCCCGCGTTCGCCCAGGGCAAGGCCCCCGCCGCCAAGGAGAAAGCCGCCGCCAAGAAGGAGGAGAAGGCCACCGAGAAGTCGGCCGAGAAGGCCGCCGCGGGCGCCCCCCTTCGCGCCGAGCTGAAGGACCAGAAGGGCCAGACGATCGGCGAGGTGACGCTCGCCGAGACGCCTCACGGCACCCTGGTGAAGGGTACCCTCTCCAACCTCCCGCCGGGCGACCACGCCATCCACATCCACGAGGCCGGCAGGTGCGAGGCCCCCTTCACCACCGCGGGCGGCCACCTCAACCCGGACAAGAAGAAGCACGGCATCCTCGTCGCCGAGGGCAAGCATGGGGGGGACCTGCCCAACCTCCACGTGGGCACCGACGGCAAGGTACAGTTCGACCACTTCGCCCACGGTCTGATGATGAAGGACCTCCAGGACCAGGACGGCGCCGCCGTCGTCGTCCATGCCAGCGGGGACGACTACAAGAGCGACCCCGCCGGTAACGCCGGCGACCGCATCGCCTGCGGCGTCGTGATGAAGCCGTAGGCTCACCCGGCGTTTCCCCAGGCCCGCGGTCGACGTTCAGGTCTTCTTGTCGGACTTCTGCCCCGAGGCCGTGGGCGAGGTGACGGAGTCGCCCGCGGGCGTGCCCGTGCTCGGAGCGCGCAGGTCACTCTCCGGGACGATGCCCTGGAGCGAGGGGGGCAGGCTCGTGGGGACGGACAGGCCCAGGCCCTCGGCCACCCGGCGACCATAGTCCGCATCGCTCCGGGAGAAGTGCCAGAGCATCCGCTCCTGGGTGTCACGGGGGCAGCGCTTCAGCTCTCCGACGAGGTTGGAGATGAGCTCGTCGCGCTCCCAGTCCTCGAACAAGCGGTAGCGCTCACCGGCCTGCTGGTAGTTGTTCTGCCGTTCGATCTGCTTCCGCACCAGGCGGCCCATGTGATGCGGCGTGTGCTCGGCACCGGCCGCTGGCGCCTCGCGGAGCCCGCCCAGGGCCGAGGGCTCGTAGTTGACGTGGGGATTGTGGCCCGAGGCCAGATCGCGCCCCTGGTTCATCTGTCCCCCGGTCTGGTGCGTGGCCACCGGCCGCTGCGGGGCGTTGATCTTCAACTGCAGGTAGTTGGCGCCCACCCGGTAGCGCTGCGTGTCCGAATAGGAGAACGTCCGCCCCTGGAGCAGCTTGTCGTCGGAGAAGTCCAGACCATCCACCAGCACGCCGGTGCCGAAGGCGGCCTGCTCGACCTCGGCGAAGTAGTCCACCGGGTTGCGGTCCAGCACCATCCGGCCCACGGGCATCATCGGAAACTTGTCCTCGGGCCACAGCTTGGTCGGATCCAGGGGATCGAAATCCAGCTCGGGGTGCTCCCCATCGCTCATGAGCTGCACGCAGAACTCCCACTCCGGGAACTCCTTGCGCTCGATGGCCTCGTAGAGGTCCTGCGTGCCGTGGTTGAAGTTCTTCGCCTGGAGTTGCTCGGCCTGGGCCTGGGTCAGGTTCTTCACGCCCTGCTTGGGGACCCAGTGGTACTTCACCAGGACGCCCTCGCCCTCCATGTTGACCCATTTGTAGGTGTTCACGCCCGAGCCTTCCATGTGCCGGTAGCTGGCCGGGATGCCCCAGGGGCTGAACAGGAAGGTCACCATGTGCGTCGCTTCGGGCTGGTGGCTGACGAAGTCGAAGATGCGGCGGGCGTCCTGCCGGTTGGTGACGGGGTCCGGCTTGAACGCATGCACCAGGTCCGGGAACTTCATGGCGTCCCGGATGAAGAAGACCTTGAGGTTGTTGCCCACCAGGTCCCAGTTGCCATCCTCGGTGTAGAACTTGACGGCGAAGCCGCGCGGATCCCTCAGCGTCTCCGGCGAGTGGCCCCCGTGAACCACGCTGGAGAAGCGGACGAAGACCGGCGTGCGCTTGCCCTTCTCCTGGAAGAGCTTCGCGCGGGTGTACTTGGAGATGGGCTCCTTGCCGACCGTGCCGTAGGCCTCGAAGTAGCCGTACGCCCCGGCGCCACGGGCATGCACCACCCGCTCGGGGATTCGCTCCCGATCGAAGTGGGTGATCTTCTCGAGGAAGTGGTAGTTCTCCAGGGTCGTGGGGCCACGGCTGCCCACGGTGCGCACGCTCTGGTTGTTGGAGACCGGATGTCCCTGGCGCGTGGTCAGGGTCCCCTCCCGCGCCTCCTTGGCCCGTTCAGCGGGGGCGCCATGGCCGGTACCGCTGGATAGCTGCTGGATCAGCGCGTCGTCCGTCTTCCTGTTCATCCGTACTCCTGCCGAGCGAGAAGGGGCCTCACCGTGTGTACGCCTCCTGCTGAAGGCAACCGTCCCACGGGGCATTGGACCGCCGTCATTGACAGGTCGCGCACCGGCCGAGCGGCGAGAGTAGGCGCACTGACAGTTCCACCGGGTGCCTACCGTTCACATGCCGTCTTTCCCAAGGAGCCGTGCATGGAAACCACGCCCACCCCTGAGACGAAGACCCCCCGCCAGCCAGTGCCCGTCCCGACCCCGGTGCGCGAGAGCCGCAAGGGTCTTTGGGACAAGAGCGCCGCGGCTGGAATCCCCGCCCAGCCCCTGCTGGGCCGACTGCCGCTGAGCCGCCGCCTCCCGCAGGACATCCACTCGCTGCTGGACTACCAGGGCGCGCTCACCGTGGCCGGAGCGGGGTTGATGTCCGGCTCGAAAATCGCCTGCACCGCCGGATTGGCGTTGGGGCTCTCGGGCGCGGGCGTGTCGCTGCTCACCGACTACCGGATGAGCCTCAAGAAGCTCATCCCCATCGAGGTGCACGAGGTCATCGACTACGTGTGGAGCTTCAGCGTCATCGCCGCGCCCTTCGTCTTCGGCTACTCGCGGCGCAGCAAGCTCGTCACCCTGATGCACGTCTTCGTGGGAGCGAGCACCATCCTCGGCTCGCTCTTCACCGACTACCGGGCCCAGACTGGCGTGCAATGGGGCAAGGGGCGCAGGACCGACCTCGGCCCCGTGGGCGGCTGAGCCCCTCGCGCTCGTCACCCTCCCGCGCGCGCCTTCATACAGGCGCGACAGGCCAGACCGTCCCGCAGGGCCTGGCCTTCCCGCAGGGGCTTGTACTGGCCACACTCGATGCACTCGAAGGTGCCCGCGGGAGCAGCGGGTGGTGTGGCCTCCTCGGTGTCCTCGATGGGCGGCGGGGGCGGCCTGGGTGGCGCGGGGACCCGCTGGGAACGCGGGGGCCGAGGAGCAGGCACGGCCTGGGCAGGAGGAGGCGCGGCGGGACGTGGCGTGTCAGCGGGTCGCGGAAGACCGGAGCGCGCGGGGGAACGGCTCGGCTCCCCGACACCGAGCTGAGTCAGCTCCCCGGCGTCGAGGAACATGCCGTGGCAGGCCGAGCACACCTCGACGGAGATGTCGGCGGGGAGCATCGCGGGCGTCATGAGGATCCGGCACTCCACGCAGGTGCGCGTCGTCATGCCGCCGATGAGCCGGTGCTGGGCGGACGGGCCGAAGGCGTGCTGGATACGACCGCTCGCGCCCCAGCAACCGCCGCAGTGTGAACAGCGGGCCAGCTCGAGCCCGACGCCGGAGGGCGTCTGGACGGAGAAGGCCTGGAGGGATTGCGTGCAGCGGGGACACTTGCTCTCGGACACCATGCGTCGGAAATCCTATCCCAGGACGGGGCCCAGGGATGCATCGTCTTGAGCGGGTCGACAGAACAACTTTGCCGTCGAGTCGCGGATGAGCCGACGAGCAACCCTGTGCTGTGGTGACGTCCTCGGGCCGGCACCGAAGCGCGGCGGCTGCAGCCAGGACGCCCTCCGCGGAACGGGCGGCGCGGGTCTGTTCTACTGCTTCGCGGCGGACTAGACGCGGCCTCGCCCGTGGCCACATGCCTATCCTCGAGGCCGTGCCTGGTCCCTCTCCCAGGGAGAGGGAAAGGGGGCGCGGGGAGCGTTCCTAGATTCATTGGGAACGCCCGAATCACATTCCCGGCTGGATGCCCTCTAACCGGATGAGGTGGTGCTCATGAGCCAGCCCGACAGGAATGATCTCTCCATCATCCCCATGGCATCTCCCAACTTCGACTGTCGGAGGTACCGGAAGGTCGTGGCCATCGTCCTGCACGGCACTGGCTCGAACGACGGTCTCGAGCAACTGACACGGCTGCGCAACCCGGCCTCCCGGGCGAGCGTGCACTATCTGGTGGAACGTGACGGGCAGATCTATCAACTCGTCGCTGATAAGGACCGTGCCTGGCACGCGGGGCCGTGCAGGCTGCACGGGAGGGTGATCGACATGGACGAGCACTCCATCGGCATCGCCGTCGTGGGGGACGGCCGCGAGGACCCTGCCTACACCCGAGCCCAATACGACAGTCTGAGAGACCTCGTGTCCATGCTGATGGAGGAGTACGGCACCATCCCGCCGCGGAACGTGGTGCGTCACCGGGACGTGGCCGTGGGCCGTGGGGATGGCCCCTCCACCGGCTTCGACTTCGATCTCGTCATCCACGAGGTGGTGGAAAGGCGGCAAACCAAGGCCGAGGCGCCGAACGACCTGACGGCCTCGGAGCAGGCCGCCAGTCAAGCGGGGATGGAGCTTCCGCCCGGAGCTTCATGAGAGCGTGGCGCCGGGGTGGCTCGTCTGGCGCAGGGTGACCCACTCCCAGGCCTTGAAGCTGTGCTGCACCTGGAGCGGCTCGAGGTCGGGATAGCCGAGCAGCCACTTCTTGGTGCTGGTGGTGAACGGCCCATCGGGATCTCGAATCGATTGGGAGAGGTGCTCGCAGGCGTGCCGGCCGAGGGCCTGAACGCCATGCGCGTGCCGGCAGAGTTCCTGGAGGCGCGCGATGGCCTCCTCCTGGGCCTTGAGCTTCGTATCGAGCGTCTTCAGCACGCGCAGCCTCGCGAGGGGCACCCGCATCAGCGCATCGAGTCGCTGGTGGGTGACCATGAGCAGCCCCAGGAGCGCCCTTTGGGTCGCCTGGTGCCTCGTATCGTGGGTGAGCAGGAAGACCCGCGCCTGGGTCAGCAGCGCGTACAGGGCCTGGCCGCGCGCGTGCAACTCCTCGACCTTCGGAGCGGGCGAGCGCGAGTCCTTCCCGGGCTTGAGCAGCTGCTCGTACCGCTGGAGGAGCTGGTCCAGCGCCACCTCGAGTTGGACCTGAAGGGCCTGGGCCTGGTGCCTGTCGGGACTGTCAGGGGTGGGCGGCCAGAAGCGGCTCACGTTTCCACGCTGCTCCCAGAGACGGTCAACCCGCGTGAGCGCGCAGAGCCGCGTCCGATAATACTGGAGCTCGATGAGGCGGCGGCGCCGGACGATGCGCCGGCGCGCGGAACGGCTCTCGGCTGGCAGCAGCTTGCCGGATTCGAGGATCTTCTCCATCAGGGTGTTGGCCGCCTCGAGATTCGCGACGACAATCCCCCGGGGGTTGGTGTTCTCCGCGGGAAGAAAAGGCCTGGAGGCGTCTTTCTTGTAACCGTCGAAGGCCGCATGAGCGTGCTCCCCCGCATCCTGGAAGAGCGCGGAGAGTTGCTTGAACCCACCCAGGGCCTTGCCGATGGGCTTCTGCGCCTCCTCACCCTTCCCCAGCTCGGGCGCGAGCCACACATCGTTCTCCGGGGCCCTCTTCGTTGGAAGCTCCAGGAGCCTGGCGCCCATGCAGACGGAGTAGAAGCAGGCCAGGTGGTAGTTGGCGGTTCCCAGCCAGTTGGGGCGGATCCGCGCGGCCAGGGACGCATGACGGGCCACCCTGCTCATCTGGTACTGGTACCACCGCTTCTGGAGCCCGATCGGTGGGTGGGACAGCTTCCAGTGGAGATAGGTCAGGTGCCAGCGCAGGCGGTGGCGGACCGGAGCATGGGCGAGGGGCCTGTCCTCCTGAAGGTACTTCCGGCTCTTCTGGTACTGCTCCTCGAGGTCCTTGAGCTGCTGCCACTCGGCGCAGCCCCGGGCGGCCCGCATGGCGAGCTGGAGGTCGCGCCGCTTCTGGGGAGGACTCATCAGGGTCTGCCAGAAGAGACGGCGATCAACGGTGCTCCGCAGACACCGCCTCAGGACCTCCCAGCGTCCGAACAGGATGAGCTGCTTCAGGGCCCTGGCGCCCATGTTGAGCAAGGCCCGCTCCAGCCGTCCGGTATCCTTCTCCCCGAAGATGATGGGTTGTCCGTGCTTGACCCTCAGCGGCCTGCTCCGAGGCATGTCTCCTGGCTGCCCCCATTCGCGCTCGGGCCGGGTCGCATGCTGTTGGAGTCGCAGTTGCCGCTCGATGAGCCTGCTCGGCAGGGTCGGTCTGCGCAGCCTCTGGGCCAACCTGCCCTCGAGTGCGACCAGCAACCGCTGGCGGGGAGTCATGGCGCCGGGCTCGTCCCCCAGGTGGCCCGACCCGGAACCGTCCGACTCGTCCAGCCGCCTGGCCCAGAACGTGGCCGAGCGACAGGTGGAAGCCAGGCGGACCTTCGCGACGAGCAGGTGCGGGTAGCGCTCGCAGACCTGGAGGTAGATTTCGATGGCGCCCACGTAGTCGCCACAGGCCTCGAGGGCCTCGGCGAGATGCAGGCGCACCATGGCACTGCCCAGGCTGTCCCGCGCGGCCTCCTCCAGGAGCTCGCGCGCGTCCTCGGCGCTGGTCGACGCATTCGCGGAGTACGCGTGGAGCTTCTGGACTCCCTGGTGGTACTTCCAGAGCGCCGAGCCATCACCCTCTTCCCAGTAGTTCCATTCCGGAAGCACCCGGCACTCTTCGATGGCACGCTCCACGGCACAGTAGGCCGCCTGCTCGACGGCCCTCTCGAGGCTGACCTCGCTGGAGATGGTGCGCGCCATGAGGGTGCGGCCGGTCCGCAGGTCGACCATGTTGACGCGGATGCCCCACGTATCGGCCCCGGGGCCCTCCGTGTGGAGCAGGGTGCCCGTGATCTCCAGTCCCGAGGGAGGAAGGATGAAGCGCATGACGAAGGCCACGGCCCGGGTGAGCCAGTGGTTGTCCTTGACGGACTGCTGCTCCACGAAGTCCTGCCAGTATTCCAGGGCACCGCCTGGCAGCGCGGACGGGTTATGCGGGGTCTGCCGGTGGAGGCACTCCCGCATGAGGTTCTCCAGGTCGGGGCGGGTCTTCGGCTTTCCGTCCGGGTCCCGGTTCTCCTCGATGCTGGCGACGCGGATGGGCTGAAGGGCCCGGCGCAGGTTGATCTGATCCAGCCAGCTGAAGCCGAGTAGAGCGATCACACCGAGCACGGCGGCGCTGATGAGGTCCAACCGGATGTCCTCGCGATGAATGGAGGGGCCGAGAATCCGGGTGGACAGCCGCTCGCTCACCACCTGGGGAAGGCTGGACCGGGACTCCTCCAGGCGGGCAGGTCCCGGGCCGCCGGGCTCCGCGTGGAGCGCCACCCCCAGGAGCACGGACACCACGGCCAGCAGCGCGAGGCCATGAAAGAGCCGGCGTGAGAAGGCGAGTGCCGCGAGGAAGAGCAGGAAGAAGAGGACGAAGAGCGTGGGGAACCAGGGCCAGAGCCAGTCGAGCGGGCCCAGGAGGGGAATGCGCTCGGTCAGCCAGCACCAGACCTCGTCATGATCGCTCCAGAGCCAGTTCGTGCCATGGACGAGCCCGACGAAGAGCCCCACGATGCAGAGCAGGAGCACGCCTCCGATCACCAGGTGGGGCCAGAGCAGGGCGGTCACGCGGGGAAACCTGCCGGAGAGCCAGGGCCAGACCCACCACAGTACGGCGAGCGCCACGGTGCCACCGACGGCCAGCAATGGAAGGAGGGGGCGCACGGTTTCGAGGACGGAAGTGGGTGGCAAGTAGAGACCCTCCTTGGAGAGAGGGCCGGGCTCCCGGCTGCCAGGGCGCGCGAGGCTGGGCACACCCCCACGACGTGAAGTTCAGGAGGGTGTCAGGCCATGGCAACCCAGAAGCGGACAGGCCCTCCAATGCCGCTTCGTGTGGAAGGCGGGCCCGTCGGCATGGCTGGCTCGGCCGCACGGCCCCCCTCCCGCCCGTCGAGCCTGACCCCGCCTCCGTCCTTTCCTCCCACCGCCCCGAGAGCTATGCAGCGGGGAGATGAAAAACGCCGAGAGCGCCCAGAAACCACAACTACCGTCCGCAACACCGCCCTGCGCCTTGTCGCTGGACGAGGTGCGCCAGTGCACACACCTCCTCGAGGCGATCGCCCAGGACCGCCTCCTGCTGGCGAATCTCCCCGAGTCGGATCGGATCGCGTTCCTGGCCGCCGCCGGCCGCGTGGTGCATCCGGATCGCGACACGAAGTCGCGGCTCGCGAAGGCGCTGAGGCGGGACCGGAGGCAGACGAAGCTCAAGCACGACCGCGACATCCGCGCGACGACCGAGATCCGCTCACTGCGCCGTGCCGCCGTGTTCACGGCGCCGCAGCTTCCCCCTCCGCCCACCGAGGGCCCGGAGCGGATCCTCGAGATTCCGCGCAGATGCTACGTCTGCAAGGCGGAGTACCGGAAGCTGCACTTCTTCTACGACACGATGTGCGTCGAGTGCGCGGACTTCAACTACGCGAAGCGGACGCAGCGGGCGCCGCTGTCCGGGAAGGTCGCGCTGATCACCGGCGCGCGCGTGAAGATCGGGTATCAGGCGTCGCTGATGTTGCTCCGCTCGGGTGCGCGGGTGATCGCCACCACCCGGTTTCCGAAGGACGCGGCACAGCGCTACGTGCGAGAGCCCGACTTCGCGGCGTGGTCGCATCGGCTGCACATCCATGGCCTCGACCTGCGGCACGCCCCCAGCGTCGAGCTCTTCGCGCGGCACATCGAGCAGACGCACCACCGGCTGGACATCCTCATCAACAACGCGGCGCAGACCGTGCGCCGTCCGCCCGGCTTCTACGAGCACCTGCTGGAGGGCGAGCTGCGCCCCTTCGACGAGCTCCCGGCGGAGACGCGCCCGCTGCTCGCCGGGCACGAGGAGTGCGTCGCGGCGGTGCGCCCCGCCCTCGGTGGAGGCGGCGTCGACACCTCGACGCTCGTGCCCACGTGGCACAGCAGCGATCCCGCGCTCGGCATCCACTCGTCCGCCGCGCTGTCGCTGCTCCCGTACGTCCTCGAGCAGGAAGGCGACACGAGCGCCCTCTTCCCCAAGGGAAGGCTGGACGCGGACCTGCAGCAGGTGGACCTGCGGGAGATGAACTCCTGGCGGATGAAGCTCGCGGACGTTTCGACGGCCGAGATGCTGGAGGTCCACCTGGTGAACGCG
>NZ_DASVWK010000427.1:0-3678 GCF_036389735.1 Archangium sp. | reverse complement strand
CGGAAAGACGTCCGGCTCCAGCACGTCCGCGGACTCGCGCAACAACTCCGCTTCCTTCACGGCCACGAGCACCTCCCGGGCCGCCTCCGGCCGCCCGTACGAGCGCCCCTGGACCACCAGGAACTCCCGGAGCACGTCCCGCATCTCCAGGCCAGACTGGTAGCGCTCGGCCGGCTCACGCCGGAGCGCCCGGTGCACCACGGCCTTCAGCGGCTCCGACACCCCTTGGAGCGCCCGCTCCACGTCCTCGGGACCGAACCGCGCGATGCGCGCCGCCATCTCCGTCACCGGGACCCAGCTCGGCTCCTCACACCGCACCTCGGCCACCGCCCCGGAGGCTCGCGCCGGCTGCTCCAGGTCCTCCAGGTCGAACAGGTGCCGGCCCGTGAGCAGCTCCAACATCACCAGCCCCAGGGAGAACAGATCCGAGCGGTAATCCACCTTCTCCAGGCGCATGCGCTCGGGGGACGCATAGGCGATGTCCCCGCGCAGCACGGAGGGCGTGGTGGCCTCGCGCCCGGGCAACAGCGAGTACGCCACGCCGAAGTCCACCAGTTTCACCTCGCCACTGGTGCCCACGCGGATGTTCTCCGGGTTGATGTCCCGGTGGACGATGCCCAGGGGCCGCCCGAGCTCGTCCGTCAGCGTGTGCGCATGATGCAGCGCGTCCGCGACCTCGGACACCACGTGGCAGACGAAGGCCTCGGACATGGGCCGCTGCCGCATGGCCGCCACGCTCAGCACCGTGTCCACGGAGCGGCCCTCCACGTGCTCCATCACCACGTACGGCAGCCCCCCATGCAGCACCAATTGGTACACCTTGGCGATGCCCGGATGGTTGAGCCGGTACGCGAGCTGGACTTCCTCGCGCAGCCGTTGCCGCTGCTGGTCGCTGACCGGCCGCGACAGCCGTTTGATGAGCACGGCCCCCGCGGGCCCCTCGGCGTACCGCCGCCGGGCGAGCATCACCTCGCCATTGCTCCGTTGCCCCAATCTACGAATGACTTCGTAGCGGGTCCCCGCCACGGAGAACAAAAGCCGGGGGGGGTTCGAGGACTCGGACCTATCGATGGACATCTGAGGCGCTCCTTTGCGATGCACGCCAACGCCGCACCAGTGCAGTGGAATACTGGAGGTAGGGCCCAGATGCCGAACCTCCAGCGTCAACCACCCTACCAGACCGGACTGACACGCCCGCCCGACCTCTCCCCTCGGGTGGTCGGGTGTGGAGTCAATCCTGGTGCAGATCCCGGTCCTGGGCGCGCACGCGCTCGAGCACCTTCAAGTCCCGCTGCGTGGGCCCCAGCTCCAGGATGAGCCGGCTCACGTCGTAGAGGACCTCGCCCCGCTGGAACACCGGCACCCGCGGAACGTCGTTCATGTTCAGGTCGTCCAGCGCCTTGTTGTACGCCGTGTCCATCAGCGAGCGGAGCTGGAAGGAGTCATAGAGGTTGTATTCCACCAGGAAGCGCAGCGCCTCCACGTCCCCGCCGCGGAGGTACGCACGCCACAGCAGCACCGCGTCCCACCCGTTCACGCCCTTCATGTGCGGGGGCCGTCCCAACCCGAGCTTGTCTTCTATCTCCTTCAGCCCGCCGCCCATCCCCAGCCGCCGGCAGACGAAGCGCAGATCAATGTGCGCTTCCGGCGTCGGGAAGCTCTTGCCGAAGTAGTTGCGCAGCACCGGCACGTCGAAGCACGAGCCGTTGAACGTCACCCACAGCCGCCGCTCCGCCATGGCCTCCGGCAGCGCGTCCATGTTCCGGCCCTGGATGAAGACGCGCAGGCCCGCGTCGTCGAACAGTGCCACCACCGTGGGCACCTGCTCGTCCCTGCCATCCGTTTCAATGTCGAAGTAGACGGCGTCCCCCGCGAACTCGGGGTACAGCCGCCAGTGCTCGCGCTGCGGCACCATGGCCGCCAGCCCCTTCAAGTCCCGGCGCTCCAGGGCCTCGCGTGCCAGCGCCAGCCGTCGACGCGCCGCGTCGTCCAGCTTCTGGCCCAGCACACACCCGGTCTCCGGGAAGTCGTCCCAGCTCTGGATGCCCCGGGCCCACAGGTCCTTCTCCTTCCAGGGACCCACACCCTGAATCAACTGGAAGGTGCGCCGCAGCATCACCCCAGCGGATCCATCCGGCCCGCCACCAGGTCCTCCAGGGGCGGAATGTCCGCCTCGCAGAACGGCAGCGCCTTCATCTCCGCCGGCGTCAGGAAGGCCAGCGCGTTCGCTCCCAGCGTCTTCGGCTCCCCCGACTCCAGCCGGGCCGCGTACAGCGCCAGCTCCACCGTCAGGTCCGAATACTCGTGTGTCCCCACCCATAGCCGCCTTCCCACGTGGAGTTGCACGTCCAACTCCTCCCGGCACTCCCGAGCCAGCGCTTCCGGCTCGCTCTCCCCGGGCTCCACCTTCCCGCCCGGGAACTCCCAGAGCAACCCCCGGCTTCCACCCGGCAGCCGCTGCTGCACGAGGAACCGCGAGGCATCCCCGGGCTGGGGAATGAGGGCGGCCACCACGCGGACCGTCCTCTTCGCCGCTCCCTGCGTCAACCGCTCCTCCCATCCAGCCGGAGGGCATACAGGTAGCCATTGTTGGACAGGACGTACAGCTTGCCGCCCACCACCCGCGGCGTGGCGGAGATCCCATCCCCCGGGTTCCACGCCAGGCGCGAGCGTCCCGTCCGCGGGTCCACGAAGAGCAACGAGCGTTGGGCCGGTACGAGGAGCATCCCCTTGACCAACACCGGCTCCAACCCGGCCCGTTCCTGGAGGGTTTGCGACCAGAGGAGCTTTCCGCTCTGCCCCAGGTAGGCATCCAGGCGATCATCCCCCGTGGCGACCACCACGTCCCCGTGCACCAGCACCGAGGTGATGCCCTGTGCCACCGAGTTCCACACCACGTCACCCGTCTCGGCGTCCAGGGCGTACAGGCCCCCCGAGTACGACGCGGCATACACGTGGCCCGCCTCGTCCAGCGCTGGCGCGGTGTCCACGTCCATGAACTGCCCGCCGCCGCCCGGCGCCAGCGCCCTCTCCCAGCGCACGCTGCCGTCCGTCACGTCCAACGACACCAGCGTGCCGTCCGAGAAGCCCACCCAGGCCGCGTCCCCGCGCACCGTCGGCGCCGACGAGCGGTGGATGGTGAAGCCCGTGGGCGGATCCCTCCGGTACAGCCACGCCAGCTCACCCGAGGCCCGCCTCACCGCGAACAGGGTGTCGCTCTGCGAGGCCACCAGCACCAGGTCGCCCGCGAGCACCGGCGTCGTCGCCAGCTCCTCGCCGGCCGCGTACTTCCACTTCGGCTCGCCCGTCTTCGCGTCCAGCGCGTACAGCACGCCGTCCGTGCCCGGCACGTAGACGAGGCCGTCCTCCACCGTCGCGCCGGCGTAGAACCGGTTGCCGACCCGGAACCGCCACGCCACCTCGCCACCCGGGGCCACGCTGCGCACGAAGCCGTCCCGGGTGAGCGTGATGACGTGCTCGCCCTTCGCGTCGTACGCCGGCTGCGCGAACTCACGCGGCGCGTACTCGAGCAACGTGGGGTTGACGAGCTGCGTCCACCAATCCACCGAGAAGAAGTGGTGTGGCGGCTGCTGCGCGGCGGAGGTGGCCGGGTTGCCATACACCGGCACCACGCTGCATGCACCGAGCAGGCTCGCCGCCGCGAACCCACCCACCCAA
>NZ_DASVWK010000426.1:0-4573 GCF_036389735.1 Archangium sp. | reverse complement strand
GGACCAGAGATAGGAGTAGTAGCCGGCCGAATAGCCGTCGCCCGAAAAGATGTGGGAAAAATGCGGCGTGCGGTGCCGCATGACGATCTCCTTCGGCATCCCGAGCGCCGTGAGGGTCTCGCGCTCGAAGGCGTCCGGGTCGATGGTCTTGTCGCCCGCCAGGTGCAGCTTCATGTCCACCAGGGCGCTCGACAGGTACTCCACCGTGCCGAAGCCCTGGTTGAAGGTGGCGGCCTTCTCGATCTTCGCCACCAGCTCCTTCGGGATGACCTGACCCGTCTGGGCGTGCAGGGCGAAGCGGTTGAGCACCTCGGGGGTGGACAGCCAGTGCTCCAGCAGCTGCGAGGGGAACTCCACGTAATCACGCGCCACCGCCGTGCCCGCGAGCGTCGGGTACGTCACGTTGGAGCTCAAGCCGTGCAGGGCATGGCCGAACTCGTGGAAGAGCGTCTCCGCGTCCTCCCAGCTGATGAGGACGGGCTCGCCCGGCTTGCCCTTCACGAAGTTGGAGTTGTTTGAGACGATGGTGGTGACCTCGCCCTTGAACCGCTCCTGGCTGCGGTAGGCGTTCATCCACGCGCCGGAGCGCTTGCCCGGGCGGGCGTACGGGTCGAAGTACCACAGGCCCACGGGCTTGCCGCTGGTGCGGTCCTTCACCTCCCAGACGCGCACGTCGGGGTGGTAGACGGGCACGTCGCTCACGGGGGTGAAGGCGAAGCCGAACAGCTCCCCGGCCACCCAGAACATGCCCTCGCGCAGCTTCTCCATCTGGAGGTAGGGCTTCACCTCGTTCTGGTCCAGGTCGTACTTCGCCTTGCGGACCTTCTCGGCGTAGTAGCGGTAGTCCCAGGGCTCGATCTGAATCTTCGCGCCCTCCTTGTTGGCGATGGCCTGCATGTCGGCCACCTCCTCGCGGACCCGGGCGACGGCGGGCTTCCAGACGGCCTCCATCAGCTCCATGGCGCGCTCGGGCGTCTTGGCCATGGTGTTCTCCAGCCGCCAGTGGGCGTGCGTCGGGTAGCCCAGCAGCTTCGCGCGCTCCACGCGCAGCTTGAGGATCTCGGTGATGAGCGCGTTGTTGTCGTGGGTGTCCGCGTTGTCGCCGCGGTTGACGTAGTTGCGCCAGACCTTCTCGCGCAGCTCGCGCCGGGCCGAGTAGGTGAGGAACGGCTCCATGGAGGAGCGCGTGTTGGTGATGACCCACTTGCCCTTGTGGCCGCGCGCCTCGGCGGCGGCGGCGGCACCCGCGCGCACGGAGTCGGGCAGGCCGGCGAGGTCCGCCTCGGACTCGAGGACGACGGTGTAGCCCTCCTCGTCGGCGAGCACGTTCTGGCTGAAGTTCGTGTAGAGCGAGGCGAGGCGCTGGTTGATGTCTGCCATGCGCTTCTTGGCCGTGGCGTCGAGCTTCGCGCCGGAGCGGACGAAGCGCGTGTAGTAGACCCAGGCCAGGCGCTGCTGCTCGGGGGTGAGCTTCGCCTTGTCGGGCGAGTTGTAGACGGCCTCGATGCGCTGGAAGAGCTTCTCGTTCTGGGTGATCTCGTCCTCGAAGGCGGCCAGCCGGGGCGCCATCTCGCGCTCGATGGCCTGGAACTCGGGCCCGCTCAGCGTGGAGCTCCAGATGCCGTAGAAGGTGCCCACGTCGTTGTACATGCGCCCGGCGTCCTCCAGGGCGGCGAGGGTGTTCTCGAAGGTGGGCGCGGCCGGATTGTTGGCGATGGCGGCGATCTCTCGGCGGTTCTCCTCGATGGAGGCCTCGAGCGCGGGCTTGAAGTGCTCGACCTTGATTTGATCGAACGCCGGGACTCCGCCGTACGCGCCGGACCACTTGGCCAGCAGCGGATTCTGGGCCGTGGCGGCGGGGGCAGGGGGGGGCATGGCGGGGGTCTCCTGGGCCGTGGTGGCCGCAGTGGCGGGGGCCGTGCCTCGACCCTCCTGGGTGGTGGTCGCGCACGAGGCGGACGTGAGCGCGACCACGCCCGCGCTGGCGAGAAGGAGCTTACGCATGAAGGGGTGTCTCCCGACTGGTTGGTGGGGACGAAACTAACGGGAACGCGCCGGAAGTCGAAATGACGGAATCAGCGGGCGGCGATGAGGATGCCTGCTCGGACCTCACCCGTGCCCTCGGACGGTTGGCCTATCTCAGCCCTTCCAACGGAACGGGAAGGCGAGCTGCTCGAGGAAGCCATTGGGCACGTAGTCGCCCAGCACGCCGTAATCGCTGGGCCACTCGCGGTCGCTCTTCACCGCCGTGCCAAACAGGTAGTCGAGGAAGGCGAAGTGGGCCGCGTAGTTGCGGTCCAGCGCTTCCTGGTCCTGGCTGTGGTGCCAGTGGTGGAAGTTGGGGGTGACGATCAGGTAGCGCAGGGGCCCGAGCCGCACGCTCACGTTGGCGTGGTTGAACACGGCCTGGAAGCCGACGATGACGATGTAGGCATCAATCACTTCCTTGCTGAACCCGAGCACGTAGATGGGCGCGAGGATCAGCGTGCGGGTGAGCAGCAATTCGACGATGTGCTGTCGCGAGCCGGCCGGCCAGTCCATGCTCTTCACGCTGTGGTGCACGGCGTGAAGGCGCCAGAGCGCTGGCACCTCGTGGTAGGCGCGGTGCGTCCAGTACTGCACCACTCCGGCGTGGTCAGGTAGGCCGGAAATGGAAGGCCAGCACGCCCAGGAGGCAGAGGATGCCCAGGACGAGGGCGAAGACGCCGGAGACGACGCCGACGCCACGCGGCAGGTGTCCGTGGGATTCGGACAGGCGGTTGAGTCTGTCGAGCATGGCGGTCTGGCGGAAGGAGGAGCGCCGCGACTATATGCGGACACCCCGGCCAACCCCATCCACCCTGGCTCACTCCCAGCGCAGGACCAGCTTCCCCACGGTGTCGTTCTTCGCCATCCGGGTGAGGGCCTCGCGGGCCTCGCGCATGGGGTACACGGCGTCGATCACCGGCACGAGGGCCCCGGAGCGGAACAGGGGTCCCAGGTGCCGCTCGGCGGCCAGGGCCAGGGCCATCTTCTCCTCGGGGGGCCGGCTGCGGAGCACGGTGCCGGTGATGCGCAGGCGCCTCGTGAGGAGGATGTCGAGCTCCGCCTGGGCCACCCGGCCAGCCACGAGTCCCACGAGCATCACGCGCCCCTGGGCCGCCATGGAGCGGAGTGTCTCCGGGAGGTAGTCCCCGCCCACGAGGTCCAACACGAGGTCCACCCCGCGCCCGCCCGTGGCCTCCCGGACGGCGAAGGCGAAGCTCGGCGGCGAGGACTCACACAGCACCGTCTTGTGCACGCCCCACTCGGAGGCGCGGGAGAGTTTCTTCGCATTGCGCCCGGTGCCCACCACCTGGGCTCCCATGGCGCGGCAGAGCTGCGCGGCGGCCGAGCCGACACCGCTGGCCACGGCGTGGATGAGCACGTTCTCTCCCATGCGCAGCCCGCCCTGGAGCACGAGCGCGTCGAAGGCGGTGAGGTACGCCTCGGGGAGCGCGGCGGCCTGGGTGGAGTCGAGGTTCTCCGGGACGGACAGGGCCTCGCGCTCGTGGGTGACGAGCTGCTCGGAGAAGGCGCCTCCGCCCACCAGTCCCATCACCCGGTCTCCCACCTTGAAGCGGCGGACAAGTGGACCGGTGGCCAGCACCTCGCCGGCGTACTCGAGCCCGGGGACGTCGGCGGGGACGCCGGGGGGCGCGGGGTAGCCGCCGTGGAGCTGGAGGAGGTCGGCGCGGTTGAGCGCGCTGGCCTGCACGCGCACGAGGAGCTCCGAGGGGCCGGGGACGGGCGCGGGGCGCTCCTCGAAGTCGAGCACCTCGGGGCCGCCGGGGCGGGTGATGCGGAGGACCTGCATGGTGGGCACCTGGGAAGGGCGGTTGAACCGGGGCAGTCAACCACGGATGCTCCCGCGTCCAGTACAGCCAGCTCGTCGAGGTGTTCATCGTGCCTGTCCGCAAGTTCGCCATCGTTCTCCTGGCCACCGTCGTGTGTGGGGGGCTCGGGTGTGCCCAGCCCCAGGCGCCGCTCCAGGCCAGGGTCGATGCCCAGGGCTCGGTGCGTGGTGATGGCGTGCCCTTCACGTTGTGGATCGATCTCAAGCAGGGGGGCCGGGAGATCGTCGATACCCTCCACGCCGTGCTCGACAAATACCCGATGCTTACCCGTGTCGACGGAGACACGGTCACCCCGGGTCCCGTCACGGTGGTGCTGACGGGGGATGACGAGGCGAAGCGGGACTTCGTCACGCGTCATCCCCAGCGCCGGGCGATGCGCGACAGCAATGACTACTCCCCGGAGGATCCGCCCGCGGACAGCGCCTGGCGCTACTACGCGCTCAAGTGGAGCGACTACCTGGACGCCTCGAGCACCGGGAAGCTCGATGCGGCCCAGCGCGCGCGGCTGGCCTGCATCGTCGAGAACGCACATGCCCAGGGGCGCGAGGTTCGCTTCTTCGGCGCTCCGGGCCATCCCGACGCGTGGCGCGAGGCGCTCGAGGCCGGGGTCGACTTCCTCGGCACCGATGACCTCTCCAGCCTGGACACCTTCCTGGAGGGGGTCCCCTAGTAGAAGATCTCATGCCACGTGGGGACTC
>NZ_DASVWK010000425.1:0-8217 GCF_036389735.1 Archangium sp. | reverse complement strand
AAGTGGGTACGGAAGGAAAGCTCGGTGGTCAGGCCCAGGTGAAGGGCGTGTCCGGCACCTGGAAGGAGCTCACCGACAGCGTGAACAGCATGGCCAGCGGCCTCACCGCCCAGGTCCGTGACATCGCGAAGGTCGCCACCGCGGTCGCCAACGGCGACCTCGGCCAGAAGGTCACCGTCGATGTGAAGGGTGAGATCCTCGAGCTGAAGAACACCATCAACACGATGGTGGACAACCTCAACACCTTCTCCGGCGAAGTGACCCGCGTTGCTCGCGAGGTGGGTACGGAAGGAAAGCTCGGCGGTCAGGCCCAGGTGAAGGGCGTGTCCGGTACGTGGAAGGACCTCACGGACAACGTGAACTCCATGGCGAGCAACCTCACCGCCCAGGTGCGAAACATCGCCGAGGTGACCACGGCCGTTGCCCGTGGTGACCTGTCCAAGAAGATCACCGTGGACGTGAAGGGAGAAATCCTGGAGCTCAAGAACACCATCAACACGATGGTGGATCAGCTCTCCTCGTTCGCCTCCGAAGTGACCCGCGTCGCCAAGGAAGTGGGTACGGAAGGAAAGCTTGGCGGTCAGGCCCAGGTGAAGGGTGTCAGCGGCACCTGGAAGGACCTCACCGACAACGTGAACAGCATGGCCGGCAACCTCACCGCCCAGGTGCGAGACATCGCCAAGGTGACGGCGGCGGTGGCCAATGGTGACCTCTCCAAGAAGGTCACCGTGGACGTGAAGGGAGAAATCCTCGAGCTGAAGCAGACCATCAACACGATGGTGGATCAGCTCTCCTCCTTCGCTTCCGAAGTGACCCGCGTCGCGCGCGAGGTGGGTACGGAAGGAAAGCTGGGTGGTCAGGCGCAGGTGCAGGGCGTGTCCGGCACCTGGAAGGACCTCACGGACAACGTGAACAGCATGGCCTCCAACCTCACCGCCCAGGTGCGAGGCATCGCCACGGTGGTGACGGCCGTCGCCGCCGGTGATCTGAAGCGCAAGCTGGCCCTCGTCGCCAAGGGTGAGATCGCCGCCCTGGCCGACACCATCAACGGGATGATCGACACGCTGGCCACGTTCGCCGACCAGGTGACCACGGTGGCCCGCGAGGTGGGTATCGAAGGAAAGCTGGGCGGTCAGGCCAAGGTGCCCGGCGCGGCCGGCACGTGGCGCGACCTCACGGACAACGTGAACTCGATGGCCGGTTCGCTCACCACCCAGGTGCGCAGCATCGCGGAAGTGGCCACCGCGGTTGCCAAGGGCGACCTGACCCGCAGCATCTCCGTCGAGGCGCAGGGCGAGGTGGCGGCGCTCAAGGACAACATCAACCAGATGATCGCCAACCTGCGTGACACCACGCAGAAGAACACCGAGCAGGACTGGCTGAAGACCAACCTCGCGCGCTTCACCCGCATGCTGCAGGGCCAGCGCGACCTCGAGACGGTCTCCAAGCTCATCCTCAAGGAGCTGGCGCCCCTGGTTCAGGCGCAGCACGGCGTCTTCTACCTCATGGATGGTGCGGACAAGAGCCAGGTGCTCCGCCTGCTGTCCACGTACGCCTACAAGGAGCGCAAGAGCCTCGCCAACTCGTTCAAGCTGGGCGAGGGCCTGGTGGGTCAGTGCGCCATGGAGAAGGAGCGCATCCTCCTCACCGACGTGCCGGACGACTACATCCGCATCAACAGCGGACTGGGTGAGTCCAAGCCGCTCAACATCGTCGTGCTGCCGGTCATCTTCGAGGGCCAGGTCAAGGCCGTCATCGAGCTGGCCAGCTTCTACCGGTTCAGCGAGACGCACCTGTCCTTCCTGGACCAGCTCACCGAGTCCATCGGCATCGTGCTCAACACCATCGCCGCCGGCATGCGCACCGAGGAGCTGCTCAAGCAGTCGCAGAGCCTCGCCGACGAACTCCGCAGCCAGCAGCAGGAACTCACGGAGACCAACCGGCGACTGGAGCAGCAGGCCAAGAGCCTCCAGGCCTCCGAGGAGCGCCTCAAGCAGCAGCAGGAGGAGCTGCAGCAGACCAACGAGGAGCTCGAGGAGCGCAGCCGCCTCCTCCAGGTCCAGAACATGGAGGTCGAGCGCAAGAACCGCGAGATCGAGCAGGCCAAGGTGGCCCTCGAGGAGCGCGCCCAGCAGCTCGCCCTCTCCTCGAAGTACAAGAGCGAGTTCCTGGCCAACATGAGCCACGAGCTGCGCACGCCGCTCAACAGCCTGCTCATCCTCTCCAAGCTGCTGGCGGAGAACTCCGAAGGCAACCTCTCCGGTCGCCAGGTGGAGTTCGCGCAGACGATCCACGGCGCGGGAAGCGACCTGCTCTCCCTCATCAACGACATCCTGGACCTCTCGAAGATCGAGTCCGGAACGATGAGCGTGGACGTGGACGAGGTGTCGCTGGACAGCCTCAAGGACTTCGTGGAGCGCACCTTCCGGCAGGTGGCGGTGGACCGGAAGCTGGGCTTCAAGCTGGAGTTCGCCCCGGGCATGCCCGCGCACATCCTCACCGATGGGCGCCGGCTCCAGCAGGTGCTCAAGAACCTGCTGGCCAACGCCTTCAAGTTCACCGAGGAAGGCCAGGTCACCCTGGACGTGCGTCCGGCCCGCGGCGGCTGGAGCGTGGATCACACCGTGCTCAACAAGGGCGGCGCGGTGCTCGCCTTCTCCGTCGTCGACACGGGCATTGGCATCCCGGAGAGCAAGCAGCGCATCATCTTCGAGGCCTTCCAGCAGGCGGACGGCACCACCAGCCGCAAGTACGGCGGCACGGGCCTGGGTCTGTCCATCAGCCGGGAGATCGCCAAGCTGCTGGGTGGTGAAATCAAGGTCATCAGCGCGCCGGGCAAGGGCAGCACCTTCACCCTCTTCGTGCCGCAGACGTACATGCCGCAGTCCAGCTCGCTGCGCGTCTCGTCGAGCAACAACACCGGCGCCAACCTCACCCCGAGCACCGGCAGCAAGTCGGCCGAGGAGCGGATGAACGCCCTGCGCGCGGAGGTGGAGTCCGTGATGCAGGACGCGGAGCTCGCCCGCGAGGAGGAGGTCGAGGATGACCGGCGCAACGTGCAGCCGGGGGACAGGACGCTGCTCATCATCGAGGATGACATCGTCTTCGCCCGCATCATCCTGACGCTCGCGCGGGAGAAGGGCTTCAAGGGTCTGGTGGCGCTGCGCGGCGACACGGGGCTCGCCATGGCGCGCCAGTACCGGCCGGATGCCATCACCCTGGACATCGGGCTGCCCGTCATCGACGGGTGGAACCTGTTGGATCGCCTCAAGCACGACAGCCGCACCCGCCACATCCCGGTGCACATCATCTCGGCGAGCGAGGAGGAGCGCAGCCGCGGCCTGAGGTTGGGCGCGCTGGCGGTGCTGCAGAAGCCGGCGGCCCGCGAGGCCCTGGCCGATGCCCTCGTCCGGGTGAAGGGCTTCATCGAGCGGCCGGTGAAGAACCTGCTGGTGGTGGAGGATGATCAGCGCCAGCGCGACAGCATCGTCAGCCTCATCGGCAACGGCGACGTGAAGACGACTCCGGTGGGCAGCGGCCAGGAAGCGCTGACGGCCCTCCAGGAGAAGTACTTCGACTGCGTGGTGCTCGACCTGGGCCTGCCGGACATGACGGGCCTGGAGCTCATCGAGGCCATGAAGCGCCAGGGCCACACCCCGCCCATCATCGTCTACACGGGCAAGGAGCTCACCGAGGAGGAGGAGACCATCCTCAAGCGCGTCACCGACGCCATCATCATCAAGAGCGTCAAGTCGCCCGAGCAGCTCCTGGACGAAACGGCCCTCTTCCTGCACCGCGTGGAGGCCAACCTGCCGGAGAACAAGCGGCAGATGATCAAGCAGGTGCACCAGAGCGATCCGGTGCTCGCCGGCAAGAAGGTGCTGGTGGTGGACGACGATGTGCGCAACATCTTCGCCCTCACCAGTGTGCTGGAGAAGCACAAGATGCAGGTCATCTACGCGGAGAACGGCCGCAAGGGCATTGACCTCATCCGCGCCACGCCGGACCTCAACGTGGTGCTGATGGACGTGATGATGCCGGAGATGGACGGCTACGAGACCATGCGGGCCATCCGCCAGGTCAACGAGCTCAAGACGCTCCCCATCATCGCTCTCACCGCCAAGGCGATGAAGGGCGACCGCGAGAAGTGCATCGACGCGGGCGCCAGCGACTACATCACCAAGCCGGTGGAAACCGACCAGCTCCTCAGCCTTTTGCGCGTGTGGCTCTTCCGGACCGCCGACCGGATGCGTAACAACAACGGATAACCACACCACAACGAGTCAGGGCCATGAATCAGGGTGCGATACGGGCGGCGCCGGTAGGAGAGGAGGCCATCGAGGACATCGAGATCGATCTGCTCCTCGAGGGCCTCGTGCGCCGCTATGGCCTGGACTTCCGAGGCTACGCCCGCTCGTCCCTGCGGCGGCGGGTGTGGAACATGGTGCACGCGCAGAAGATGGACAGCATCTCCGCGCTGCAGGCGAAGGTGCTGCACGAGCCCTCCCTCCTGGAGGAGCTCCTGCAGCACCTGTCGGTGAACACCACCACCATGTTCCGCGACCCGAGCTTCTTCGTGGCGTTTCGCGAGCAGGTGGTGCCCCACCTCTTCTCCACCCCCTTCGTGCGCATCTGGCACGCGGGGTGCTCCACTGGAGAAGAGGTGTACTCGCTGGCCATCCTCCTCATGGAGGCGGGGCTGTACGAGCGCAGCCGCATCTACGCCACGGACATGAACGCGTCCGTGGTGGAGCAGGCCAAGGCAGGCATCTTCCCGCTGGAGCACATGCGCGAGTACACGGCCAACTACCAGCGGGCGGGCGGCAAGGCGGCCTTCAGCGACTACTACACGGCCAACTACGACCACGCCATCTTCAAGACCCCGCTGCGCAAGAACATCGTCTTCGCTCAGCACAACCTGGTGAGCGACGGCACCTTCAACGAGTTCAACGTCATCCTCTGCCGCAACGTGCTCATCTACTTCGGCACGGACCTGCAGTCGCGCGTCTACCGGTTGCTGCACAACTCGCTGCGCCGCTTCGGCATCCTCGCCCTGGGGCGCGGCGAGACGTTGCGCCACACCGTCATCGAGACGGAGTACGACGAGGTGGACATCCAGGAGCGTCTCTACCGCCGCCGCGCGTAGGGCCCCTGCCCGCTACTCCACGGCGCTGGGCAGGCGGTACAGCTCGTAGATGTCGCCGTGGTGTCGCAGGCCCATGGCCTCGCGTTGGACGATGAGGTACCAGCGCTGCTTCTCCGCGTCGGCGCGCAGCTCCCGGTGACGGGCCACGAAGCGGGCCCGGGCCGGGCCGCTCAACCCATGCAGGGCCCGCTCGGTCTCTTGGAGCTCCGCGAGCAGGGATTCCAACCGCAGCGCGACCCGCCGGAGCGCGGAGGCCTTCTCCGACTGCATCTCCACTTCGATGGCGAGCACGCTGTCCGGTGATTTGGGGCGTGAGGACATGCGGATGACCTAATCGCCACCTCGCCGGACGGCAACCCGTGCGGGCGCCTCAGTGCGGCGCCGGCGGAAGGGACTCCGGCTCCTCTTGCTGGGAGTCGCCCAGGGAGACCTCCCGCGCCACCTTCTGGCGCACCAGCCGCTTGGTGGCGGTCTCCTCCTCTTCCGTCCTCTGGCGCCGCCGCACCAGCCCCTGGGACTCGTCCACGAACCAGAAGAGCACCCGGTAGAAGGCGGCGATGACGGTGACGAGCAGGGAGGAGAGGAACCAGCTGAGCACACTGCCCACCCAGCCCCCCACCACCGTGGTGATGGGATAGGTGCCCGTGAGCGGCACCAGCACGAAGGCCACATAGTGCGAGGCGCAGTAGGGGCAGGACACCAGGTAGCCGAAGAACGTCTCCTTGCCGCCCAGCTTCTCGCGCAGGGGGGCGAAGATGCGCTCCTTGGCGATGGTCTGGGAGGCGCCCATCACCACGGCCGATACGGCGAAGAGTTGGAACAGGTCCGTCATGCCCCCCAAGGTGGAGACGACACCGACAAGGTGCGTGGGCCCAACGGGCATCCGACTGGAGGACAGGCAGACGAGAGGGCAGGCCCTCGGTCCCTGGCCCCCCCTCCCCCGCTGGTGAAGCTCAGCGCGTGCGCCGCTCGGGCCGCTCGCGCGCCTCGGCCTGCTTGCGGCGCGAGGCCTCGGCGGCGGTCTCTGGCGGCACCAGCGCGTGGGGCCCGCGGCCGATGAGATCCGGGCGACCCGCCAGCTCCAGCGCCTCGCGTGCCAGCGGCCAGTGCTCGGGGTTCCAGTAGAGCAGCAGCGCCTTCTGGAGCCGCTTCTCCCGCAGCCCCTTGGCCGTGTAGACGGGCTCCATCTTCATCGGGTCATAGCCCGAATAGTACATGGCCGTGGCCATGGCCATGGGCGTGGGGATGAAGTCCTGGACCTGGCGCGGACGCTTGCCGTTGGACTTCAGCCACAGCGCCAGCTCCACCATGTCCTCCAGCGCCGAGCCGGGGTGGCCGCTGATGAAGTAGGGGATGTCGTACTGCTCCTTGCCGGCCTCCTCGCTCGCACAGGCGAACATCCGCTGGAAGCGCTCGAAGCTCTCGATGCCGGGCTTCTTCATCTTCTCCAGCACCCGGGGCGACACGTGCTCGGGCGCCACCGAGAGCTGCCCGCCCACGTGGTGCGCGGCCAGCTCCTTCACGTACTCGGGCGAGCGCTCGGCCAGGTCGTAGCGCACACCGCTGGCGATGAAGACGTGCTTGACGCCCTCTTCCTCGCGCACCTGCTTCATCACGTCGATGAGCGGGCCGTGGTCCGTCCCGAGGTTCTCGCAGACCCCGGGGTGCACGCACGAGAGCTTGCGGCACTTGCGCTCAATCTCCGGGCTCTTGCACTTGAGCTTGTACATGTTGGCCGTGGGGCCACCGAGGTCGGTGATCGTCCCGCGGAAGTCCCCCATGCGCCGCAGGGCCCGCACCTCGCGCAGCACGCTCTCGGCGCTGCGGCTCTGGATGACACGGCCCTCGTGCTCGGTGATGGAGCAGAAGGAGCAGCCGCCGAAGCACCCGCGCATCAGCACGATGGAGTGCTTCACCGTCTCGTAGGCGGGGATGCCCTCCTTGTACATGGGGTGCGGAACCCGGTTGAAGGCCAGGTCATACAGCTCGTCCATGGCCACCGTGTCGCTCCGGGCTTCCCCATCCTCCAGCGGCAGCGCCGGCGGGTTGAAGTAGACGCCGCGGTTGGCGTGCCGCTGCGCCAGGGGCCGCCCGTTGCCGGGGTTGGTCTCCAGCTGGAAGTCGCGCGACATGCGGGCGAAGGCCACCTTGTCGGCCACCACTTCCTCATACGAGGGCAGCACCACCGTCTTGCGGTCCGCGGCCCGCTTCGCCGGGTCCGCCTCGTGCGTCTTCATCTCCGCGTCGTTGATGAGGTACGCGGTGCCGCGCACGTCGCGGATGTCCTCGATCTTCTCGCCCCGGCGCAGGCGGTCGGCCACCTCCCACACGGGGCGCTCGCCCATGCCGAAGACGAGCAGGTCCGCCTTGGCGTCCAGGAGGATGGAGCGGCGCACCTTGTCGCTCCAGTAGTCGTAGTGGGCGATGCGCCGCAGCGAGGCCTCGATGCCGCCGAGGACGATGGGCACGTCCGGGTACGCCTCGCGACAGCGCTGGCCGTAGACGATGGTGGCGCGGTCCGGCCGGCAGTTGGTGCGCCCGCCCGGGCTGTACTGGTCCTCGGAGCGGTTCTTCTTCTGCGCGGTGAGCCGGTTGAGCATCGAGTCGAGGTTGCCGGCGGCCACCCCGAAGAAGAGCCGGGGCTTGCCCAGCGCCTTGAAGGGCTCGGCCGAGTGCCAGTCCGGCTGGGAGATGATGCCTACCTTGAACCCACGCCCCTCGAGGAAGCGGGCGATGAGGACGGGGCCAAACGCGGGATGGTCCACATACGCGTCCCCCGAGACGATGATGATGTCGAGTTGGTCCCACCCCCGCGCCTGCATGTCGGCTCGGGTGACGGGGAGGAAGGGATGGGCGTAGCGGGTCTGAGTGGCCATGGGAGACGTCCTTCCCTCCCCTAACCGCAGGGAGCAGCTGGATGCAAACGAATGCTTTCCGGGAAGCCAGCCATTCCCCCGACCGCCTGTCCGCCAAGGAGCGGGGCGCCTGGGTTCCGGAGGAGTCCAGGTGAAGCGCGAGCCCAAGGAGTTCTCGCCCGAGTTCCGACTGCTCTTCGAGCAGAGCCCGACCCT
>NZ_DASVWK010000424.1:0-7868 GCF_036389735.1 Archangium sp. | reverse complement strand
CCGGGCCGAGGTCCAACACCTCCCGGACGAGGGTCCACACCCGGCGCCGGCGCAGGTGGCCGATGGCGCGCGAGACGAGGATGCGCCGCAGCCAGGCCGGGCCCGCCTTGGCGTCCCGGAGGGAGTGGCGCTTCTCGTAGGCATCCGCCAGGGTGGACTGGACGAGGTCCCTCGCCTCCTCGACGTCCCAGACGAGCCGCCGGGCCAGCCTCAGGAGGGCGGCCTGCTCACCGTGTACGAGCGCGTCGAAGTCGAGAGGGGTCACCCCCGCTCCCATCGGCGTCTCGCTCATGACGGCGCTGCCCTTCAAGGGTGGACCTCGTTGCCCGGTTTCCAGAAGAGAGGACGCCCGAGCCCGAGGAACGGCATACACCGATGATTTTCCCCCCTTTTTTCCGCTTCGGGTCAGACGGCGGCGGTGCGCAGCAGCCGGCCCGCGAGCTGGGTGTACTGGTCACGCTTCTCGGTATCCCCGAGGTGCGACCAGACATCCGCCAGGGCCCTCGCCGCGTCCACCAGCCCTGGGTGCAGTTCCAGCGCCATCTCCAGCACGTGCCGGGCGTGCCGGTAGCGCGCCTTGCCCGTCAAGCCGATGCCCCGCGTCCGGTGCTTGCCCGACTCCGTCGCCAGGAGTTCGCCGAGGCTGGCGATCTCCACCGCCGCCGCCTCGCGCCAGGCATGCTCGGTGTTGAGCTGGAGGGCCTCCTCCAGCAGGCCCCGGGCCGCCTCCGGCTCGTCCATCTCGAGCTGGCAGAGCGCCGCGTTGCGGTAGTGCTCGGCCGTCTCCGGGTCCAGATCGATGGCGCGCTCGAAGCACTTCAGGGCCTCGCGCGGACGCCCCAGACTGGCGAGCGCGGAGCCCTTGGCGCTCAGCGCCAGCACGTGGTTGGGATCCTGGACCAGAACACGGTCGAACACCTGGATCGCGGCCCCGTGGTTGCCTGACATCGAGTGGCTGACGCCCTCGTTGAATGCCGCCAACAGCGTGGACATATGCCCCCTTCGAGCCGGCCCACATGCCGGCCCTGTGGCTACCCGTCCCAGTCTACAGCCGGGCATGAAAGAGGGCAGCCTGACAGGCCAGGGAGACTGATGAAACCGGAAAGCTGGAGGCGTACCCAGACCCGTGGGCCGGGCGACAACTCCATGCGTCAAGGAGCCTTTTCCAGGGTGACGGAGGTCTGCGACAGAGAGGCCGGCAGCGGCAGCGGCTCGCGGCGGGCGGCCTCGGAGTCCTGGGCCAGCGCACGCGCCGACTCCAGCAGCGCGTTCACGTCGAAGAGGGCCTCGCTGGTGACGAAGAAGAAGCGCTCGAAGGAGGGGGCATCGTCCAGCTCGTACGCACTCGCCAAGGACACCGTGCCGCCCTTCAGCTCCAGCGAGCCCGTGCTGACGTCCGGGGAGTGGAGCGTCACCGCGCCCCGCCCGTCGATGGACAGCACCGCGCCGTAGCGTTTGCCGGCGGACACATAGCTGAGCTGAAGCACGTCCCCCGGCCGCGCCTGGACCGAGTCCGCGAGCGGCTCGGGCTCGCCCCGCCGCTGGCGGTGGATGAGCAGCCTGGGCTCCAGGCCCTTGGTGCGCGTCGTCTCCAGCAGGACCGCCTGCTGCTGCCGGGGCTCCTCGGGCAGCTCGCGCTGGGAGGAGATCATCAGCGCCGCGAGCCCCGCGACCACGGGGACTCCGAGCGCCAGGGCCGGCAGCCAGCGGCGCGGCGACTGGACCGGGCGGGCGGCCTCCACCACGCGGCGGCGGCGCGCCACCTCGGCGGCGACCTGGGCGGGAGGGAGCTTCGCGAGGGTGGCGCCGTCATCGGATTCCAGCTTCGCGAGGCGTTCCAACCCACCGGGCTCCTCGGCCAGACGCGCGCGGGCGGCGGCCAGCTCCTCGGGGGGAAGCTCTCCCAGGGCGATGCGCTCCAACAGCCAATCGGGCGTGTGTTGGGACATGGTCAGGCGGCCTCCAGTTCCTGAAGGTGGGCACGCAAGGTGCGCAGGCGCTTGCGGACGCCGGAGACGGAGAGCCCCACCTCCCTGGCGACCTCCTCGTACGTCATCCCGTCCACCAGGTGCAGCACGGCGATGGTGCGCGTGGACACCTGCTCGCGGCCGAAGAGCCGGTCCAACACCGCCGCCGCTCCCGTCCGCGCCTCCACGTCCTCCAGCGAGGCGATGCGCACGAGCAGCTCCTCGTCCGAGTCCACGGGACGTCGGCGCTCGGAGCGCATGCGGTTGAGGCACACGTTGGTCGCCATGCGGTGCAACAGGCTCGATGGGGCCGCCTGGGTCAGCGCCTCCTGGTGGTCGAGGAGGTGGACGAACACATCCTGCATGGCATCCACGGCCCGCTCCTCGTCGCGCAGGAGGAAGCGACAGCGCCGAAGCACCATCGGTCCATACCGGCGGTAGCAGGCTTCCACATCGATGGCCAACGTCGGTTCCTCCGTCCTCGCGAGCACCTGAACACCGCGGCGGGCGAGAACTGTTACCTCACCGTTTCCAGGAGGGCGGAAAAACCCGCGACGAAGTCCGGGTAGCGCGGGCGCCACCCCAGGGTCTTCAGCCGGGCATTGGAGATGGCCCGGTCGCCCCGGAGGGACTCATGCAGGGAAGCCAGGGGCACCGTCGGTGGCACTGGCAGTCCCAGGCGCGCGCACAGCCACCCCACCGTCTCCGTCTGGGTCGCCGGCCGGTCGTCCGCCACGCAGTACGTCCCGCCCGGCTCTCCCCGCTCCAGCACCACCCGGATGGCCTCCACCAGGTCGTCCACGTGGATCCGGGAGATGCGGCCTCCCCCACCCTCGGGGAGCCGGACCGCCCCGGAGCGGAGGCGTTCGATCGTGCCCCGGCCAGGGCCATAGATGCCCGCGATGCGCAGGCTGATGCCCCCGAACCGACGGAACCTCGCCTCCCCCTCGATACGACCCCGGCCATT
This sequence comes from Archangium sp., assembly GCF_036389735.1. GTDB lineage: Bacteria > Myxococcota > Myxococcia > Myxococcales > Myxococcaceae > Archangium. The sequence goes on along the minus strand of NZ_DASVWK010000424.1, from coordinate 4,934 downwards.
CGAGGAGGTCGGGTCCACGGGAGTGTCCTCGTCCACGGAGCCCCGGGCGCCGCCGTAGACCCCGGTGGAGGAGAGATAGACGAGGCGGGCGGGGCCGGTGCGCTCCAGGGACCCGGCCAGGGAGGCGTCGAGCCCGGCGTCCGGGGGGATGGAATCCACCACGTGAGCGCCCTTCGACGACGCCATGGCCTCGTCCAGGGAGGGCAGTTGGACCCCCTCCCGGGACAGCTCCTCGCGGCGCTGCTCGTCTCGGGTCACCGCCAACACGCGACGGCCCCGGCGGGCCTCCTCGACCGCCAGCCGCGTCAACGTGTACCCACAACCGAGCAGGACGAGGGGAGACATGCCGCGCGCTTAACGGCCCCATGCCGAGAACGCAAGCAGGCCCCTCGAGGCGGTGGTACAAGCCCCGACCGTGACCGCGAACACCCCTTCCGACGCAGCAACAACTCCCACCTTTGAACAACTGGGCCTCAAGCCCGCCCTCGTGGAGGCGCTCAGCGCGCTCGGCTATGAGGAGCCTACCCCCATCCAGCGGGCCTCCCTGCCCCCACTGCTGGCCGGGAAGGATCTGCTCGGCCTGGCCGCCACCGGCACCGGCAAGACGGCGGCCTTCGCCCTGCCCCTCCTCCAGCGCCTCACCCCCGGCGAGCACAAGGCCTTCTCCACCTCCGCCCTGGTGCTCGTCCCCACCCGCGAGCTCGCCATGCAGGTGGCCGAGGCCATCCACCGCTACGGCCAGAAGCTCGGCATCACCGTGCTGCCCCTCTACGGCGGCCAGCCCATCGGCCAGCAATTGCGCGTCCTCAAGCGCGGCGTGGACGTCGTCGTCGCCACCCCCGGCCGCGCGTTGGATCACCTCAAGCGCCAGTCGCTCCTGCTCGACGACGTGCAGACCGTGGTGCTCGACGAGGCCGACGAGATGCTGGACATGGGCTTCGCCGAGGACCTGGAGTCCATCCTCGAGGCCACCCCGGAGACGCACCAGACGGCCCTCTTCTCGGCCACCCTGCCCCCGCGCATCGCCTCCATCGCCGAGCGCCACCTGCACCAGCCCGTCAACGTCCGCATCGCCAAGGAGAAGGTGGCTCCTGGCACCGGCCCTCGCGTGCGCCAGACAGCCTACATCGTCCCGCGTCCCTTCAAGGCCGCCACGCTCGGGCGCGTGCTGGACGTGGAGGCCCCCACCGCCGCCATCATCTTCTGCCGCACCCGCACCGAGGTGGATGAGCTCACCGTCTCGCTCAACGGCCGCGGCTGGCGCGCCCAGGCCCTCCATGGCGGCATGGACCAGAGCCAGCGGGATCGCGTCCTCAAGCAGTTCAAGACGCACGCCATCGAGCTGCTGGTCGCCACGGACGTGGCCGCGCGCGGCCTGGACATCGAGAAGCTCTCCCACGTCGTCAACTACGACGTGCCCAATGCCCCCGAGGCGTACGTCCACCGCATCGGCCGCACCGGTCGCGCAGGCCGCGAGGGCGTGGCCATCACCCTCGCCGAGCCCCGCGAACATCGGCTGCTGCGCAACATCGAGAAGCTCACGGGCCAGAAGATCGAAGTCGCCACCGTGCCCACCGTGGCGGATCTGCGCGCCCGCCGGCTGGAGCTCGTCCGCGCCTCCCTGCGCGAGGTGCTGGTGGCCGGTGAGCTCGACTCCTACCGCACCGTGGTGGAGAGCCTCGCCTCCGAGTTCGACCTGATGGAGGTGGCCGCCGCCGCGGTGAAGCTGCTGCACGACGCACAGGTGGAGGGCCAGGACGAGGAGGACGAGGAGATCCCCCTGGTGGCTCCGCACTCGTCGTCGGAGAGGGCCCCGCGTCCGGGCAAGGACGCCCGGGCGGCCGCGCGCCCCGGGGCGAGGGAGCGGCCCGCCGCCAAGGGGTGGCCCGGCACGAAGGCGCCCCCGGGTGAGGAGCCCCGGGGCGTGAAGCGCCGCGCGGGCCCGACCGAGGACTTCGAGATGGCACGGCTGTACATCGGCGTGGGCCGGCAAGCGGGGATCCGGCCCTCGGACCTGGTGGGCGCCATCACCGGCGAGGCGGGCGTGGAGGGCCGGCGGATCGGCGCCATCCAGATCTCCGACGGCTTCTCGCTCGTAGAGGTGCCCGAGGCCATGGCCGACCAGATCGTCACCGCGCTGAAGCAGGCCACCCTGCGCGGCAAGAAGGTCCCCGTGCGCCGCGACAAGGGCTGAAAAAACCGGGCCCCAGGTGCGGGAGCGCACCTGGGGCCCAGAAGACCCTCACCCCGTCCCTCTCCCGGAGGGAGAGGGATGGTAGGGGCTCAGAACTCGGCCGCGGCCCTCGGGTCCACGATGCCGCACTCCTTGATCTTGTAGAGCAGCGCCTTGTAGCTGATGCGCAGCTTGCTGGCCGCGCGCCGCTTGTTCCACGCCGTGCGCTGGAGCATGGCCAGTATGGCCTCGCGCTCGGCGAGCATCGCCGCCCGCTTGCCGATGTCCTTCAGCGACATCTCCGCCTCCGGCATGCTCGGAGGAGGAGGAGGAGGCTGCGGCGCGTCGAACGGATTCGCGTACCGCACCGGCGCCGCCACCTGGTTGGCCGGCACCTCCGCCGGAGGCACGTTCCCCCGCGACGGCATCTCCAGCACCTGCACCGCCACGCCCCCGCCCACCGTGGGGACCGGCGTGCGCACCAGCGTCGGCGCCGGAGGATCCACGTCCCCGTCTCCGCCGTACGACGTGGGCAGCGAGGGCGCGCTCGCCGGCGTCCGGCCTCCCGAGCGCAGTTCGTCCAGCACCAGCGTCGCGTCCTTCAGCACGCACAGCCGGCGAACCATGTTCTCCAGCTCGCGCACGTTGCCCGGCCACTCGTACTCGGTGAAGGCCCGCAGCACCTCCGGCGGCAGCTCCGCCACCCCGCTCATGTACTGGCGCCCGTACTTCTTCAGGAAGTGGTCCGTCAGGGGCACCACGTCCTCGGGGCGCTCGCGCAGCGACGGCAGCCGGATGGCCACCACGTTCAGGCGGTAGTAGAGATCCTCGCGGAAGTTGCCCAGCTCGATCTCCCGCTCCAGCTCGCGGTTCGTCGCCACCACCACGCGGCTGTCCACCCGGACGCTCTTCTTGCCGCCGACGCGGAAGAACTCCTCGTCCTGGAGCACCTGGAGCAGCTTGGCCTGGAGGCGGATGGCCATCTCGCCGATCTCGTCCAGGAAGATGGTGCCCTGGTCCGCCAGCTCGAACTTGCCCGGCTTCTCCGCCGTGGCGCCGGTGAAGGCACCCCGCTCGTGGCCGAAGAGCTCGCTCTCCAGCAGCTCGGCCGGCAGCGCCGCGCAGTTCACCTTGATGAAGGGCCGGTTGCGCCGGTTGCTGCGCGCGTGGATCTCCCGGGCAATCACTTCCTTGCCCGTACCGGACTCGCCCAGCAGCAGCACCGGCACGTCCGTGTCGGCGATGCGCTCCACCAGGGCCCGCACCCGGCGCATGGACGGCGAGTGAGAGATGACGACGCGCTCCCCGCTCGCCTCCGCCTGGGCCGCCACCGCGTTGGCCTGCGGCGCGCTCGCCACGGGCTGACGCGTCGGCGCGCGGCTGCCCAGGGCCCGGGCCATGGCGTCCTCCAGCTCGTCATTGCCGAAGGGCTTGGACAGATAGTCACTGGCGCCCAGCTTCATGGCGCGCATGGCATCCTCCGCGCCCGAGAGGGCGGAGAGGACGATGACGGGCGCATTGCCACCCGAGGCCCGATAGCGCCGCAGCACCTCGAGGCCACTGAGCTCCGGCATCATCACGTCCATCAGCACCACGTCGAACGAGCCCGCCGCGAGCATCTCCAGCGCCTGGGAGCCACTCGACGCGCAGCGCACCTGGTACCCCGAGCTGCCCAGCAGCTCGACGAGGAAGGTCCGCACCTGCTCTTCGTCATCCACCACCAACACCGCGATCCGATCCATCCCCTCGCCTCCCCTCACCATCGCGAATCACCCCGTGGAACGCCCACCCTCTGGTCGTCCCTGGTCAAATCGTCAGTCCCATACCCGTTGTCCCAGCACTCCGGCGCTCCTCGCGGGTCCGGCGCAGAGCCTGCTGCGCGGCACTCAGGAGTTGCACGGGAGAACCCACCACGTCCGGATAGCTCACCGCTCCCAGCGCGAGCGAGGGGCGCAGCACCTGACCCGCCACCTGCAAGCGGGCCAGCGCGAAGCGCCCGTTCACCCGGGCCATCACGTCCGGCACGCCCTCCGCCGGGGTCCCCGTCAGCATCACGGCGAACTCGTCCTCTCCCACACGGGCCACGATGTCCGCCTCGCGGACCGTCTGGCCGAACACCACCGCGCTATAGACGAGCAGGCGCTCGGCCATGGAGCGTCCCGACTCCTTGCGCAGCGTCCGGAAGTCATCGAGCGCCCCGGCCACCACGGAGAAGCTCCCCCCGAAGCGCTCGGTACGCCGCATCTCCAGGGCCATGAGCTCCAGCAGGAAGGCCCGGTTGTAGAGCCCGGTGAGCGGATCGTGCATGGCCGCCGAGGAACCCTCCTCCACCGGCAGCAGGGAGCGGCGCACCGCCGTCTTGAGGCGCAGCTGCGCACGCAGGCGCAGGACGAGCTCCTCGCCCGAGCCGGTGCGCGGCACCATGTCCACGCACAGGCCCTTTTCCAAGCAGAAGCGGTACGTCTCCGTATCGGTGGGGTCCACCAGGTACACCATGGGGACCGCGCCCCGGCCCATCTGCCGCAGCCGACGGGCCACCGACACCGCCGAGTAGTCCGGGGCCTGGGCGGCGAGCACCACCGCGTCCGGCTGGATGGCCTCGAACAGAGGTCCCGCCGCGTCGAAGCGCGTCACCGGGACCACCCGGAAACCAGCCTCGCCCAGCACCACCCGGGTCCGCTCCAGGTCTCCCGCCCGCGGCTCCACCACCAGGACCGTCAGCGGCTGATCCGACCTCTTGTGCCTGCGCCTCAACGTCACC
>NZ_DASVWK010000423.1:0-13837 GCF_036389735.1 Archangium sp. | reverse complement strand
GGTGGTCTGCTCGAAGCGCAGCTCCCGCAGCGTGACCAGGGTGAGGTCGAGCAGCCGCGAGCGGCCCTCCGGGGTGATGTGGCCCTGCTCGTCCTTGGGCCACAGCTCGTAGATGGCCCGGGCCATCACGGAGCCGTGGTGGTGCGGGTCGAAGTCGTCCCCGCCCTTCAACATCTCCAGCATGTCCTCCTCGGAGTAGTCGCGCGGCTCGGCGAGGTTCCGGTCGGCGTCGAGGGTGGCCCGGATGTAGTCCGGCTCTCCCGTCACCACCAATCCAATCAGGTCCGCCACGCCCTCGTGCATGGAGGACAGGTGGCGGTGGGCGCCCGACCAGGTCTCGTCCTCCTCGTGCGGCGAAGCGGGGGCGTCACCGAACAGCTCCTGGTGGATGACGGCGTGCCCGTACTCGTGCGCCACCACGCCCTCGTTGAGCAGCATGGGCAGGTCATTGAGCACGAAGGAGGGCACGAGCAGGAAGCACGGCACCTGAGAGACGTAGGCGGCGTTGTCGGTGAAGTCGCCGCGGCCATCGCCGGTGAGGAGGTTGTCGAAGCGCGGGTAGTAGAAGACGTCCAGGCGCTTGAGCGGCACGTGCCCGTGGGCGCGCAGCAGCGAGGCCGTCCTGTCCAGGTTCCGGTACAGGCTGAGCGCGTACAGCGAGTGCAGGTCTCCCGGCACGAAGGTGCCATCGGCCTCCCGCGTGTACTCCAGCGCGAAGGGCTCGCCGCGCTCGATGTCGAGCTCCGCGTCGAGCCTGACCTGGTTGAGCTCGGCACCCTTGCGGAAGTCCAGATCCCTCCCGCGCAGCTCGCGCAGCGACTCCAGGTTCTCGATCGGGTGGCGGCCGAGCGCGTACTGGCCGGTGGCCTCGTCCCGCGCGAAGACGTACGCCATCACCGTGCCGGAGGTGTCCTCGGGGGCGCACCCCAGCAGTCCCAGGCCGAGGAGCGCCGAGCCGAGGAGGCCCCTCCACTTCTTTCCGCGAGCGTCGTGCATCACGGGGACGTGGCCTTAGCACGCCGCCTCACGCGAGGGGGGCTCAAGCGCCCCAGTACCAGGCCCACTTCACCATGAGTGCATCGTTGGCCGCTCCAGCCAACAGTCCGTGAGGAATCAGGCTGTGCGGCGGGTGCGTGCCCTCCGCTACCGGGAAGCGCTGCTGTCCGTGCGAGTACACCACGTACAGCGTCGAGCCCAGCCGGTACTCCCAGCGCAGCACCAGGTTCAGGTTCAACCCCACGTCGTGGAAGTCGTCCGTGTTCTCCCGCTCCACCGGCACCAGGCTCTCCAGGCGGATGGGCGCGCGCGAGGCGTCCGACGTGCCCTCGTAGTAGGTGCCGTACGCGCCATAGGCGGTGAAGAGCTGCGCGTAGCCCTGGAGCGTCAGCCTCGGCGTCACCACCCACTGCTGGCGCAGCGTGAGCGACATCGAGTCCGACAGCAGGGGGCTCAGCAGGAAGCGGTTGTCGCCCAGGTCCTCGATGAAGCGCGGCCCGTTGGAGGTGCGGTCCAGGAACACCTCCAGCCGCGTCTCCAGCGCCGGGTGGGGCCGCACCGTCGTATACAGGTTCACCTGCCCGCCCCACGGCGTCGACTCTGGACCCTCGCGGAAGCGGTGGGACCCCGCGAGGAAGCCTCCCGCGGACACGACCCGATTCGGGTTGGTGTCCCCGAAGAGAGCCACGAAGGCCCAATGCGCGTTCTCCAGCGGCACGCCCGTGCGGTTCAACTCGCGCACGTCCCAGCCACCCAGGTTCGCCCCCGTCTCGAACCCGATGGAGTCGAAGCTCGGGAGCTGGACGGAGCCATTGAAGTTGATCCAACTCCCCCGGTTGATGCCCCGGCCGTCCGTCGTCCACTCCATGCCCCCGTTGAGGTTGGCGAACAGGGCCTTCAGCGGTCCGAAGCCGTCGGGCCGCTGGTAGCGCAGCCCCAGGCGCGGCGAGTGCACATTCTGGTTGCGCTGGAAGCCGCTCGCGTTGAGGTCCAGCGTGGGCGAGGAGAACTCATCCCCCACGTCCCAGCGGAAGCCCTCGCCGCCGAACTTCCCCGCGCGCACGTAGCCGCCGTAGCCCATCGTCCCCCGGCGCAGCAGCGTGCCATCCCGCAGCGTGCGCTCGGGCAGCCCGCCCACCACCTGCGAGCCCGCGAACTGCCCCATCACCCCGTACTGTCCATCCGCCGTCTGCAGGTCGAAGTCCGCCGCCGCCGCGTTGCCGCCCCTCGCCAGGCACGGCACCGGCCGCGGGTCCTCGTCGAGCGCCGCGTCCTCGTCCGAGCACGCGCCGGTGAGCGGCGTGGCCATCGTCACCACTCCGCCCACGCGCGAGCTGCTCCCCACCTTTCCGCGCACCACCGCCGCCAGGTAGTTCATCGGCACCATGGGGTCCGTGGGCAGGGCGTTGTTGGGGCCCACGTGCAGCGGGCGCGTCAGGTACAGGCCCACGTCGCGGTCCGGCTGCTCCTCGTCCACCTCGCGCTGCCACGGCCCGGTGACGACCGCGTCCAGCACGCCCACCTCCACGCCCTCGGTCACCGTGCCCGTCAGCTTCGCCGCCCCGAGGATGGGCGTCTGGAGGCCCACGCGCCGCGAGTAGAAGAGCGTCTGCGGCCCGCCCTGTCCTCCCACCGGGTTGAACAGCTCCATGCCCTGCGTGAAGAAGGGGCGCTTCTCCGGGAAGAAGGCCTCGAAGGTGGACAGGTTGAGGATGAGCTGGTCCGCCTCCACCTGGCCGAAGTCCGGGTTGAGCGTCGCCGTCAGCGCCAGGTTGCTGGTGAGCGCCGTCTTGAAGTCCAGCCCCACGTCCAGGGATGGATCCACCAGTCGAGGCCAGGGCCTCGCCGCGTCCGAGAACTGCGGCCTCGCCACCGTGCGCGCCGCCAGGTACGGCACCAGCTCCACCGCCCGTTTCGGCCTCAGCTCCTCCAGCCCCGTCAGGTGCCCCAGGCGTGACACCACCGCGTTGCTGGTGCGCGGATTGAGCACCGTCTCCAGCTCCTCGTTCTTCCGGGCGATCTCCCGCTGCACCGAGAAGCCCCACGTCTGCACCGGCGCCTCGGGGAAGCGCAGCACCGAGAGGGGAATGGCGAACTCGGCCACCCAGCCGCCCTCGGTGCCACCCGCCGCCGCGTCCCACACCCCGTCCCAGTCCGTGCTGTACAGCCGGTCGTCGTAGTGGAGACCGTCCGACTGCACCCCGCCCGCGTTCACCGTGAAGACGTACGCCGTGCGGTGGTCGTGCGTCGTGTCCAGCAGCACCCGCACCCGGTCCGAGTACAGGTCGCTGTCCCGGCGCCCCAGGTTGCGGTTGATGAGCGCCGGCTCGGAGTCGTGGCAGGTGACGGCGACGTACACGTTCCGGTCGTCATAGAGGACGCGCAGCTCGGTGCGCTCGCTGGGGGCCTTGCCCGCGTCCGGGAAGCGCTGGACGAAGCCGTCGAAGACGGGGGCCTTCGCCCACGTGTCCTCGTCCAGCTTGCCGTCCACCTTCACCTCGCCGGTGGCCCGTGCGGCCCGGAGGAACTGGGTCTTTCCCGGACCCTCGACGGCGGCGGACGCCACCCCGGCCCACAGCACTCCCGCCGTCAGTACCCACGCGCGCAGCATGTGCAACTCCCCCCTCTTCAGAGGCGCCTACTACTTCTTACCGGTCTTCTTGTCGCCAGCGAGGGAACGAACGTAGTCCGCGTCGATTGCGTGGATGCGCAGCTCCACCAGTTGCTGGATCGTGGCATTCGGGTAGCCGGCTTCCCGAATCTCCCGAACATAGCTCGGAGTCACGCCGTGGATCCTCATGGAGAGGAACTCTTCCAGCGTGGGGTTGGCGAAGCCCAGGCCCTTGACCTCGCGGATGAATGCGGGGGTGACGCCGTGGATGCGCGTGGCCACCAGCTCGTCCAGCTCGAGGTTGCGCAGGTCCAGCTCGGCCAGGGCGCGGATGTGCTCTGGCGTCACCTGGAAGATGGCCACCTGAAGCAGTGCGTCATGCGGAAGCTTCGTGTACCCGAGCTCCGCCAGCGCCTTCACCCGCGCCGGCCCCACGTCGAAGAGGGCGAGCTGGAGCTGCTCCTCCGGGGAGATCTCCGTGTAGCCGAGCTTCGCCATCTCTCCGAGGTACGTAGCATTGGGCTCGAAGCGGTAGTGGCCCGCGCCCTCGGTGCCGGAGAAGCGGCCCTCGAACTTCACGGTGCCCGCCTCGCGCACGAGCTGGAAGGAGGTGTCCGTGCCCTCCGCCATGTTCAACCCCTGGAAGGCCGAGCGCGGAATGGAGAGGCCCATGTTCCCTTGCTCCCCGGAGCGGAAGTTGAGCTGGAGCTGGTCGTCGAGGGCCTTGCCCATCCACGTGCTGGAGAGCGGCGGGGCGGCCAGCGCGGAGACGGTCCACAGCAGCACGGCGGCGAAGAGGGTGTACGACGGTCGGTGGGTTCGCATGGTTCGGGCTCCTTCGGGGATTCGAGGCAAGGGGAGGCCCAGCGGCGCGCGGGGAGCGCGGCCGAGGGCCCGGGTTGAAGTGAGGGAAGGGGACCGCGGGGTTACTTCTTACGCAGCTCGCGGATGAAGTCCGCGTCCACGCCACTGACGCGCAGGCGGATCAGCTCTTCCACCGAGAGCTTCTCCAGGCCCTGGTCGCGCAGCTCGCGGATGAAGCCCGCGTCCACGCCGAGCGCCTTGAACTGCTGGAGCTCGTCCGGGGAGAGCTTGCCGTAGCCGGCCTCCCGCATCGCCTGGACGTACGGGCCATTCACCCCGACGGCGCGCAGCCCGACGAGGTCGTCGAAGGGCAGCTTGTCGTAGCCGGCGGACTTCAGCTCGGAGATGAAGCGCTCGTCCACGCCGAGTGCCGCCGCCTGGGCGAGGTCATCCGCCGAGAGGTTGCCGTAGCCGGCCGCCTTCAGCGCCTGCACGCGAGCGGACGTCACGCCCAGGAGCTTCAGCTGCGCCAGCTCCTCGGCCGAGGGCTTGCGGCCCAGCACACCCGTCATCTCCTTCACGTACTCGGGCGTCACGCCGGCATGGCCCAACTGGATCAGGTTGCCCACCGTGGGCTCGTAGCCGAGCGACTCCACCTGCTTTACCCGCTCCGCCGTCACCCCGGCCGTCTTGAGCGCGACGAGCTGCTCCACCGAGAGCTGCTTCGCGTCCACGCGGGTGGTGTCCTCGTCCTCGTCGTCCTCCCTGGGTCCGGCGAGCTTCGGAGCCGGAGCGGGGGCGGGCGAGGGGAGGGGCAGGGGGACCGGGGGGACGACCGGAGCCTGGGCGAGGAGGAGCTTCGGGGTGCCCACCACCGGGGGGGCCACGGGGGCCGGGCTCGGCGCCTCGGCCGTCAGCGCGGGGCGCTCGGGCAGGACGAGGGCCGCCAGCGGTGCCGCCACCGCCACGCCGCTCATCAGCGTCACCACCGAGGCTCCCGCCACCCAGCGCGAGGAGCAGCGGGCCGCGGGTGCACCCACCAGCCGGCGCACGCGCTCCGTGAGCGAGCCCCCCAGGGCGGACATCGCCGGGCTCGTCTCTCCGAGGGGCAGCACGCGCAGGGCCTCCAGCGCCGTGAGGGCCCGGGCGTACGAGAGCGCGCTGCCGCTCGTGCCCACCGCGATGTCGTCGCAGCAGTGCTCGCGCTCGACGCGGATGACGCGCGACATCCACCACACCGCCGGGTGATAGAAGAGCAGCGTCTCCACCAGCGTCTGCACCAGGTTCACGGCGAAGTCATGCCGGCGGATGTGGGCCAGCTCGTGCGCCAGCACCATCTCCAACTGACGCGCGGAGAGCCCGGTGAGCGCCGACACCGGCAGCAGCACCACCGGCCGCAGCCAGCCCACCGCCGCGGGCACGTCCAGCGCCGCCGAGCGCAGCAGCCGCACCGGGCGCGTCATGCCCAGGCGCCGCGCCAGCCGCTCCAGGGTCTCCTGCCACTCGGCGGGGGCGGGGCTCGCCTCATGCACCAGCCGGCGCAGCCGCAACCACCCCGAGAGCAGCCGCAGCGACGACACCGCCACCCCCAGCGCCCACGCGAGCACCAGCCAGTGCATGTGCTCGCCCAGTGGCGCGAGCGTCCACTCCAGGGCCGGAGTCGGTGCGGCGGCGCGCGGAGCCACGGGGGCGTGCGCCGGGCGTGCCAGGGTGGGAGCGGGAGCCGGCGTCGCCGCGTACGCCGTCACCGGGGACGAGCGCTCCGTCCGCTGGGCGGCGTAGTGGTGCCAGCCGGTGAGGGCGGGCAGCACGAGCATCAGCGCCAGGGCGCCACAGGCCAGCAGGTAGCGCACGGCGGCCGAGCGCCGCTCCAGTACGCGCAGCGCGATGGCCAGCGCCGCCGCAACCAGCGCGCCCTGCCACAACAGGTGCAGCAACGCCCAACCCAGGGACTGCGACACGTTCGTGCTCATGGCGTCTCCTCCTCCAGGGTGTCCAGCAGCTTGCGCAGCTCGGCCAGCTCCTCCGCCGAGGCCTTCTTCGTCGACAGCGCCTGCATCGCCAGTTGTGCCGGCGAGCCTCCGAAGGCCCGGTCCAGCAGGTCCGTCACGAGCTGCCGCTGCGTCTTCTGCTGCGTGACGCGCGTGCGGTACACGTGGGCCCGCTGGGACTCGTCTCGCTCCACGAGTCCCTTCTCGGTCATGATCTGCATCAGCTTGAGCACCGTGGTGTAGCCCGTGCCCTCGACGCCCTTGCTCAGCGCCTCGTGCACCTCGCGCACCGTGCTCGGGCCTCGCTCCCACAGCACCTGGAGGATGCCCAGCTCCGCGTCCGTCGGCCGCGGCAGCTTCGGTTCACTCATCGCGCTTCCCTCCCGTCAGCTTCCCGCCCAAAGTATACGAAGGGATTCGTAGATGTCAACGAAGGTCTTCGTAGATGAACCCAGGCGGGCAGGCCATGCGCTGACTGTCCGCCTGCTCCCATCGGCCTCACACCGGAAGGGGGACTTCCTGTGGCCCGAGGCACGCCCCACCTTCCGGGGAGATCGGACTGTGTAGCCGGAGGCTCGCGATGGCGGACAAGCGCAAGGAAGGTTCAGGGAAGACGAAGCGCACGGTGGTGAGGCGTCGGCGGACGACGGGAGGCACGGCGGCGGGACGCATCGCGGTGCGCCGCGACACCGCCCCCTACCGCAGCGCCGCCATGGATGAGCACTCGGTGCAGGTGCGCGAGCACATCGAGGCCGCGCTCGTCGAGGCCCGGCGCGTGCGGGAGGACATCGAGCAGCGCATCGACGAGCGGCTGAAGGAGGACGACGGCAACAGCGTCGACAAGATCCTCACGCAGCTGACGGCCACGGCCCGCCTGCGCGCGCTCCATCCGCCCGAGGCCGACAGCCAGGGCAAGGGTGGGAACGCGAAGCGCTCCCGCTCCTCGAAGTAGACGCCCGGGAACTCAGCCGACCACCTTGGTCGACTCGGGCCGCGGAGCCGCCTCCGGTGTGCCCGAGTCCTCCTGGCCCAGTGCCGCCAGCTTGCGTGCGAGCTGCGCGGCCTGCGCGCCCTTGGTGCCCGCGTCCCCGCCCTGCACACCCACGAGCGACACCCGGGCCCGCTCCAGCAGCGCCACCTGCGCGTGCAGCTGCGCCAGCAGGCGCTCCCGCTTGCGGCCCAGCGCGTCCAGGTGGTTGAGCTCCTCGCCCAGCGACGAGGCCGCGAGCTCCAACTGCCGCCGTGCCACCGCGTCCGTCGAAGCGGCCGCCTTGGCCCGCAGCTCCTTCACCTGCGCGTCCACGCCTCCCTGCTCCACCGCCGCGAGCTGCGCCTCCAGCCCGGCGTGTGCCTCGGCCAGGGCGTACACCTCGCGCGTCATCTTCTCCAGCACGCCCACCAGCTCCGTGCGTCCGGGCCCCGCCTGGAGCTTCCCCGCCACGCCCTGGCACTGCCGGTAGAGCGTCACCGCGCGCGACACCAGCGCCAACGTCTCGCCCGAGAGCTGCTTTTCCAGCACCGTGCCCCGCGCCTCCACCGCGTCGCCGTGCACCTCCACGTGCGCCGCCAGCGTCCCCACGCTCCAGAAGAGCGCCACCGCCGCGAGCCCCAGCACCGCGCCCACCGCGCCCAGCCGTCCGTCGAACAGCCGCGCGTCCATCACCTGCTTCACGTACAGCCCGAGCGGCATCAGCGCGCCCGCGCCCAGCGCCCCCGCCACCACCTGCGACGGCTTGGGCCGCCACGGGGTGCCCAGCCAGCCCACCACCCCGGCCGCGAGCGTGCCCATACAGGCCTCGGCCAGCGGCGACGGCACGTTCAGCACGTCCGGGATGTTGAGCAGCACGGGCAGGCCCACCAGCATGCCCAGGCGCACCTTCCAGTCCACCCGAGCGCACGCCAGCGCCGCGCCCGCCACCGCGAAGAGGCCCACGTCCACCCGCACGTGCAGCCGGGCCAGCGCCGCCACCAGCAGGCCCGCGGCCACGCCTCCGCCCAGCGCACGCAGGGTGCGCACCTCGAAATCCTCGCGTTCCCGCAGCTGCACCGACAGGGGCATGGGCGGCCCTTCCTTAATAGGAGTTGTTCTGACCGAACGTCTTCAGCGACTTGCGATGAAGCTGTAACGCTTCACGGCGCACGGCGGTTTCATCCTGCGCGTTGAGATAGGCTGCCCGGGTCCGGTCCACGTCCGCAACCTCCCCCGCGAGCGCCTCCGCCGAGGAGCCGAACAGCCGGCGCGCGTTGTCCAGCATTCCCAGCGCCCGGTCCCGGTTGCCCTGCTTCATCTGCTCGGCCGCCGCCTGGAGCTCCCGCGCCCCGAGCGCCCTCACCGCGTACACCCGCACATCCTTGTCCAGGTGGGCCCGCACCCGCGCCTCGTCCTCCGTCACCTTCGCCGTCAGCGCGAGGTCCACCTGCGCCTGCCGCCCGGCGTCCACCTCCCAGTAGCGCAGCCGGGCCGTCAGCACGCCCCGGGCCGCCTGGGTGGCCTCCAGCGCCAGGGTGAGCTTCACCACCACCCGCGCCTCCTGTCCGCCCGCCAGGTCGTACAGCGGCACCACCAGGGTCCGGCCCTCGCGCCGGGCCGTCATGCCCATCACCTCGGCGTCCGTCACCCCCTCGGGCAGCTCCAGCCGCAGCTCCACCCCGCGCGCCACCGTGCCCGCCGCCTGCTCCAGCTCGCGCCGGAAGATGTCCGCCAGCCGCTCCGAGTCCTGGATATAGCCGTAGAAGCCGCCGCCCTGCTCGGCCATGCCCTGCATCATCCGCTCGTTGAAGTCATCGCCCACGCCCAGCGCGCTCACCGTCAGGCCCGAGCGCCGGAGGCCGCCCGCCACGAGCTGAAGCTCCCCCGGCTCCGTCACGCCCGCGGTGGGCTGCCCGTCGCTCAGGAGGATGATGCGGCTCACCCGGAAGGACTCCACGTAGGGCCGCAGCTCGGCCGCCGCCGTCTCCAGGCCCCCGCTGATGTTGGTGGCGCCCTCGTCCTGGATGGCGTCGATGAAGGCCTCCATCCGCGCGCGGGCCTCCAGCGTCACGGGCTGGCTGGGCAGGACGCTCACGTCCGTGCCGTAGTGCACCAGGGCGAGCCGGTCCTCGGGCCCCAGCCGCTCCAGCAGCCTCCGCGCCGCGCGCGTCGCGTCCGTCAGCTTCTGTCCGCGCATGGAGCCCGAGCGGTCGATGACGAGCGCCAGGTTCACCGGCAGCCGCCTCGCCTCGCGCAGCGTGTCCGCGCGCACCGTCAGCGCGGCGAAGGCCTCGCTCGGGCCCGCCATGAGGTACTCCCCGGACAGCTTGCCCTCCAGCGTCAGCGCGCCGCCCTTGGCGAGGGTGGGCGTCAGCGTCACCCCGGTGCCGAGGTCTTCGTCGGGCCGGGCCACGGTGTGGCTCGTGTCCTTCTGGCGGGGCAGGCCCACCACCCCCGCCCCAAGCGCGAGCAGTCCGGTGGTGGCCAGCAGCAACAATGTCCGGTTCATCGGCGGACCTCGCGAAGTGGGGGGAGACGGAGCCGCAGGTTCACCCAGGTGCTCCGTCCTCCCTATCCGTCAGCGGGAGGAGGGTCCGACAATCGACCGATGCCTTCAGGTTCCGGTTGCCGGCAGCTGACTCATCACCAGGTCGCGCACCACGCGCTTCACCGCGGCCTCGTCGAAGGGCTTCTCCAGGGTGGGGTTGGGCACCTTCGCCAGGAAGTCGCGCGCCCCCGAGGTGAAGGCGCCGCCGGAGACGAAGACGAAGCGCTGCTCCAGCCCCGAGCCGCCCTGCTGGATGGCCTCGTACAGGTCCTTGCCCGCGAGGTCCGGCATCATCACGTCGCAGAGGACGACGTGGAAGCTCTTGTCCTCGGTGAGCCGCTCCAGGGCCTGCCGCCCGCTGGTGGCCAGCTCCACGTCGTGCTCGCGCAGGATGCGCCGCAGCGCCCGGCCCACGGCGGGCTCGTCGTCCACGATGAGCACCCGCCCGCGCCGCGCGGTGGGCGTCTGGGTGGGCGCCGAGGGCTTCGCCACGTACGAGCCGTTCCGGGCCGGCGGAAGGATGACGCGCACGGTGGTGCCCTTGCCCACCTGGCTCTCCACGGCGATGTAGCCGCCCAGGCTCGTGATGATGCCGTGGCAGATGGACAGGCCCAGGCCGGTGCCCACGCCCACGGGCTTCGTCGTGAAGAAGGGGTCGAAGATGCGTCCGAGCGCGTCCTCGGAGATGCCCGAGCCCGTGTCCTGCACCTCCACCAGCACCGAGAAGCCGTCCGGCCCGATGCGCGTCACCAGGCGGATCTCGTTCTGCTGCGCCGCGCCCTCGGGGATGGCCTGCGCCGCGTTCACCACCAGGTTGAGGAACACCTGGCACAGGCGCCCATCGTTGCCCATCACCTTGGGCACCGGCCCGTACTCGCGCTTGAGCCGTGCCCGGTGCTTGATTTCGTTGGCGGCCAGCATCACCGCCGAGTCCAGCACGGCGTGCAGGTCCACCGGCTCCACGCGCTCCTCGTCGGGCCGGGAGAACGCCTTGAGCTGACGGACGATCTGCCGCACGCGCTCGGCGCCCTCGCGGGCCTCGGTCAGCACCGAGCGCCAGTCCTCGCGGGGCTCGGCGCGCGAGCCCGGGGCCTGGACGGCGGACGAGGGCAGGCGGTTGAGCTCATCCGACAGGAAGCCCAGGTTGGAGATGACGAAGGCCAGCGGGTTGTTGATTTCGTGGGCGATGCCCGCGGCGAGCGTGCCCATGGAGGCCATGCGGTCCGCCAGCGACAGCCGGGACTGGAGCTGGCGCTGCTCGGTGACGTCGCGCGCGATGCACACCACCGCGGGCTGTCCGGAGAAGAGCAGCGGCAGCGAGGCGAACTCCGCGGTGCGCACGTTGCCGTCCTTGCGCTTCAGGCGTCGCTCTCCCGTCACCAGCAGCGCCGTGCCCGGGGGCGCGGGCGGCTCGTCCAGGATGAACTCCTCCAGCCTCCGCCCCAGCAACTCCCGAGGCCCCTGGAAGCCCAGCGAGGACACCAGGGCCGCGTTGGCGTAGACGATCTGCCCGTTCTGCTGGATGGCGGCCGGCTCCGGCACACCTTCCAGGAGGACGCGGAAGCTGGCCTCGGACAGCTTGAGGGCCTCCTCGACCTGGTGGCGCTCGGTGATGTCGCGGGCGATGCCCTCCACCGCCACGCACAGCCCCGCGGCGTCCAGCACCGGCGTCACCACGTGCTGCTGCCACACCGTGTTCCCGTCGCGCGTGCGCGAGCGCACCACCACGGGACAGTCGTGCTTCTCCGGCTGGGTGAGCAGCCGCTCCAGCGTCTCGCGATCCTCCGGGTGCGCCTGGCGCAGCCACAGCTCGGGGTCGCGGTAGTGCTCCTCGGGGGTGAAGCCCAGCTTCTTCGTCACCCCGCTGCTGACGAAGGCGAAGCTGCGCGTGCCCGCCAGCTGGTAGCGGTACATGACGTCCGAGGCGTTCTCCGCGATGCGCCGGAAGCGCTGCTCCCGCTCGCGCAGCGCCCGCTCGGACTGCCGCTGCTCCAGGGCGAGCGAGATGCCCCCCGCCGCCGCCATGAGCAGGTCCACCTCCAGCTTGTCCCACTCCCGCTCCTCGACGCAGTTGTCGAAGCCGATGAAGCCCGCCAGCGTGCCGTGCACCCACACCGGCAGCACCAGCACGGAGAGGATGTGCTGCGGCTCCAGGGCCTCCCGCTCCGCCGTGGGCAGGCCGCGCACCGGCCCCGAGAGCAATTGCCCTCGCGACAGCAGCTCGTACAGGTGCGGCATCAGCCGCTCGAGGTGCATGTCCTGGTGCTGGGGGTTGTCCAGCTTCGGCTTCACCCCGGGCGCGCACCACTCGGCGCGCTGGCTGAAGAGGAGGTTGC
The DNA here is from genome assembly GCF_036389735.1 of Archangium sp. Classification (GTDB taxonomy): domain Bacteria; phylum Myxococcota; class Myxococcia; order Myxococcales; family Myxococcaceae; genus Archangium. The sequence goes on along the minus strand of NZ_DASVWK010000423.1, from coordinate 1,581 downwards.
CGTCCGAGGAGCGGTGGGCCTCGAAGAAGTACACCCGGCTGGCCCCCGAGGCCTCGCCCAGCGGCGCCATCAGCCGCGCGTGGAGGCTCTCCGAGGCGCCCGTGGCCAGCAGCCGCTGCTGAATCTCCACCAGCGCGGTGAGGTAGCGCTCGCGCCGGGCCAGGGCGGCCAACGCCTCTCGGCGCTCGGTGATGTCGGCGATGGTGCCGCAGGTGCCCAGGTACGTCGTGCCGTCATCCCCCAGCAGCAGGCGCACGTAGACTTCCACCCACCGGTAGCCCCCGTCCCGGGTCCGGTAGCGCATCTCGTGCTTGCAACACTCCTTCTGCCGGCTGAGCAGCGCCCGGCCCAGCTCGTGGCACAGCGCATGGTCGTCCGGGTGGACGTACTCCATGTTGCGCTGGCCCAGGCACTCCTCCGCCGAGAAGCCCGTCAGCTCCGTCCACGCCGGGCTGAGATAGGTCCACCGGCCCTGCGCATCGAGCTGGAACACCACCTCGCGCAGGTTCTCCACCACCAGACGGTAGCGGTGCTCATGGGCGGGGACTTCTTCGATCGGTCGGGGCTTCGGGTGCATGGAGGGGGGGTTCGGCTCCTGCGGCTGGGCGACCTGGGAACCGCCTCGTTGGATAACGACGATAGCCTGAAGGGCCCCCCCTCCGCATCATACACCGAGAAACCGAGTCGCCCCCGACCCATCCCGAAAGGTTCAGCCGGCCGCCGCCACGCTCGTGGCTGGCTCCTCGCGGGGCAGCCGGACATGGAAGCAACTTCCCCGGTGGGCGCCGGAGCTCTCGGCCCAGATGGTGCCGCCGTGGCGCTGGACGATCTCCCGGCAGATGAAGAGCCCCAGTCCCAGCCCGCCGTAGTGCCGGGCGGTGGCGTTGGAGGCCCGGGCGAAGGGCTGGAAGAGCAGGGCGATGCTCTCGGGTGGGATACCAATCCCCTCATCCCTTACCTGGATCTCCACATCCATCGGGGTGAGATGGAAACTCACACGCACCGAGCCCCCCTGGGGGGAGTAGCGCACGGCGTTGGACAGGAGGTTGGTGACGACCTGCTCCAGGCGGGGCCCGTCCCAGGTGCCCTCCACGGGCAGCTCGGGGGACTCCAGGGAGAAGCGCAGCCCCTCCTGGCCCCGGAGTTCGAAGCGCTCCATGACCTCGCGCACCAGGGGGACGAGGTCCACCCGGGCGCGCTCCAGCTCGAAGCGGCCGGCTTGAATCCGCGAGGTGTCCAGCAGGTCATCCACCAGCCGGGTGAGGCGGTCGGTCTGCCGGGCCATGGAGCGCAGGGCCTTGAGGGTGCGCTCGCGCTCGGGGAAGTCGGCGCCCTTCTCCATGCGGCTGAGGGTGAGGGCGGCGAAGCCCTTGAGGGGGGTGAGGGGGGTGCGCAGCTCGTGGCTGGCCACCGAGAGGAACTCCTCGCGCAGGCGCACCGCCTCGCGCAGCTCGGCCTGGGCGGCCTCGGTGCGATCGGCCATCTCGTTGAAGCCGCGGCACAGCTCGCCCAGCTCGTCGTCCTCCTCCTCGGGAACGCGCCGGCCCAGCTCGCCCTTGGCGATGGCGGCGGTGGCCTCCA
>NZ_DASVWK010000422.1:0-3276 GCF_036389735.1 Archangium sp. | reverse complement strand
CGGGCCGCAATTCAGCGCGGCATTCAACGTGGAAAACGTTGTAACGCCGACCACCGATTTCCGTCAAGCCGGATGGTCCGCCAATATCGCGGATGCCAGCTCGGCTCCCCTCCTTTTGACTCGGTGGAGGTGACCGGCTAGAAGCGGCGGCCCCAGCCAACCCCGGAGGTCATGTGATTACGCGTGTCACGCACGTCACCGTGTATGTGAGGAACGATGAGGAGGCCCTCGCCTTCTTCACCCAGAAGCTCGGTTTCAAGAAGAAGATGGACAGCCCGATGGGCCCCGGTGGCCCGAGGTGGATCACCGTCACGCCGGCCGGTCAGTCCGACTTCGAGGTCACCCTCTTCAACCCGTCCACCTGGTTCAAGGGTGAGGAGGCGAAGCTCGCCTCGGAGCAGATTGGCAAGCAGGCCATGATCATCCTCGAGAGTGACGATATCGAGGCCGACCACCGTGCCCTCCAGGCCGCGGGCGTCTCCCTCGACGGGGGCGTGCGCGACCTGCCCTGGGGCCGCGACCTCGTCTTCCGCGACCTGTACGGCAACCGGTACAACCTCGTGCAGTCCAAGCAGGGATAGGGCACAAGAGGGCTCGTGCCCACCCTGACGTCCCTCACCCTCTACCCCCTCAAGTCGTGCGCGGGTCTGCCGCTGACCCGCGCCACCGTGGAGCCGCTCGGGCTCCAGCATGACCGCCGGTGGATGGCGGTCCGCCCCGACGGCTCCTTCCTCACCGGGCGCGAGTTCCCCGCCCTGGTGCGCGTGCGGGCCGTCCCCGGGGCGAAGGGTCTCCACCTGTCGGCACCGGACATGCCGGACCTCGAGGTGCCCTTGCCTCCCGCGGACGCGCCGCGCCTCGACGTCACCGTGTGGGATGACACCTGCTCCGCCGCCCGCGTCCGGGCCGAGGCGGACCGGTGGCTCTCCGACTACCTCGGCCAGCCCGCGCTGCTCGTGCACGTGGACGCCCGGATGCAGCGCCCGGTGGATCCGAAGTACGCCACCCCGGAGGATCAGGTGGGCTTCGCCGACGCCTTCCCCCTGCTGCTCCTCTCCGAGGCCTCGCTGGCGGATCTCAACCAGCGCCTGCCGCGGTCCGTGCCCATGGCACGCTTCCGGCCCAACCTCGTGGTGGACGGCTGCGCCCCCTTCGCCGAGGACGGCTGGAAGCGGCTGCGCATCGGCGCCGTGGAGCTGGCCGTGGTGAAGCCATGTGCCCGCTGCGTCTTCACCACCGTGGATCCGGAGACGGCCCGGCGCGATCCCCAGAACGAGCCCCTGCGCACGCTCACCACCTACCGGCGCCTCGGCCCGAAGAAACTGGTGATGTTCGGGCAGAACGTCATCGTGCGACGCCCGGGGGAGCTCCGCGTGGGGGACGCGGTGGAGCTCCTCGAGTAACCCTCCGGGCGTCGTCTTCAGCGGGTCCGCGTTCTACTGCGCCTGCCGCGGCTGCGCCTGCTCCGGCTGCTGCACCGGCTGCGCCTCGGACTTCTTGGGGGGGACCAGCGAGTCCAGCTTGCGCGAGAGCCGATCCAGCTCGCGGTTGATGGCGTCCACCTGCGACTGGCTCGCCACGCCGCCCACCACCGTCACCATCCGGCTGCGCAACCCGCTCAAGCGCTGGCGCACCTCGCCCCCCACCCACGTCGCCTGCTTCTCCAGCTTCTGCACGGCGGGGTTGCCGCGCAGCTCGTTCACGTTCAGCCGCTGGACGCGCGACACCACCGTCTGGAGCACCTTCTGCGCATCCACCTCGAGCTCCCCGAACTGCCGCTGCGCCTGCTCCAGCTGCGCCTTCACGAACGACGCCACCTGGCCGGCGGCCTCGGTCACCACCGCCTCGGCCTTCACCGCCTCGGCCTTCACCGCCTCGGTCGCCGCCGTGGTCGCCGCCACCACCTTCTCGGCCACCGGCAGCTCCACCTTCGCCGCCTCCACCTTCTCCGTCTCGATCACCTTCTGGGCCACCGTCGGCTCGGCCGCCTGCTCGGGCTTCACCGCCTCGGCGCTCGTCGCCTCGGCCTTCACGGTCTCGTTCGTCGTCTGGGCCGCGGCCTCCTTGGCCGTCGCCTCGTTCTTCACGGTCTTGTTCTTCGCCATAAGCTCTTGCCTCCTCGAAGGGCGAAGAAGAGGTAACGCGTCGCGTCAACAGCGTCAAGTCCTTTTGACGCAACGCGACACAGGCAGGCGGCGGTCACTCCATCCCCTGGAGTGGACCGGGCCGGTCTCCGAGCGAGGCGAGCCGGGCCCGACCCGTCGGGCACAGGTCGAGCACCGCGCACCGCTGGCAGGCGGGATTCTGGAAGAAGCAGCACCGCTGCCCGTGCAGCATCAACGCCTCGTGGTTGTCGTAGAGCCGCTGGGCGTCCCAGTCCGCCGGGAGCTGGGCCTCCAGCAGCCGGTGCGAAGGCCCCACGGCGGTGCTCTCGGGGATGAGCCCCAGCCGCGCCGCCACCCGGTGGTGATGGCTGTCCACCGGCAGCGCGGGCATCCTCAGGCGGCTGAACAGCAGCGTCGCGGCGCTCGTCTTCGGCCCTACCCCGGGCAGCGCCTCCAGCCAGTCCCGCGCCTCGCGCACGGGCAACGCCCCGAGGAAGTCCAGCGACAGGTCGCCACCGCGCAGCTCGGTGATGCGCCGGAGCACCTGCTGGATGCGAGGGGCCTTCTGCTCGGGCCAGGTCACCGCGGAGATGGCCTCCTGGATCTCCGTGCACGGGGCATCGCGTACCGCCTCCCAGGTGGGAAGGCACTCCCGGAGCCGGCGGAAGGCCGCACCGCTGGAGGCATTGCGCGTGCGGTGGCTCAACAGCGCCGAGACGAGTTCGCCAAGCGGATCCTGCGTGCGGAAGTAGGGAATGGGGCAGCCGTACACGGCACACAGGCGCTCGTGCACCCGGAGCGCCTTCGCGCTCAGCTCGGAGGAGACCTCGGGAAGCAACGGGAGAGATGGCATGGGCGGGGATGACCTTGGAAGTCATCCCTCATCCTTCGCATCCCCTGCCCCCCTGGGGAGCCCCTGTCCACCGTCCGGCGGGCGGGCCAGCGGGCGCCCGAGGGCCCACGCGACGACTGACCCCTCACGCGTGCGCACGTATAATGAGGATCGCCTCCTGGCCCTCATGCTGCGCCGGCTCCTCCCTACCCTCGTCGCCCTCGGATGTGGCCTCCTCGCCCTCACCTGGGGGCTGGTGAGCCTCCAGCGCATCTTCGCCCAGGAGCGCGAGGACGCCCGCGCCCAGCTCGCCTCCCGCCGCCATGCCATCGAGGAGTT
>NZ_DASVWK010000421.1:0-9998 GCF_036389735.1 Archangium sp. | reverse complement strand
CGGCTTGAGCCGTCCTTCCCTCCCGCGCATCCCCGGGCTGGCCGGGTTCCAGGGCAAGGTCTTCCACTCGGCGAGCTGGGATCATGGCTATGCGCTGGAGGGGAAGCGCGTCGCCGTGATTGGCACGGGCGCCTCGGCCATCCAGATCGTTCCACGGATCGCCCCGCGCGTGAAGCAGCTCCACCTCTTCCAGCGCACCCCGCCGTGGATCCTCTCCAAGGACGATCGGGACATTGGCCAGGGGGAGCGGAAGCTCTACGAGGCCCTGCCCGTCGCGCAGTGGCTCCACCGGCAGCTCATCTACTGGCGCCTGGAGAGCCGGGTGCCCTTCTTCATCGTGGCGCCCTCCGTCCTGAAGCTCGCCGAGCGCGAGGCGCGTCGATTCCTGGAGCAGAGCATTCCGGATCCGGAGCTGCGGGCGAAGCTCACGCCGAACTACGTGCTCGGGTGCAAGCGCGTCCTGCTGTCGAACGACTACTACCCCGCGCTGCTCCGGCCCAACGTGGAGCTGGTGACCGAGGGCATCCAGGAGATCACCCGCGACGGCCTGCTCACGAAGGAGGGGACGGCACGCTCCGTGGATGCGATCATCTTCGCCACCGGCTTCCAAGCGGCCGAGGCGGCCGCGCCGTTCCCCATCCACGGACGGGGCGGGTTGGAGCTCGAGGAGGCGTGGCGCACGAATGCCGAGGCTTATCTCGGGGCGACGGTGGCGGGCATGCCCAACCTGTTCTTCCTCGTCGGGCCGAACACGGGCCTCGGGCACAGCTCCATGGTCTTCATGATCGAGTCCCAGGCCCAGTATGTCCTGGAGTGCATCGAGGTCATGCGGCGCGAGGGGCTCGGGTCCCTGGAGGTGCGCCAGGACGCCCAGGAGCGCTTCAACCAGCGGTTGCACGAGCGGCTCGACCGCACGGTGTGGAGCACGGGCGGGTGCGTGAGCTGGTACAGGACGAGCTCCGGCAAGAACACGACGCTCTGGCCGGGGTTCACCTTCGAGTTCCGCTGGCGCACCCAGCGGCCGGACCTGACGGACTACCACCTGGGGAAGTGAGATGTCCGCGACCGAGGAGAACGACATCCGGGCGACCGATTCGGCGCTCTCCTGCCTGGCTGCGCCCTCGGTCCTCCGCGCTCGGATGCTTACCTGAACGGGAGTCCCATAGGAGGTAGCTCACATGAGTATCGAAACACTCATCGTCTGGCTGTTCGTGGGTCTCATCGCGGGCTGGCTCGCCTCGGCCGTGGTGGGCGGCGGCTATGGCGTGGTTGGCGACATCGTCATCGGCATCGTCGGCGCGTTCCTGGGAGGCTGGCTCTTCCGCGCACTTGGAGTCCACGCACCTGGAAGTGGCATCGTGGGCACCATCGTCGTGGCCTTCGTAGGAGCCGTCGTCCTGCTCCTGCTATTGCGCGCCCTCCACCGCACGAGATACCGCGCGACTTGAGCCCCGGCCTTCCGAGGGTCAGGCCCCGCGGCGCAGCAGGGAGACGGCCACTCCCAGCAACTCGGAGGGATTGAGCGGTTTGGCCACGTGCGTGTCGAAGCCCGCCAGCAGCGCCGCGGTCCGGTCCTGCTCGCGGGCGTACGCGGTGAGTGCCACCGCCGGCACCCGCCCGCCCCGCTCGGGAGCGCCGCGGCGCACCTCGCGGATGAATGCGTAGCCGTCCATCTCCGGCATTCCAATGTCGGAGATGAGCAGGTCCGGCTGCTCCTGGTTCAGGAGCGTGAGCGCCTGGGTCGCGCTGGCGGCGCTGGAGACCTGGGCGCCTCCCTCCTGGAGCAGGGTGGTGAGGAACTCGCGCGTGTCCGTGTCGTCATCCACCACCAGGATGCGGCGCCCGCGGAGTTCCTTCGGGTAGTTCACGGGCAGCGACAGCCCTGGCGAGGGCTGGACGCGCACCGGCTCGGCGGCGTCCGGGCGCGGGGCCACCAGGGGCAGGCGCACCGTGAAGGTGGCGCCCTGGCCCTGGCCGGCGCTGTGTGCCTCGACCATGCCGCCGTGCAGCTCCACCAACTGGCGTACGATGGACAGCCCCAGCCCCAGCCCACCCTGGCGGCGCGTGGAGGAGGGGTCCGCCTGACGGAACCGCTCGAAGACGTGCGGCAGGAAGCTGGCGGTGATGCCATCCCCCGTGTCCTGCACCTGAATCTCCACATGCGCCGGGCCGCGCGAAAGGCGCACCGTCACGTGTCCGCCCGGGGGCGTGAACTTCACCGCGTTGGACAGAAGGTTCCACACCACCTGTTGTAGCCGGCTCGGATCTGCCTGGAGGGTGCCCACCTCGGGGTCCAACACGGCCTGGAGCTGGAGCCCCTTCGCCTCCGCCGCCGGGCGCACCACCTCCAGTGCGCTCTCGATGACCTTCGCCGGCTGGGTGGGGCGCACGTCCAGCCGCAGCTTGCCGCTCACGATGCGGTTGACGTCCAGCAGATCCTCGATGAGCTGCGTCTGGGACCGCGCGTTTCGCTCGACGGTCTCCAGGGCGCGCTCGCGCTTGTCCGGCGTCAGCTCCCGCGTGCGGAGGATCTGCACCCAGCCGAGGATGGCGGTGAGCGGCGTGCGCAGCTCGTGGGAGAGCACGCCGAGGAAGTCGTCCTTCAGGCGGCTGGCCTGTTCCGCGCGCTGGCGCTCCTGCTCCGCCACTTCGTACAGGCGGGCGCGCTCCAGGGCCTCGCCACACTGCTGCGCGAGCATCCGCAGGAAGCGCAGCTCCTCGGCGCTACCGGCGCGCTTGGTGGCGATGCTCAGCACGAGCGCGCCGACGGACCGGCCATTGACCCACATGGGTAGCACCGTGACCGCCTGGTCGTGCTCCGGTGAGCGCAGGGCCGCCACCTCCGGGTAGTGCCTGGCCACGTCCTCGCTGGAGCGGTACGACAGCACCTGCCCCGTGCGGACCGCCTCGACGACGGGGTTGTGGGCGTCCGGGGGGAGGGTGCGGAAGTGGTCGAGGTAGGCCTCGGAATAGCCCGCGCTGTAGAGGATCTCGAGCGTGCCGTCCGAGCGCTGGCGGTAGACGACCCCCAGCTCGGCGCCCAGGCCGCGCAGGGCCTCCGTGAGGATGGCCCGGGCTACGTCTCCTGGAGTGAGTGCCTGCGACAGGGCGGAGGTGGCCGCCTGCAGGCGCGTGGCACGCTCCTCGGCCCGGCGTGCCTCGGAGATGTCCGTGTTGCTGCCCACCCACTCACGCACGGTACCGTCCAGGTTGAACACGGGCACGGCGCGCGACAGGACCCAGCGCCAGCTCCCGCTGACGTGTCGCAGGCGGGCCTCGGCCGAGTAGGGCGTCTTCGTGGTGAGGGCCCGCTGCCACGCCTCGGAGAGGCGCGCGCGATCCTCGGGGTGGATGGCCTCCAACCACGCGGAGCCGTTCAGCCACTGCTCCAGCGTACAGCCCGTGAAGGCCCGCCAGGAGGGTGCATCCTCCACGGGGATGCCCCTGGCATTGGTGGTCCAGATGGAGGCCACCGACGTCTGCACCAGCGAGCGGAACCGCGCTTCACTCAGCTCCGCCTCGGCCTGCGCATGCTGGTCGTCAGGGCGCTCGGTGACATCCTCGGCGAGGTAGAGCCACTCCACGAGCCGCCCCGCTTCGTCCTTCACGGGGAGCGCCCGCGCGAGCACGTGGCGCCAGGCTCCGTTCGCCCGGCGCACGCGGCAGGTGAGGCTTCCCCCCGCGGGCGTGGTGGGCACCAGGTGTGCGCGATCCTCGGGATGGATGGCCTCCAACCACTGCCGGTCCCTCCACCGCTCAACGGTCTGCCCGGTGAAGGCCGACCACGAGTCAGAGGGCTCCTGCATTCGTCCCCCACGGTCCACCACCCATGAGAGGAGGTGCTCGGCGCCGAGGAGCGCACGAAGGCGGAGGTCGTTCCGGGCTGGTGTCGCCGACGCGGGCATGAAGGCTTCTCCCTGAAGATCTCCGCTGCACAACATCCCCGGGGAGAAAGCAAGCGCTGCCCCGCGGAGAAGGCCGGGTCGTCCATCCTCACGGCAGATTTGCTCCAGGGCCGGACCGCTTCCCATGTCAGACGCCTGAATTCTTCTAGGGGGTGGCCCTGGACGCGTCCGGACGAGAGCGCGCTGGACGTCCATGGGAGCGGTTCGGCTTCAAGGAGGCCGGGATATGCACATCGATTTCGACGCCGTGAAACGTTGGGCGGTTCGAGTGGGATTGCTGGCGGCGGGCGCCGCGGGGCTGCTGGCCCTGCCGGGTCGCTCCGGCAGCGTGCCAGTGCCCGAGAAGGCCGCGTGCTGCACGGGCGCCGCCGCGCTGGGTGACACGATGATCAACGCCTCGGGAGGAGGCGACAAGGACTTCTTCGAGGTGCCGGCCAGCCCGCCCGGTGCCCTCTTCCTGCTGGGCAACAACGCGTCCATGCAGGACTACGCCGAGTACCTGCCCGAGGTGGGGGACACCACCAAACCGGGGTGCTCGGATCCCGCGCTGATCGACGCCATGAAGTGGTTCGAGCTGGGCAGCGCGGATCCGAAGCTCAACGGCTCCCTGCCGTTCGACCCGGACGCGGACTTCTCCGCGCCGGAGAAGTCCTTCTTCGAGCCGAGCAGGTTCTATCACTCGCGCGGCCGGCGCCTCGCGTGGCGCGTGGAGGATGTGCCGTACTCGCTCGAGGTCGACATGCGGAGCACGGTGGGCTTCACGGACAAGCAGCAGGTCTGTGGCAACGCCATGGGCTGGAGCGAGCCCTGGGGCTCCCCCGTCTACAAGGAGTGCGAGAAGTGCCTGACGGAGAAGGGCTGGTGGCGTGGTCCGAAGGCGACCACGCCGGCGGACCCCACCACGGGTCCGCTGCCCGTGGAGGCGCGGCGCAGGTGGATCCTCAGTGGCCGCGTGCTCAACGTGCGTCCGCCCAAGTTCGTGGTGGCGCGCAAGGTGCTCAAGGACGTCATGTCCACGGTGGACGGTCTGCGCATCGGCGTGGCCACGTTCGGTCCGGATCATGGCTGGTTCGACCCACCGGTGCTGCTGCGGCCCCTCAAGCCGGCCTGCAACAAGGCCTATCCGCTCATGGACGAGACGGCGCTCGCGCGGCCCGAGCTCCGCGCGGCCCTCAACTCCATGGACTTCCGCAACGACGAGCGCTCCATCGGCGAGGCGCTCTTCGGGCTGGGCGGCTACTTCTCCTCGCAGAAGGTGGATGGGCGGTGGGCGAAGTGGTTCACCAACCCCATCACCCCCGGCTGGGGCTGGCCGGGTTGCTGCAATGGTGGCACGTATGATGACCCCCTTACGGGCAAGGCGGGCAAGCCCTGGGGCGCCCAGTCTCCCGATGAGTGGCTCAAGGGCACCCAGCCCTGGGAGGGTGTGGGCGAGGAGCGCTCCGTGTGCTTCGCGTGCCAGAACAGCTCGATCATCGTGCTGACGGATGGTGCGCCCAGGTTCGACAACTCAGTGCCCATCACGAAGATGATGGAGGTGCTGAAGGCGCGGGGCGCGCGGCATCCGGATGGCTCGCCGCTCACGTTCGACCCGAGCAACCCGGAGACGAACACGGCGCCGGGCGGGGTGAACTACTGCGACGCGTTCGGCGCCACGAAGGAGGACTGCGACTACGCGAACTGGCCCACGGGGCTGGCGAAGACGAACAAGAACTTCATGGACGACGTGGCCTTCTTCCTGGCCAACGCGGACCTGCGCGATGACCTGCCGGGCGACCAGTCGGTGCGCACGTACACCATCGGCTATGGCGACAACAGCCCGATGCTCCAGAGCATCGCGAAGGCTGGCAAGGGCAGGTTCTTCCGCGTGGGCGATCCGAACGAGCTGCGTGATGCCCTCATGGCCGCCATCGGTGAGGTGAAGCAGGTCTCCACCTCGTTCGCCTCGGCCAGTCTCGCCAGCGCGCAGGCCGGAGGGGTGCAGTCCTCCTCCTTCGTGCCGCGCTTCACTCCGCGCCGCAACCGGCCATACGAGGGACACCTCTACCGCTTCTTCTTCTACAACGAGTACTCCCAGGGTTGTAACGCCGTGCGGGCGAAGAGCGCGGGAGGAGATGCGCGCGATCTCAACGGCGACAAGGACTGCGATGACACCTTTTTCGTGGACAAGCCCGCGGGCTTCGTCGCCGCGCCGGGCACGGTGCCGGCCATCTCCAGCTTCACGAGCGCCAACATCGTGCAGGAGAACGTGGAGGGCGTCTGGGTGAAGGCGCAGTCGGCCGCCGTCAACAACGAGGGCCGACTGGTGGGCGGTCTCGCGGCTCAGCCCTTCTGGGACCTGGCGGAGACGCTCGGTCAGCGCGGCGCGAGCGCCGCGTGCGATCCCACGGATCCGCTCAACCCCACCAGCGGCCGCTGCGTCTTCACGATGATCGACCGCGACAAGGATGGTCGGTTCACCGAGTCGGACAACCCGCCCGAGCCGTTCGACCTCGCCCATCGCGATGCGCTGAAGCAGTACCTGCTGGCGGCGGGGGATGGCTTCTGCGGCGGTGCCTTCGCGAAGCTGCGCAGGGCCTGGACGGCCTCGGCCACGCAGCAGGACGAGTGCGTCGACACGCTCATCCGCTTCGTGCGCGGCGAGGATGTCTTCGACTACGACGGGGACCTGCTCACCACCGAGGACCGTCCGTGCGCGGACGATGCCTCCAAGTCCTGCAAGCTCGCGGACATCTTCCACTCCACGCCGGTGACGGTGGAGCCACCCCTGGAGCCGTTCCTGTGCTCGCTGGGGCTGAGCGGCCAGTGCATGCCCACGCTCTACGAGGACTTCACCGCGTCGGTGTCGTCCGAGACGTCGTGCTCCACGCCGGGAGCGGGCAAGCCCTGCTATGCGTCCACGCCGATGAGCCCGGCGCGTGGCTCCGGCGCGGACAAGTACGGCGCCTATGACGTGTACCGCAAGGCGAAGGCGAAGCGGGAGCGCATCCTGCTGGTGGGCTCCAACGGCGGCATGCTGCACGCCGTGCACGTGGGCACCTCCCTGTCTCGCGAGAAGGAGAACGTGCTCGACGATGCGTACGACGTGGGCAGCGGCCAGGAGCTGTGGGCCTTCATCCCTCCGGACCTGCTGCCCAAGCTGGGCCTGATGATGAACGGCCACGAGTACTACGTGGACGGCACGGCCATGGTGCGTGACGTCTGGGCGGACGGTTCCGTCGATGGCACGCGCAACGACGTGAAGGAGGCGAACGAGTTCCACACGCTCGCGATCCTCACCGAGCGCTCCGGTGGCCAGCGCTTCGTCGCACTGGAGGTGACCAACCCGCGCGAGATGCTGAAGCCGGACGGCAAGCCCTTCCGGTGGATGTTCCCCAATGCGTGCGAGCCGGAGGCGGGCAGGGTGGGCCAGTCCTGGAGCAACTTCGCGCCCAGGCCGCCGCCCATCGGCCCGGTGCGTCTCGCGAAGGGCAACGCCCGTGGCTGGGAGGAGCGGTGGATCGCCCTGCTCAACGGAGGGTACAGCGCGGACCTCTCGCGAGGCCGGGGCGTGTACATGCTGGACGTGTGGACGGGCCAGAAGCTGTGGTCCGCCGAGGCCCTGCCCGGTGTCGTCACGGGAGAGGCCTGGAAGGACGAGGTGCTGAGCCAGATGATGCCCATCGTGGCCGCGCCGGCCCTGGTGGACATGGGCCGCGCGGAGAGCGTGCGGAAGGACCTGGATGGCTTCTTCGACACCCTGGTCGTCGGTGACCTGGGCGGTCAGGTGTGGACGTTCCGCTTCCACGAGCCGGGTGTGCTCGGTCCCGACGGGCAGGTGACGAACTGGTTCGGCGCTCGCTCGCTGGAGCTGGCGCGCGAGGGCAAGGCCCACCAGAAGCTTCCCTTCTTCCACATGGCCTCCAACGTGCGTCAGCCGGAGACGGGCTGGCTGCGCAGCTTCCTGGGCACGGGAGATCGGCAGCACCTGCGCTCCAAGGAGGGCACGAACTGCGGCCCGGACGACCTGATGGCCTGCGTGCGCATGAAGTGTGACGTGAGGGCGGAGTTCATCGCCGACCTCAACGGTCAGCAGCGGCAGAGCGTGCTCGAGTACAACGATGGCGTGCTGGTGAAGAACACCGAGTCCAGCTCGGGCTCGGCGGCGGCCACGTGCACGTCCTCGCGGATGGAGCTGACGAGTCTCCGCATCCAGTGCGACAACGGCACGGCACTGGGCTCCGGCTCCTATTTCTTCCCCGCCGCGGGCGCGACGGAGCCTGCCAGCACGGATGCGCGGTGCACGAAGACGGGCGGGGCGTGGTCGTGCTCGCTGGCCAGTCTCCCCACCGACGCGCACGGAGACCTGCGCCTGGGCGCCGATGCCGACAAGGTGCCGCACAACCGCTACGTGGGCTTCCACTCGTATGGAGGCGCGCGGCGTCGCTTCACGAGCGCCGCCGAGGCCCTCGCGTTCGACGACGAGCGCCTGACGGATGGCAGCTTCGACTGTGGCGCGGGCGTCGACTGCTCGTTGGTGGATGTCACCATCCCGGACAGCGCCTATGCGACCTATATGCATCCCACGCTGGGCACCGTCCGCTACGTGCCCACGGGTAAGCTGGCGTCGCTCCCGCGAGGAGCCACGGAGGGGCCGGGCTGGCTCCTCCGGTACGGTGGCCTTCAGGAGAAGACGGCGGCCGGTTCGGCCGTGCTGGGAGGCATCGTGTTCTGGCCCAGCTTCTCGCCGCCCGCGGGAGCCACCGTCTCGGCCTGCAAGCTGTCGGGAGAGGGCGACCAGAGCCGCTCGTGGCAGGTGGACGCCATCACCGGACTCCCGGACCAGGCCGAGGGCTTCTGGGTGACCGACAAGGACGGCAAGCCGCTCGGACACCTGCCCTCCAAGACGAGCGATGCGTGGGCTCCACCTCCGGAGCCGGCGGCGGTCGTCTCCCTGTCGCCCTCGGGCAGCATCCGCTACGAGGTGGTGATGCCGGGCGTGGGCAAGGGGCCCGTCAAGGAGACGCTGCGCGAGCGCATGGACGCGACACCGGACATCTCCTGGCTGGAGGTGCCGCGCAACCTGCACACGTGCCGCCACGTCAACTCCCAGACCTGTAATTGACGCGGACCGGCCACTTATCGATGCCGCCATCCTTGACGTGGCACCTCGTGCCCGCCAGGGTGGCGGCGTGAGCGCGCCTCCCTCATCGCACGCCCCCGGTTCCAACCCCGCAGCATCTTCTTCCGAGTCCGGCAGCTCCTCGTTCCCCGACGCCGAGCGGCTGAAGGTGTTGCTCGGGCACATGTCCGAGGCCTTTCTGTCGCTGGATGCGCGCGGGCGTGTGCTCGAGCACAACGCGCGGGCGGCGGCCCTGCTCGGGGTGGAGCCCGAGGGGCTGCGCGGCCAGGAGCCGTGGGTCGCGGTACCGGCGCTGGTGGGCCGGACGCTGCATGAGCGGTTGGTGACGGCGCTCGAGCAGCGTCAGCCCGCGCGCTTCCTGGCGTCCCTGCCGCCGCGTACCTGGTTGGAGGTGTCCGTCGTGCCCGTGCGCGACGAGCTGTGGGTGCTCGCCAACGACATCACCCAGCGCGAGGACGCCCAGGTCCTGGTGCAGGAGACGGAGAAACGCTTCCGGCTGCTGGGCGAGCGCTTCCAGGTAGCGCTGGACTCCGCGCAGATGGCCGTCTGGGAGACGAACCTCACCACCGGCCAGGTGTTCCGCTCCGAGGGGCATGACCGGCTCTACGGCTACCCCGAGCCGCTGCAGGAGTGGACGCACGAGATGTTCCTGGCCTCGCTCCACCCGGAGGACCGTCCCGAGGTGGAGGCGCAGGTCGGGGCCATCTTCTCCACCGACGTGAAGGCCTATACCTCCACCTTCCGCACCCGGTGGCCGGATGGTTCCTGGCACTGGATCACCAGCCGCGCGCGCGTGCTGCGCGATGGAGACGGGCGGCCCCTGGTGGTGCGGGGCGCCATGCTCGACATCACCACCCTGAAGGAGACCGAGCTGGCGCTCCAGGAGGCGGTGCGCGTACGCGACGACTTCCTGTCGCTCGCCAGTCACGAGCTCAAGACGCCGCTCGCGGGGCTGTTGCTCCAGCTTCAGA
>NZ_DASVWK010000420.1:0-2121 GCF_036389735.1 Archangium sp. | reverse complement strand
ACAGGGCGCCCTCGGCGAAGACGGCGCCGTACCAGTCGAAGAACTTCTGGGCCAGCTCGGGCCGGTTCTTCCCCATGTCGGGGAAGCGGGCCAGGTCATGCGAGTGGTAGTAGGGGTCGTTGCTCATGGTGGGTGGCTCCTCTCGAGGGAGTCAACCACGCACCAGCGCCGTGAGGATGTCCTTCCACTGGGTGTAGATGGAGAAGTGTCCCCCGCCGGGCAGGAAGTGGGGCACCGTGTCCGGGATGCGCGCGTGCAGGTAGCGCCCCATCTGCTGCGGCACGATGGAGTCTCCCTCCCAGTACCAGAGGTGCACCGGCACGCGGATGTCCCCGAGCGGGAAGCCCCAGGGCGAGGTGAGCAGCCGGGCCTCGCGCGCCATGCCCTGTACGCCGTGGCGCGTGGCCTCGCCGCGGAAGCCTTGGATCTGCGCGGCGACGAGCGGGTCCGACAGCACGGCGCGGTCGGACGCCGAGCAGTGCGCGAGCACCGCCGCGAGCGCCTGATCCGGCCGGCGCCGCACGGACCGGTCATGCAGCGTCATGATGGGCTGGAGCAGCCAGTGCGGCCAGGTGGCCAGGGCGTAGGCGGTACGGTAGTCCCGATTGACACCCTCCACGGCCCCGGAGCGGTTGAAGGGCGCGGCTCCGGAGATGATGGCCGCCCCGGTGAGCCGCTCGCCCAGCCGGTACGCGCTGGCCGCCACGTACGGGCCTCCCGCGGACACTCCCATCACGGCGAAGCGGCCCACGCCCAGCGCGTTGGCCAACTGCTCGATGTCCGAGGGCATGTCCAGCAGCGTGCGTCCCCGCTGGAAGTCGGACTGCCCGTAGCCCGGGCGATCCGGGGTGATGAGCCGCACGCCCAGGTTGTACGTGAGCCGGTCGTCCGGGTGCCGCATGTAGCGGGAGCCCGGATTGCCGTGGAAGAAGATGACCGGGGTGCCCTCCAGGTCTCCGGCCTCGACGTACGCCAGCCGGCGCCCATCCTTCAGCCGCACCGAGCCCTCGCGCACCCGGGGCCCTCCCTCCGGTGCTCGCGCTTCGTTCATGCGCCCTCCCACGCCCGCGAGCGCTGGGCCATCCAGGAGTCGATGTGCGGCCACACCTTCACCGGCGCCTTGCTGGAGGCGGACAGGCCGATGTGGCCCACCGGGAAGCGCTTCGTCTCGCGGTCCTTCGCGCCCACCAGCAGCTCCTGGAGGGGCTCGCTCATGGCCGGCGGGGCGATGGTGTCCTGCTCCGCGATGATGTTGAGCACGGAGCACTGGATGCGGCCCAGGTCCACGCGCTCGCCGCCCACCTCCATGCGGTTCTGGCAGAAGAGGTTCCGCTGGTAGCAGTCCTTCATGTACTGCCGGTACACCTCCCCCGGGAAGGGGATGGCGTCGGCGCCCCAGCGCTCCAGCGCGAGGAAGGTGGTGACGAAGCCCGGGTCGTCGATCTGCCGGCAGACGTCGAGCCACTTGGTGAGGCGCTGCACGGGGGCGGCCATGAAGAAGCCGCTCTCCAGCACGTACGGGGGCACGTTGCCGTAGGCGTCCACCAGCGAGTCCACGTCGAAGTGCCCCGGCTGCGTCCACAGCGAGTAGATGCCGCCCTTGCTGAAGTCCACCGGGGTGGCCTGCGCCACGAGGTTGCGCACCCCCTCGGGGTAGAGCGAGGTGTAGGCCAGCGCCAGGGTGCCGCCCATGCAGTAGCCGTAGAGCGTCACGTCCTCGCTGCCACTCACCCGCTGCGTCCAGCGCACGGCACTGCGGATGTGGCCGCCCAGCAGCTCGTTGAGGGAGAGGTTCTGCTCGTCCGCCCCGGCGATGCCCCAGTCGATGGCGTAGACGTCGTAGCCCTGGCGGGTGAGGTACTCGATGAGGCTGCGGCCGGGCAGGAAGTCGAGGATGTACCAGCGGTTGATGAGCGAATAGACGAAGAGGATGGGCGTGCGGTAGCGGCGCCGGGGCGCGGCGTAGCGCAACAGGCGCATGCTGCCGCGCGTGTACACCACCGAGTGTGGGGTGCCGCTGATGGGCGGCTCGCGCAGGCCGGCGGCCTTCTCGATGATGGGCTTGAGGTACGGGTAGGGGTTGATGGAGCGGTCCTGCAGCGCCTGTGCGACCGAGCGCGA
>NZ_DASVWK010000419.1:0-10481 GCF_036389735.1 Archangium sp. | reverse complement strand
GAGAATACCGTCGCCGTCCGTGTCGATCCGGTCATCCGCCTTGTTGAGCGGATCCGTCTCGCCGGCATCGAGGCGGCCGTTGTGGTTCGTGTCCTCGGCGCCGTCGGACACGCCACCAGCGTCGGTGTCCGCCTTGAGCGGGTCGGTCTGGGTGCTCGAGTCCGCATCGGGCTGGAAGACGGTGAGGTCGGTACCCATGCCCTGGGGCGAAGTCAGGCCCTTCTCGGTGCCGTCCTGGAGGCCATCGCCATCCGTATCCAGCTTGCGCGGGTCGGTCTCGCCCGCGTCGACGACACCGTCATGGTCGGTGTCCTCGTTGCCGTCCAGGATGCCGTCATTGTCCGAGTCGTCATCGAGCGGGTTGGTTCCGGTGCTCGTCTCGACGCCGTCGGAGAGGCCGTCGTTGTCGGAGTCGGCATTGCGCGGGTCGGTCTCGCCCGGGTCGACAACGCCATCATGGTCGGCGTCCTCGGTGCCATCGGAGAGGCCGTCACCATCGGAGTCGGCCTTCGTCGGGTCGGTCTCGCCCGCGTCGACAACGCCGTCGTGGTCCTTGTCCTCGGTGCCGTCGGGGATGCCGTCGCCGTCGGAGTCGGTCTTCGTCGGGTCGGTCTCGCCCGCGTCGACAACGCCATCGTGGTCCTTGTCCTCGGTGCCATCGGGGATGCCGTCGCCGTCGGTGTCGGCCTTCGTCGGGTCGGTGCCCGTGGCCGTCTCGACGCTGTCGGGGATGCCATCGCCGTCCGTGTCGACCACGGGCTTGTCGTCCGAGGCCTTGAGCGGGTCGGTCTCGCCGGCATCGACGCGGCCGTTGTGGTTCTTGTCCTCGGCACCGTCGGACACGCTGCCGCCGTCGGTGTCCACCTTGAGCGGGTCCGTCTTGGTGCTCGGGTCCGCATCCGGAATGAAGATGGACAGGTTGGTGCCCGAGCCCTGGGGAGAAGTCAGGCCCTTCTCCGTGCCGTCCTGGAGTCCATCGCCGTCCGTATCGGTCTTGCGCGGATCGGTCTCGCCCGCGTCGACGACCCCGTCGTGGTCGGCGTCCTCGTTGCCATCCAGGATGCCGTCATCGTCCGAGTCGGCATCGGTGGGGCTGGTGCCGGTGGCCGTCTCGACGCTGTCGGGGATGCCATCACCGTCGGTGTCGACCCGATCGTCCGCCTTGTTGAGCGGATCCGTCTCGCCCGCATCGACGCGACCGTTGTGGTTCGTGTCCTCGGCGCCGTCGGACACGCCACCAGCGTCGGTGTCCGCGTTCAGCGGGTCCGTCTTGGTGGTCGAATCCGCATCCGGGATGAAGATGGACGTGTTGGTGCCCGTGCCCTGGGGCGTGGTCAGGCCCAGCTCGGTGCCGTCCTGGAGGCCATCGCCATCCGTGTCGGCCTTGCGCGGGTCGGTCTCGCCCGCGTCGACGACCCCGTTGGCGTTGGCGTCCTCGTTGCCGTCCAGGATGCCGTCATCGTCCGAGTCGGCATCGGTGGGGCTGGTGCCGGTGGCCGTCTCGATGCTGTCGGGGATGCCGTCGCCGTCGGTGTCGACACCGACCGTCCAGGTGTAGGTGGCCGGAGTGGGGTCCAAGAGGCCACCGCTGTTCCGGGCGCGCACGGCGAAGGTGTGACGGCCGTCGGCCAGGGCCGTGTAGGCCTTCGGGTTGGTGCACGCCACGAAGGCCCGGCCGTCGAGGCTGCACTCGAAGGTGGCCCCACTGGGGGTCGAGGTGAAGCTGAAGCTGGCCGTGGGGTCCGTGGTCTTGAGCGGCGGCTGCGCGGTGATGGTCGTGTCCGGCGGGCTCGTCGTGATGGTGAACGGGACGCTGGCCGCGGAGCTGGTGTTGCCAGCCGAGTCCTTGGCCGTGGCGCTGACGGTGTGCGCGCCGTTCACGAGCGGATCCGGGGCCGTGAGGTTCCAGTTGCCCGAGGCGTCCGCGATGACCCGGCCAATCACCTTGCCATCGACGCTCACGGTGACCGTGGAGTTGGGCTCGGCGGTGCCGGTGAAGGTGGGCCGCTGGACGGTGAGGTTGGCGCCCGAGGTGGGCGAGGTGATGACGGGCTGAGCGGGAGCCACCGAGTCCACGGTGAAGGTGCTCGTCGCCGGCTGGCTCTCGTTGCCCGAGCTGTCCGTGGCCACCACGTTGATGGTGTTGGGGCCCTGATCCAGGACCGTGCTCGACTTGCAGGACCAGGCGCCGGTGGAGGCATCGGCGCTGGTGGTGCAGAGCACCGTGCCATTGGCGAGCTTCACGGTGACCAGGGTGCCCGGCAGGGCGGTCCCGGTGTACGTGGGCGAGTTGGTCGCGATGAGGGAGCCGTGCGCGGGGGTGGTGATGACGGGTACCGGGACGATGGCGACCTCGATGCGCGTGGGGCCGCTGCCGGCCGGGCTGCGCGAGGGGGTCTTCACCGGGTCGATGCCCAGCATGCCGCCGGCCTCGATGATGCCCTGGTTCTCCACCTTGCCCGAGGTGGTGGGCTTGACCTTCATCTGGAAGGAGATGCTGGTGCTCTCGCCCACGGCCCCCGCCGTGACGATACCCTTCAGGCTGCCGCCCTTGGTGGGCGTGGCGCCCGTGCCCAGGTAGACGGTGAGGGTGTGGGTGGGGGCGTCGTAGTGCGCGGTGTCATCGCCCTTGGCGTCCGTGCGGGGACCGGGGGTGGCCGTGTCGCTCGCGGCCACCGTGAGGATCTGGATGGACCCGGGGACGTAGTCCAACTGGGAGGGCAGCGCGTCGGTGAGGACCGTGTCCCGCGAGTGGTCATCGCCCACGTTGATGGTGCTGATGGTGTACTCGATGATGTCGCCGGGGCGGACCGTACCGTCGGTGCGCGAGAGGTTGCGCGCCGACTTGAGGGTGTTGGAGAAGTCCGGGGCCTGGGTGGTGATGGAGGAGACGAAGCCGCCCAGCCAGAACTTGTCGCCAGCGGTGCTGATGTTCACCGAGGCCGAGCGCTGGCCTCCGGCCACCGTGACGTCCACCACGTCCAGGTCCATGCCCGAGATGCTTCCGGCCGTGCCGGTGAGCTGGGGCCGGTCCAGCTTGTGGCTCACGGGGTAGGTGTCGAACACGCCGTCGGTGCCCGGGTCGATTCCCGTGAGGGGCGTGTCGGTGCGAACGCCCGTCTTCACGGTGGTCCAGGAACGCGTGCCGTTGAAGAAGTTGTCCGCCGGGTTGAGGTCGTTGCTGATGACCGTGCCGTTGAAGGTGAACGAGTCCTTGACGTCCGGGTCGTCTCCATCGAAGGCGACGACGCCCAGCTTGGCGTCGACGGCGTAGGACGGCACATAGAAGCCGCTGAGGGGGAAGAGGGTGCTGGGCGTCGCATCCCCCACGACGCGCATGCCGTCGTAGAGCTTCAGGTGCCGCTTGGTCGTCGAGCCCGGCTGCTCGTAGAAGACCACCATCCACCAGCCGTCGAAGAGGTACTCGCCCGAGGTGGCCTCGAAGGGAATGGCCAGCACGTCACTGACCTGGTAGGCGCCCGCGCCGTACGCCTTCACGATGTCCGTGATGTCCGCCGTGGACTGGTACTGGTACTCCTTGCCCACCGCGTACTCGAAGGCGTAGTCGTCGGCGGCGAGGGGCTTCTCGAAGCCGGCCACTCCGGGCCGGGAGAGCGTGGCGGTGCGGTCGGGCTCGGCGATCTTGTCACCGGCGCTGTTGTTGAAGCGGGTGGCGGCCCAGTAGAGGCGCGCGTACGTCACCTTGGCCCCGGGGGGCAGGCTGAGCATGGCCTGCGTGCGCGCCAGCAGGGGATTGGCGGGGGGCGGGGTGCTGTTGTCGGGCGGCAGGTAGGGCTTGGTGATGGCCCCGGTGTTCTCGAGCGTCCAGTCGTCCAGGGTCCAGAAGAAGTCCGGGGAGGTGTCCTTCTGGTAGCACGCGCGCTCCCCGGGCACGAAGACCCCGATGGGCGGCATGCGGCCGATGAGGGGCGGGGGCGTCTTGGTCTGGCAGTTCTGCCCCAGCGTGTTGCCGATGAGCGCGAAGTTGCCGTACTGGTCGTTCGCGTAGCGCAGCTTGGGCGCCGCGTTGCTGGTCTGCGCCTGGGCCGAGCCGGCCGCCAGCACCAGCATCAGCGCGAGCAATTGCGAGAGTGGGTTTCGCATAGGGTGCGTGGGGGTGGGGTAGGGGTGAAGACTCGGGGCGCTGCCAATGCAAAGCCGGCGCCAACGTTCGCTAGTCGACGCACACTATTCCATGGTGCAACGCGATGGCGAATTCTCACCCGGTGCTCGGCAGCCCGGCCTCGGAGGGGCTCGTGGGCGCGGCCTGTAGCAGGCAGGTTCGAGGAGCCCGTTCGTGGAGCGGGCGGGCGACTGTGGCGAAACGCCCCTGTGGCGAAACGCCACGCCACACTCGCGCCACGACAGGGGCCCGCCTGATATGACGCGGCCCGCATGAGCTCGACCTGGTTGGTGTACATCCTCCTCTCTGGCCTGACGCGCAGCCCGGTGCTATCGGCCGTGCTGGTGCTGGGCTTCCTCTGGGTGGCGGATCGCTACTCGGTGGGCATCCTCCCGAGCCCCTTCCGCGCCTTGAAGCGCTGGCAGCGGGCCTCGTACCTGGAGCGGTTGCTGGGGACGAACCCGCATGACCGGCGGGCGCGCTACGAGCTGGCGGACCTGTGGGTGGCTCGGGGCCGGTACGCGGCGGCGGTGGAGGTGCTCAAGCCCAACCTGGAGGCGGGCGACGACGATGTGGCCACGCTGTACCTGCTCGGGGTGGCGTACCTGGGGGCGGGGGAGGTGGCGCGGGGCGAGCTGCTCCTGGAGGAGGCGGCGAAGCAGGAGCCCGGCTACCAGATGGGGGCCATCGACCTGGAGCGCGGGCGCTGGCGGCTGGCGCGGAAGGACCTGAAGGGAGCGCGGGAGGCCCTGGAGCGGCTGCGCGTGGCCCGGCCCGGAACGGTGGAGGGGCGGGTGCTGCTGGCGCGGGCGATGGACGCGGATGGCCGGGATGCGGATGCGGCGCTGGTGCGCGAGGAGGCCTGGAAGGAGTACGTGGCCGCTCCCAGCTTCCAGCGTCGGCGCGAGCGGTTGTGGGCGTGGCGTGCGCGGCCTGGCCGCCCCCTCGCCTACGGAGCGGCGCTGCTGGTGGCCTTCGCCCTCGGCTTCTCCGTCATGAGCCGCGTGTCGTTCCCCTCGCGGGAGGGGTACTACGACGCCGCACCGCTGGCCGAGGACTCCGACTACGCCGAGTGAAGTGGACGCTCGTCGGCCGCGCCCTCTAGACTTCGAGCCCTATGTTCCTCACCCCCGGCCAGGTACTGAAGCAGCGCGACGGGACGCTCGCCGAGACTCCCTTCCCGCTGCTGTTGCACGCGCTGGCCATCGAGGAGCGCACCTGCACGCTGGAGCTGAAGGTGCGCCAGCGCGAGAAGCGCATCACCTTCGAGGACGGGGCGCCGGTGGCCTTCGTGAGCAACCTGCTCCACGAGACGTTGGGCAAGTTCCTGGTGGAGAAGGGGAAGCTCTCGGAGACGGACTACCAGAAGGCGCTCGCCGAGAGCGTGCAGACGGATGTGCCGATGAGCGGGCTGCTGGTGCAGAAGGGACTCATCAGCCCGTTCGACCTGTACAAGCAGATGCAGGCGAACATGGCGATGAGCCTGCTGGACTGCTTCCGCTGGACGGACGCGCGCTACCGCCTCATCGCCGACACCGAGACGCCGGACACGAGCGTGCGGATGAACACGGCACAGCTCATCCTCACGGGCGTCGCCAACGTGATGCCCTTCGACGAGGTGGCCACGCACTTCACCTTCACGGACGACCGGCGCTTCGCGCAGGTGCCGGGGGTGGAGGGCCCGAAGCTGTCCTCGAAGGACGCGCGGCTGTTCCAGGCGCTGCGCCACCGGCCCACCTTCCCGGAGTTGATGACGCGCTCGGGGCTGGACACGGACTCCACGCTGCGCCGGCTCTACGCCTTCTGCCTGCTGGGGCTGGCGGACTTCGCGGAGGAGGTGGATCAGCGGCCGCAGCCAGCGGCGGCGCCCGCGGTGGCGGTCCAGGCTCCCGCGCCGGTGCTCGCTCCGGCCTTCACGCCGCCGCCGGGAATGGGCGGTGTGGAGACGGTGGACCTGGCGACGGCGCTCGCGCAGGCCGAGGCCAGCAAGGGGCTGCCGTACTCGGACGATGACGAGGCGGTGAAGAACGCGCTGCTGAGCACGTTCATGTCGCACCGGAGCCAGGACCCGTTCGACCTGCTGGCGGTGCCGGAGAACGTGCAGCCGGTGGCGCTGCGCAAGGCGTTCCTGGGGCTGGCGGACAAGTACTCGCCGTTGAGGTTCCAGACGGCGGACCTGAAGGAGAAGGCGGAGGCGCTGCTGGCGGCGTACGCGAGGGCGTACGGGGCGCTGTCGGAGGTGGAGCAGGCGGCGCTGTGGCGCAAGCGGCGTGCGGCGGCGAGGGAGAAGAAGGTGGGGACGGGGAGGCCGACCACGGCCGAGCAGTTCCGCATCCGCACGGACCTGCTGGACGCGCGCACGCAGTACGACGAGGCGATGAAGCGGCTGAAGGCGGAGAACTACGCGGGCGCCTTCGAGTACTTCGAGTACGCATGCGACATCGACCAGAAGCCCATCTACAAGGCGTACCGGGCCTGGGCGCGCTACCTGATGAAGCCGGAGTCGCACGGCAAGCTGGTGCTCCAGGAGCTGGCCGAGGTGACGAAGCAGGAGGCCGGGTGCGAGGAGGCCTGGTTCTTCACCGGTGAGGTGTCGCGCGGCGAGGGCCTGTGGACCCAGGCCGAGGACGCCTACCGGAAGGCCTTCAAGCTCAACCCGAAGAATCGCCAGTACGTGGACCTCATCCAGGAGACGATGAAGCGCGTGAAGCGCTGAGCCAGCGCCCACCGCTCCTGGCGGGTTCGACGGGCCCCGGAGCGTGAGCTTCCGGGGCCCGCCTGCGTTCTAGAGCATGTCCTTGAGGGCCTTGAGGGGCTGGATCTTCACGACCTTGCGCGCCGGCTTGGCCTTGAACATGGTCTCCAGGCCGGTGAAGGGGTTGATGCCCTTGCGCGCCTTGGTGGCCGGCTTCTTCACCACCTTCAGCTTCATCAGCCCGGGGACCACGAACTTGCCCGAGCCGCGGTTGCCGAGGTTCTTCTCGATCTGCCCGCCGAGCGCGGTGAGGACCGAGGCGACCTGCTTGCGGCTGAGCCCGGTCTCCTCGGCGATGTCGAGGAGGATCTGGGACTTGGTGGGGGACTTGCCCGTGGTGGGGGCGCTCTTCTTCGCGGCACCTGCAGCCTTCTTCGCGGCCATGATGAACTCCTAGCGTTGGGAGACGACGCTGTCCCATACCACTTCTTCGGGTCTCGTGGCCGACACGGATGCAAGGAGATGTGCTGCACCGTGTATTCGCGGGGCTCGAAGCACGGGTCCGGCCGAGCCCTCGAATCCACGCGCCTCACTGGCGGAGCCTCCGCGTGTAAGGTGCCCCTTCCTCCAACGGATAGAGGTCTGACCATGAAGCGAACGCGAAACGTGCTGTCCTTCCTTCTCGGTACCGCCCTGCTCGCGGGTTGTGGCGCCGACGCCCCCGACATGCCCATGGGAGAGGGTGAAATCGGTGAAGCCGTCGAGACCACGGAGGGCAGTGGCGTCCAGTCGCTCGCGATCGCCGGCTACTGCGACAACGTGACCACCTGGAACTCGACGTGGACGAGCTTCGAGGGCCAGGTCCTCACCCTGGTGAACCAGAAGCGGGCGGCGGGGGCCTCCTGCGGTGGCGTGTACAAGCCGCCCGCGCCCGCGCTCACCCTCGACACCCGGCTGCGGTGCGCGGCCCGGAAGCACTCGATGGACATGGGCATGAAGAACTTCTTCAGCCACACCGGCTCGAATGGCTCCACGTTCACGCAGCGAATCAGCAACGCCGGCTACGTCTACACCACGGCCGGGGAGAACATCTCCGCGGGGTACGCCACCCCCAGCGCCGCGGTGGATGGCTGGATGGCGAGCTCCGGCCACTGCAACAACATCATGAACCCCAACTTCAAGCACCTCGGGGTCGGCTACTACTACGCCTCCAGCTCCACCTACGGCCACTACTGGACGCAGGACTTCGGCCGGCCGTAGGTCAGTGCACCACGGTGACGGGGCGGCCCGCGTGCTGGACGACGCGGTCGCTCACTGAACCGAGCAGCCACTTGCCGCCGGGGTTGAGGCCGCGGGCCCCGATGACGAGGTGGTCCACGCCCAGCTTGTCGGCCTGCTCGACGATGGTGTCGGCGGGACGGCCGATCTCCACCACCTTCTCCACCTGGGCCTTGGGGAGGTCGGCGGCCACCTCGTCCAGCATGCGCTTCACGGCGTCCAGTTCCTCCGGGCTGCGCTGGGCGCCGGAGATGAGTTCCGAGTCCAGGAACCCGAGGGCGAGCATCCGAGGGGGCTCCAGGACGAAGAGGAGGGTGATGCGTGAGCCTGTCTGCTGCGCCAGGTCATGGGCGAAGCGCGCCGCCTTGCGTGAACTCTCCGAACCGTCGATGGCGACGAGGATGTGCTTGATCACGTCCGCTCCTCCTGGGAAGGACCCGGGGCCGAGGGCCCCTACAAAGGTCAGGGTGGGGCGGGGGGCGTCAGGAGCAAGCGGGGACCCGCCAATGCCGCTGACGGCATGGCATGCGACTGGCCCGCCGGATGCCCGGCGAGCAGCCGTGAATCAATAAGGCGGCAGCAGGCGCTGGAAGCCATGCAGCAGCACGATGCCGAGGACGGCCAGGTTGCGGGGGAGGAGTCCCGGCCAGACCCAGCGCGTCGCCCACGAGGGTGCCGAGGAGCGCGCCCGCGATGGCCTCCCGGCGCATCACGGCTCGACGGTGGTGACGAACTTCGTCTTGCCGCCCTCGACCTTGAGGATGACGGCCTGCTTCACCGCGTCGCGGTTCTCGTCGAGGTTGATGGTGCCGGCCACGCCCGGGAAGTTCTTGGTGGAGGCGATGGCATCGCGGATGGAGGCGCCCGACAGGTCCGGCGCGCGCTTCATCGCGTTGATGGCGAGCCACGCGGCGTCATAGGCCAGGGCCGCGACGCTGTCCGGCACGCCGCCGTAGGCCGCCTTGTACTTGGCGATGAAGCCCTGCACGCGCGCATCCGGGTTATCCACCGAATAGTGGTTGGAGTAGTAGCTGCCTTCGATGGCCTCGCCGCCCAGCTCGAACAGCTTGTCGGACTCCCAGCCATCGCCGCCGAGCAGCGGCACGGTCAGCCCCAGCTCCCGCGCCTGCCGCGCGATGATGCCCACGTCCGTGTAGTAGCCCGGGACGAAGATGGCGTCCGGCTTCGTCTTCTTGATGGCGGTGAGCTGCGCGCGGAAGTCGGTGTCGCCCTTGGAGTAGCTCTCGTTGTCCAGGATGGCGCCGCCCATCTCGGAGAACTTCCGGCTGAACACGTCGGTGAGCCCCACCGAGTACGCGCTCTTGTTGTCCTGGAGCACCGCCACCCGGTTGAGCTTCAGGTGGTCGCGGGCGAACTTCGCCATCACGTAGCCCTGGAAGGGGTCGATGAAGCAGACGCGGAAGATGTAGTCGCCCTTCTTGGTGACGGCGGGATTGGTGGAGGAGGGGGTGATCATCGGCACGCCAGCGGACTGGGCCTTGTCGGCCATGGCCAGCGAGTTGGACGAGGCGGCCTCGCCCAGGAGGACGAGCACCTTGTCCTGGGTGATGAGGCGGGTGGCGGCCTGGGCGGCCTCCTCGGGCCTGCCCTGGCTGTCGTAGACGCGCACGGCGAGCTTCTTGCCCTTCACGCCGCCCTGGGCGTTGGCCTCCTCGACGGCGAGCGCGATGCCATTGCGCCCGGAGATGCCGAAGGTGGCCTCGCTACCGGTGAGGCTGCCCACCTGTCCGAGGAGGAGGGTGTCCGAGTCCCCCGGCGCGCCGCCGGTGGTGGCCGCGGCCGGGGTGGTGGCGGGCGCGGAAGAGGGCGTGGGCTGCGCCCTCTTCTCACAGGCGGCCGCCAGCACGGTGAGCGCGGCGAGGAGCAATGGGGCGACGGGACGGCGCATGAGGACTTTCTCCAAGGGGAAAGACGCCCGCCTTCTACCCCACTCGGGGGAGGCTGGGGGTGGGGGAGAGGTCAGGAGATGGCGGTGCGGTGTTACCCGCCGCTCCTCTTCTACCGGCAGGAGCCTCGGGCCTTCCTCATTGGGTTGCTGTTCTACTTCATGCTGGGAGAGCTGTTCGCCTGGTGGGGATGGCGTATGTGGAGGGCGCACGAGTAGTAGCGGCGCCGAGCATCAGGAACTACCACGTCGCTTACCTCGCTTGCCGGACTGCGCCTGTTTCGTTCGAAGCTTACGCTTCCCAGGGAACTTGGGGCCAGGACCGTACTCCACGGAGGGACCTCTCTGCTGCTCGGAGATCTTCACCAGGAGTTGCCGCTCCACCATGTCTGAGAGGATGTCTCGCGCACGCTGCACATCAACGTCGAAAAAGTTCTGCAGGGTGCGGTTGTTCACCTTTCCGTACTCGCGCACGTGAG
>NZ_DASVWK010000418.1:0-17423 GCF_036389735.1 Archangium sp. | reverse complement strand
CGAGCTCCGGCAGATCCGCCCGCAGCATCGTGGTGGCCCCCGCCGGCAGGCAGAGCAGGAAAACGGCCGAAAGGAGCGCGCGGAACGCGGTGGGAAGTGTCATGCAAGAGCCCTCGATGCGCGGCAGTTTAATGCATTGGGCGGGCCGCCGGGCAGGGAAGTCGGCCGCTCGTTGACCATCCAAGCCCGCTCCTGCTATCCGCGCCCCTCCATGGCTTCCGTTCCTCGCGTCCGTTTCGCACCGTCTCCGACCGGTTATCTGCACATCGGCGGGGCCCGTACCGCCCTCTTCAACTACCTCTACGCGCGGCGCCAGGGCGGCGTCTTCATCCTGCGCATCGAGGACACGGACCAGGAGCGCTCCACCCCCGAGTCCGTGAAGGCCATCCTCGACGGCCTCACCTGGCTGGGCATCGACTGGGACGAGGGCCCGGGCAAGGAGGGCTCGGCGGCGCCCTACTTCCAGACGCAGCGGTTGGACCTCTACAAGAAGTACGTGGACCAGCTCATCGCCGAGCGCAAGGCGTACCGCTGCTACTGCACCCGCGAGGAGATCGACGCGCGCCGGGCCGCGGTGGAGAAGGCCACGGGCAAACCGGGCACCTACAAGTACGAGGGCACCTGCCGCGACCGCGAGGACATCCCCGAGGGCCGCACCGCCGTCATCCGCTTCCGGATGCCGGATGGCGAGGGCGAGGTGACGTTCGACGACAAGGTGCTCGGGCCCATCACCAAGGCGTACTCGGACCTGGATGACTGGGTGATGATGCGCGCCGACGGCATCCCCCTCTACAACTACGGCTGCGTCATCGACGACCACACCATGGACATCACCCTGGTGGGGCGCGGGCAGGAGCACGTCAACTCCACCTTCCCGCAGCTGATGCTCTACAAGGCCTTCGGGTGGACGCCGCCGGACTTCGCCCACTTCCCGCTCATCCTCGGGCCGGACCGAGAGAAGCTGTCCAAGCGCAAGCACCCCGAGGCGGACGTGATGCTGCACAAGCGCAACGGCGTGCTGCCCGAGGCGCTGCTCAACTACGTCATCCGCCTGGGCTGGAGCCACGGCAACGACGAGGTCATCAGCCGCGAGCAGATGGTGGAGTGGTTCGACTTCGACCACGTGGGCAGTACCTCCGGCGTGTGGAGCCCGGACAAGCTGATGTGGCTCAACCAGCAGTGGCTCAAGCTGCTGCCCCCGGCGCGGGTGGCCGAGACGCTGGTGGACTTCCTGGCGGACAAGGGTGTGAAGCTGCCCCAGGGTGACGCGCGGCTGGAGCGCGTGGTGATGGCCTTCCGCGAGCGCGCCAGGTCGCTCCAGGAGATGGCGGACATGGCCCTCAAGTACTTCCAGCACGGGGTGACGCTGGACGAGAAGGCCGCCGCCAAGCACCTCACCGCCGAGTCCAAGCCCCTGCTCATCCAGGTGCGCGAGCAGGTGGCCGCCCTGCCCCAGTGGAGCGCCGCCTCGCTGGACGAGGTGGTGAAGAAGGTGAGCGAGCAGGCGGGGGTAGGCATGGGCAAGGTGGCCCAGCCGCTGCGCGTGGCCGCGACGGGCGGCACGGTGAGCCCGGGTATCGGCGAGACGCTGGAGTTGCTGGGACGCGAGGAGACGCTCCACCGGCTGGACGCGGCCCTGGCCCGGCCGTAAGCCCCTTGAACAGGGCCCGCACGTTGGGGTGGACACCTCCCACGGCGGGCCCTATTCTCCCCCGCGATGACTCGAGCGCTTGACAGCCTGAAGGGCCTTTTCTATAAGCCGCGCCCGCTCGGGGCGGTGGTGGTTGCCCTGTGGGTGTCGGTGGCGTCGGCGGAGGTGGTGAGCGGGGCGCAGCTCCCGGATGGCTCGCAGAAGGTGGGCGAGAACCGGTATCGGGCGCCGGGGGACTTCGAGAAGACGTTGGAGTACTACAAGTCCGTCTACCCGACGAGCGCCTTCCCCCGAAGGTCGATCGTCAATCAGCCGGGCGTGAAGGCACTCCACATCATCAACCCCTCGGGGAAGAATTTCGAAGGCCTGAACATTTACGAGTCGAACGACGAGGTCCGGATCTACGTCGTTCCCCTCCAGGCGGTACCGGCTCCCACCAAGCCGGCGAAGAAGCCTGGGGACTCGAAGTCTGGGAAGAGGGCGCGGTAACCCAGAGGTTCGGAAAAAGGAAGTTGAAGTGCTGAAGCAGTTGCGGTAGCAGTAGGGCGCAGTTGTTGGGGAATCGTCTAACGGCAGGACAGCAGACTCTGACTCTGCTTATCTAGGTTCGAATCCTAGTTCCCCAGTTGGTAATACCCGGTAGCAAACCGGCCCTGTCGTCTAGCGGTTAGGACGGAGCCCTCTCACGGCTCAAACTCGGGTTCGAATCCCGGCAGGGTCACTCGTAGCAAAGGCGCCCACCTTCCTGGGAAGGTGGGCGCTCTGTTTCTGGCCCTGTCGTCTAGCGGTTAGGACGGAGCCCTCTCACGGCTCAAACTCGGGTTCGAATCCCGGCAGGGTCACTGAGGCGCCCGCTTCCCCCAAGGAAGCGGGCGCTTCGCTTTTGCGGGCCCGGTGCTTCCTACCCGAGGCTCGCGCGGAAGGTCGCCAGCGCCGTGGCCAGCGCCGCCTGGGCCCGCTGAAGGCCGCGGCGCATCAGCAGCATGCGCACCCGCTCCGGCAGCGACTCGGAGGACGAGGTGCCAAAGCCCACCAGCTCCAGGCGCAGGGTGATGGCGTCCAGCAGGTCCGCCAGGTCCGCGTTCGGGCCGGCCAGCAGCACCACGTCCGGCGTGGCCGACTGGAGGCGCTCGGCAATCTCCCACCAGTGGGCCGCGCCTGTCTCCAGCACCACCACGGCCGCGCCCACCAGCGCGGGCGAGTCCGGGGGCAGCGCCACCGCCTCGAGCCCGTCCTCCAGCAGGGTCTCCAGCGCCTCGCGGCTGCCCACCACGGCCACCTGCCCACCCGTGGAGTTGCGGCTGGCCTGCTCGTAGGCGCGCAGGTGCGTCTCCAATTGCACGCGCGCCTCGGACGGGGCATGCCCGCCCGCCTCCAACAGCTCGGAGGCCTCGCGCGCCACGCGCCGCGCCAGCTCGCGTCCCTTCACCCGCTCCGTGCGACGCTCCAGCGCGGCGCGGACCTTGGCCCGCACCACCCGCAGGTCCTCGAAGGGCTTGAGGATGTAGTCGCTCGCGCCCGCGGCGAAGGCGGCGATCACCGACTCCGAGCTGGAGTAGCCGGTGATCATCAGCGCCTCCAGCGCGGGCTGCATCCGCCGGGCCTCGGCGATGAGCTCCACGCCACCCATACCGGGGAGGTTCTTGTCGGTGATGAGCACGTCGAAGCGCTGGGCCTTGAGCAACGCCAGGGCTTCC
The DNA here is from genome assembly GCF_036389735.1 of Archangium sp. Lineage (GTDB taxonomy): Bacteria > Myxococcota > Myxococcia > Myxococcales > Myxococcaceae > Archangium. The sequence continues at coordinate 14,075 of NZ_DASVWK010000418.1, read as the reverse complement.
TCGGCGTCCTCGGCGAGGCTCACCACCAGGTCCGGCTCACGCGCCAACAACCGGGCGCACACGTCGCGCACCACGGCCTCGTCGTCCACCACCAGCACGGTGGAAGCGAGGGTTCCCCCACCCTCCTCACTCCCGCCGCCCTCATCCGTCTCGAAGGGGAGATCCATGGCTTTGAGGATTGCACAGCTCGCGTCGGACTTCGAGGGACGCCGTGTGGTGTCTATGCTGTGAGCCGTGGCGAGCTTCGCGGATGCCTTGGAGGAGAACCCCGCCCCCCGGCGGCTGGGGGACATACGACTGCGGTACGAGCCCGGCCGCCTGTTGGGCGAGTCCCTCTCCCCCGCCTATTGGCGGCGGCAGCTCCCGGGTGCCTGCCTGCTGGTGGCGGCCCTGTGCGCGGCGGGCGCCGTGGGGGCGTTGGTGTGGGGAAGTGGGGAGGGGGGGCTGCCGCCCCTGACGGTGGCGCTGGGCGGGCTGGGAACGGCCCTGGTGGGCGCCGCGCTCTGGCTGGAGGGCCAGCTCGGCCGTCGCCGCTTCGTGCTGCACTTCCCCACCGAGCGCCTGCGGCTGGAGCAGTTGCGGTGGGCGCCGGGAGCCACCCGCGTCGAGTGGGTGCCCTTCGACGAGGTGTTCGCCGTGGAAGTGGTGGAGCGCGCGCCCCGGCGCTATGCGCTCGTGGTGGCGTGGCGTTCCGGGGGTGAGACGGCAGAGGCGCGGCGCGCGGTGTTGGTGGAGCACATCGGCGCGGGCGAGGAGGAGGCGCTCTTCCGAGTGTGGCGCCTCCTGCACAACGCCTTCGGCCTCAGGGGAGCTGGGATCTCTTGATGGTGAGCTCCACCTCGGTGCCCTCACCCTGCTTCGACGACAGCCGCAGCCCGCCGCCGGCCTGCGTCATCAGCTCCTTGCAGATGGACAGACCCAGGCCCGTGCCGATGCCCACCGGCTTGGTGGTGAAGAGCGGCTGGAAGACCTTCTCCTGAAGATCCTGGGGAATGCCGCAGCCGTTGTCCGCCACGGTGAGCACCACGTCCTGCTCGCGCGACGTCCACCGCACCTCGATGCGACCCGGCCGGCCCGTGCCCTCCATGGCCTGCGCCGCGTTGACGATGAGGTTGAGCAGCACCTGGGTCAGCTTCACCGGACCGAACGTCACCTTCATGGGCTCGCCCATGGTGGTGATACGGGCCCGGTCACGCACCTCGGCGCGCGCCAGCTTCACCGCGAAGGACACCACCTCGGCCACGTCCGCCGAGGCCTCCATGTCCTCGCCACGAGCTTGAGCCCTCAGGCCCAGCGCCACTCCGCGCAGGTGGTCCGCTCCGCTGGCCAGGTCCGACAGCAGCGACGGCAGATCCTCCAGCACACTGGCCACCTCGGACGAAGGGTCCGTCGATAGGTGCTTGGAGGCGTACTGCACCACGCACTCGAGGTCCCGCCGCAGCGAGGACACGTTCTGCGAGAGGTAGCCCACCGGGCCCATCAGCTCGTGCGCGATGCCGGCCGTCACCTGACCCAGCGTGGCCAGACGCTCGGCCTTCATCATCCGCCCTTCCACCTCGCGGATGCGCAGCTCCAGCCGGGCGATCTTCAGGCCGTCTTCCAGCGCGGCCAGCACCTCGGCCCGGTCCCACGGCTTGACGAAGTAGCGGCTCACCTGGCCGCGGTTCACCGCGTCGATGACCGCCTGCATGTCCGAGTAGGCCGTGACGAGCATGCGCTTGGCGTCCGGCGCCAGCGTGCGCGCGCGCTCCAGCAGCTCCACGCCCGTCATGCCCGGCATGCGCTGGTCCGACAGGATGACGCCAATCTCGCTGCGCTTCTGCTCCAGCAGCGTCAGCGCCTCGGCCGGCGTCGAGCAGCGGAAGATGCGGAACTTCTGCCCGAAGTTCGCCTCGAACACCCTCAAATTGAGCGCGTCGTCGTCGACGTAGAGGACGGCGGGGAGGTCAGACGGATTCATGCAATTCCTCTCCGGGCCAGGCCGACCAACCCCATTCCCACCCTGCCAACCCACTGCGCCCACGCCCCAAGAGATACCACGTCAGGCGCAAAACCCGATGGGCCGTGTTCAGTGTGGGAGGCGACCCGCACGCACCGGCAACCCCGACATGCTCACCGTCAATCGCTCCGTTCCACACCTGGAGCCTGAGCGGCTCAGCGTGACTGCATGGGAGCCGACGGGGCCTCGGCCGCTTCCTCGCCTACTCCCAGCTGGGCTTCCACCACCCGCTGAACCAGGTCCAGGGAGTCGAACCGCTGCCGGGGCAGACCGCTCAGCAGGGAAAGAACGATGGGGGGGGCGTCGTTCTCCCGCGCCAGCAGGACCAGTTGCTCCGTGGAAAGGGGAAACACGGCCCCGAGCAGGGCCTGCTGGAGGGGCAGCCGGATGCGTCTGGTGTCGTCGTCATTCATCGGGACAAAGTTAAGCAGCTCACGATTGGGTTGCGTGCCCTTTTCATCGCCTACCCAGCGAGCAGGGGTACGGGCCACGCGGGAGGGTTCCCATTGGCCGTCTCCCACCTCGACCCCCACCCTATCCAGGCATCCCCACATGTGAGGAGGGACGGACATGGCGGACACCAAGGACCCAGGCTACGCGGAGCACATCGAGCACGTGCAGGCCACCCACCCAGACCCGTGGCCCGGCATCAAGGGCCGCTCGGAGGAGCATGAGTCGGAGCTTCCCACGGGCACGCCGCGCGAGGGCCAGGCCAGCGTCACCGACGCCCAGCGCCAGCTGGAGCACGACATGCACGAGACGAAGGAGCCGACCCGCGAGTGACGGGTCGGAAGCCACCGGCGGGCCGCCCCAGGGAGACGGCCCGCCGAGTGGCGGCGGCTAGAAGAGCAGCCGCATCGGGTGCTCGAGCAGCGCCTTGAGCTCCCGGAGGTACTCGGCGCCGATGGCCCCGTCGATGACGCGGTGGTCGCCCGAGAGCGTCACCGTCATCATCTTGCGCACCACCATCTGCCCATCGCGCACCACCACCTTGTCCGCCACCGAGCCCACCGCGAGGATGGCGGCCTGGGGCGGGTTGATGACGGCGATGAACGCGTCGATGCCGTACATGCCCAGGTTGGACACGGTCAGCGAGCCGCCGGTGTACTCGGCCGGTTTGAGGCCCCGCTTGCGAGCCCGCTCGGCCAGATCACGCGCCTCGGCGGAGATGGCCGACAGCCCCTTCTTGTCCGCGTCGCGGATGATGGGGGTGATGAGACCGTCCTCGATGGCCACCGCGATGCCGATATCCACCGTCTCGAAGTGAAGGATGTTGTCGCCACTCAGCGACACATTCATCTTCGGGTAGCGGCGCAGCGCCATGGCCGACGCCTTCACGATGATGTCGTTGACGGAGACCTTGGACTCGAGGGCCTTGGCCTCCTCGCGGATCTTCAGCGCGCCGTCCATCTCCACATCCACCGAGAGGTAGAAGTGCGGGACGCCCGGCTTCACCTCGGCCATGCGCTGGCTGATGACCTTGCGCATGGTGGAGACGGGCACCGACTTCGGCTCGGGACGCACGCCCGGAGCCGTCGGAGCGGCGGCCGGGGCCTTGCCCGGGGCGGCCCGGGTGGGCGCCTGGGTGAGCGCCGTCTCGATGTCGCGCTTGACGATGCGACCGAGCGGACCGGAGCCCTGCAGCTGGGACAGGTCCAGACCGCGCTCGCGAGCCATCCGCTTCGCCAGCGGGCTGGCGCGCAGCCGGCCTCCCGGTGTGGACGCAGGAGCCTTCGGCGCGGGCGCCGGAGCCTGGGCGGGAGCAGCGGCCTTGGGCGGGGGCGCCGCGGCGGCCTGGGCTGGAGCAGCGGCGGGCTTGATGCCCCCCTTGCCCGCCAGGAACGCGATGGGCGCGCCCACCTTGGCCATCTGGCCCTCCTGCACGACGATGCGCGCCAGCACACCGTCGTCGTAGGCTTCCACCTCGAGGTTGGACTTGTCCGTCTCCACCTCGGCGATGGCCTGGCCGGAGGAGACCTTGTCTCCCTCCTTCTTCAGCCACTTGATGAGCTTGCCCTCCGTCATCGTCGGGGAGAGCGCGGGCATCACCACGGGGATGCCCTCGCCCCCGGCGGCGGGAGCGGGCTGGGCGGCGACAGCGGGCTGGGCAGCGGGAGCCACGGGCGCCGGAGCGGCGGGCTTCGGGGCGGCGGGCTTGCCACCTCCGGCGTCGACACTCTCGCCCTTGGCGCCGATGAAGGCGATGGGCGCGCCAACGGTGGCCATCCCCCCTTCGGCGACGACGATCTTCAGCAGGTAGCCGTCGTCATAGGCTTCGATCTCGAGGTTCGACTTGTCGGTCTCGCACTCGGCGATCGCCTCGCCGGAGGAGACCTTGTCGCCCTCCTTCTTGAGCCACTTGACGATCTTGCCCTCCTTCATCGTCGGAGAGAGGGCGGGCATCTGGATGGGGGTGGCCATACGGTTCTCAGGCTCCCTCGCGGTAGAGGACCTTCTTCACGGCCGCGATGATCTTGGGCGCGTCCGGCTGGATCGCGTTCTCCAGGTTCGCCGCGTAGGACATGTTCACGTCGACGCCGGTCACGCGCACGACGGGCGCGTCCAGCTCGTCGAAGGCCTTGGACTGGATGATGTCCACGACCTGCGCGCCGATGCCGGCCAGGGGCCAGCCCTCCTCCACGACGATGGCGCGGTTGGTCTTGCGCACGGTGGCGAGGATGGCCTCCTCGTCCAGCGGGCGCAGCGTGCGCAGGTCGAGGATCTCCACGGAGATGCCCTCGGCATCCAGCTGCTTCGCGGCCTCCTCGCAGAAGTAGTACATGCGCGACCAGGTGATGATGCTGACGTCCTTGCCCTCGCGCTTCACGTCCGCCTTGCCGATGGGGACGATGTGCTCGCCCTCGGGCACCTCGCCCTTGAGGGCGTAGAGGCGCTCGCCTTCGATCATGATGACGGGGTTCTCATCACGGATGGCGGACTTGAGCAGGCCCTTGGCGTCCGCCGGCGTGGCCGGGGCAATCACCTTCAGGCCCGGGAAGTGGGCGTAGTTGGCCTCCAGCGCCTGGCTGTGCTGGCTGGAGAGCCGGCCACCCGCGCCGCCCGGACCGCGGAACACGATGGGGCAGCGCAGCTGGCCGCCGGACATGTGCCGCAGCTTCGCCGCGTTGTTGACGATCTGATCCATCGCCAGGATGGCGAAGTTCCAGGTCATCATCTCCACCACCGGACGCAGGCCCACCATCGCCGCGCCGACGCCCAGGCCGGTGAAGCCCAGCTCGGAGATGGGCGCGTCGATGATGCGCGCGCTCCCGAACCTGTCCAGCAGACCCTGCGACACCTTGAAGGCGCCCTGGTAGCGACCCACTTCCTCACCAATGAGGAATACGTTGGCGTCGCGCTCCATCTCCTCGGCGAGCGCCTGGTTCAGCGCCTCGCGGTACATCAACTCGGCCATCGTTGGCTCCGAATTCGAAATCTCAAGAAGTCAGTGGAAGAGAACTAGCGCTTCAGGCCCGCCGCCTTGTCGGCCTTGTCGGCCTGTTCACGCGGCTCGAGGTCCCACGTCACCTTCAGCTCCTGGCCCGAGGGGTACTTGGGCCAGTTGGCCACCTTCACGCCCAGCACGCGCTCGCGGGGGCGCACGTCCTCCTCGCCCTCCTCCACGATGGTGTCCTTCCAGAGCTCGTCGATGCTGGGCTCGGGCGACTCGTCGGCGAACTTCACCGCCGCGTCCACCTGCTCCTTCACCTCGGCCTCGATGGCCTCGAACTCCTCGTCCTTGGCCAGGCCCTGCTTGATGGCGTAGTCGCGCAGGCGGGGGATGGGGTCGTTCTTGCGCTCGTCCTCCACCTCCTGCTTGGTGCGGTAGGTGGCGGGGTCGGCCATGGAGTGGCCGCGGAAGCGGTAGGTGTTGGCCTCCATCAGCACCGGACCATTGCCCGCGCGGATGTAGGCGGCCGCGTCCTTCACCGCCTCGTACATCTTCAGCACGTCCATGCCGTCCACGGCCTCGTGGCGCATGCCGTAGGCCTCGCCGCGCTTGTGGATCTCCGGCACCGCCGAGGTGCGGGCGATCGCCGTGCCCATGCCATAGCGGTTGTTCTCGCAGATGTAGAGCACGGGCAGCTTCCACTTCACCGCCATGTTGAGCGTCTCGTGGAAGATGCCCTGGTTGGCGGCGGCGTCACCGAAGTAGCACACGGTGATGCGGTCCTCGTTGCGGTAGCGGCTGGCGAAGGCCATGCCCGCGGCCAGACCGATCTGCGCCCCGACGATGCCGTAGCCACCGTAGAAGTGGTTCTCGATGTCGAAGATGTGCATCGAGCCGCCCTTGCCCTTGCTGTAGCCGCCAGTGCGGCCGAAGAGCTCCGCCATGACCATGCCCGCGTCCGAGCCACGCGCCAGCGGCTGGGCGTGGTCCCGGTAGCCCGAGAGCATGTAGTCATCCTTGCGGATGGCCTCCTCGACACCGGCCGCCACTGCCTCCTGGCCGATGTACAGGTGGCAGAATCCGGCGATCTTCCCCAGACCGTACTGCTGGCCCGCTCGTTCCTCGAAGCGGCGCATGAGGTACATCTTCCGGTACATCGTCAACAGCAGGTCTTTCGAGTACTTGCTGGCCACCGCCAAGCCTCCAGACATTGAAACCGTCCCGGGAGAAGGGACGGCAGTGCGCCTCAATAGCGCGCGGACATGGGACTGCAAGGGCTTTCGTGCACCAAACGGCTGGGCGAGTCCTGCCCCCACCCTTTAGGCGCATTGCGTCACGGCTCGAATGAGAAGTGCGGCACGGAGACGATTTCGTCGAGGAGCACCACCGGCCGGCCCGAGTGGTCGGTCGCCAGATGGACGACCTTGGCCTCCGGGAAGCGGCGCAGGTAGTCGTTGGCGTGGGTGGGCTCGTTGTCGAAAGCGGCGATGAGCCGCCCCAATTCCCCCAGCCGGGCGTGGGCGGTGCGCTTGAAGGCGTCATCGTCCTCGCGCTCGGTGGGCTTCATCAGCAGGTGCACCCGGCCCTCGCCGGGCACGGCCAGGCCATTGCGGCGCATGCACTCCACGGTGCCTGGCCGCATGCCCTCGTGGCGGCCGGTGACATAGGCCAGGTGGGCCCCGGTGGCCACCACGGCATGGGTGAAGGGCGCGGCACCCTGATGGGCCACGTCGTCCACGCAGTACTCACTGGTGAAGAAGCGCTCCAGCCAGAAGGTGCGCAGCGCCGTGAAATGGGCCTCCGCCTCCTCCGACGAGAGGCCGCAGTTGAGCATGGCCCCCCGCATGTCGAAGCCGCTGTCCCAGTGGCGCGGCTCGCAGGCGCTCAGCTTCTCCACCGCCTGGGCGAGCCCGAATTCGCGCACGATGCGGGCCTGCCGGGGCCGGTTGTCGAAGAGGGTCGAGTCCAGGTCGAAGGCGAGCACCGCCTGGGAGCCGAGCGAGCGGGCCTGCTCCAGGATGCCTCGCAGCGTCTGCTGCCAGCCCTCCTGGACACGGGTTCTGAGGTTCGAGGCCATGGTCTTCCAGAATACATGGCCCCTCGCGCCCCGGCAGCGCGGAATTCAGCCCCTCAGGCGGCCGAGCGGATGGGCTCGGGGTGGAGGGGCTGCTCCGGGCACAGGCGCAGCATGCGCTTGATGCCATTGCGGTCCAGCACCAGCCGGACGAGCTGGAGGGACTCCTTCTCCTGCCCGGACTCCTCGACGATGAAGCGGAAGGCCAGGTCCACCTGGTAGCTCTTGGCCCCGCGCACCCGCCCCACCGAGAAGTCCTCCAGGTCCACGTACTCCAGCGCGTACTCGGGCTCGTCCATGTCGCGCAGGAAGCGCTCCACGTTGACGCGGATGATGTCGGTGATGCCGCTCAGCCCACGCTCGGTGCGCGGCAGCAGCTCCGCGTCCAGCACCACCTGCTTCTGGTAGCGCAGCACCATCTCCGACAGCTCGCCCTGCGTCACGGTGATGAAGTCGTCGCGGGAGCGCAGCGCGGCCACCGACTCGGGCACCTTCACCGCGCTGCCGTAGTCCACCTTCTCCTCGCAGATGCCCAGGCACCGGCCCGTCACCGGATCCACGATACGGGCCGTGCGGTCGTACAGGTGCCGCGCCGCCAGCTGGCTGAAGATGCGCCGCATGCCCTCCTTGATGCGGTCCTTCATCATGTAGCCCACCACCATGATGAGGAAGAAGTTGAGGCTGGCTTGCGCCTGCGGGTGCGGGTAGCGGCCCTGCGCCCAGAAGGCCACGGCGGTGGCGAAGGCCATCGCCACGCCCGCCGCGAGCGCGAACAGCACCTCCTCCCAGCCCTGGCGCTTCTGCGCCCGCCGCGCCGACAGGAAGAGGATGTTCATGCAGAACTTCTTCAAGAAGCCGATCCGGTGGATGTACTCCTCGTTGTCCCCGGTGGGGCTGATGACCGAGCGCAGCTGGTTGTCCTTGCGGTAGCGCTCCTCGCGCAGCACCTCCTCCATCAGCTCCTTGCGCAGCTCGATGTAGACGCCCGAGCGCGGCAGCGCGTCCATGTCCGCCACGGCCTTGCGGAAGAACTGCTCCACCGTGAGGCTCATGTACTCGTCCACCAGGCGGATGGAGGCGCGCGTCTTCTCCTGCATCCGGTAGCGGTTGGCCGAGCGCGACCACGCACGGAAGCGCTCCAGCACGCGCCGGGCGCCGCCACTGGTCGCACGCGCCTCGGACTCCAGCCGCGCGCACGCCGCCTCCGCCGGGCTCCGGGCCATCCCCTCGCACAGCACGTCCACGTCGTTGGCGAAGCGCCGCAGCGCGCCGCGGAAGATGCAGGACAGGAGCTTCGACTGGTAGACGAGCTCCGACTCGCTGACGAGCCCCGTGCGCAGCCCCGCCTCCAGTCGGGCCAGCGGCGAGCTGTCCAGGTCCAGCACCTCGGCCAGGCTCATCACCGGCGTCTTGAAGCGCACGTAGTTGTGGATGTCCGCGTAGAAGGCCGCCCGCGGGTACGTCTCCGCGTCGATGTTCAGGCTCGCCGGCAGGAAGAAGTACGTCTCGACGAGATAGCGCGTCTCGTCGTCCGCCCCAGAGGGCTGGTACTCGAGCTTGAGCTCGAACTGCTTCCGGTCGTGGACATCGAGCCGGTTTTGCAGGAGCGGTGGAGGTACGGGAGCCTGGGACACACCCGCACTCTAGGTCACACGTCTGTCACGGGATAGTGACCCCCGGATCAGCGTCCAGACGCGAGTCCAATTGTAGTCGACTACAATCAATGTGCGCAGTTGTCGCACACCGATTGTAGTCGATTACAACAGGTGAAGCTCCACGGGGAGGAGTCCATGCCGCAGCCCCTGCTCAAGGCAGGTGGGGTGATGGTCGTCAGTATGCTCCTCGGGGCGTGTGCGAGCACTTCGGGCCGCATCACGTCGTTCCGCTACAGCGTCGACTCGCCCTCCGCCGCCTGTCGCCACAACCCCAGCGCTTGCCTCGCGCTCTACGGGAAGGAACTGGCCTCCGCCACCGCCGTCCTGAAGGTGGCACTGGACGTGGCGACGAGAACGTCCATCGACCAGGCGCTCGCGGCCTGCGCCGATGAGGCCCGCTCGGAAGTCCTGCTGCGGCACGAGGGGGACTTCGCGGCCCTTTTTCCCAACGTCGACGAGTGCATTGCGCTGGCGAAGAACCCCAGGCGCAAGGGGATGACGTGGGCCATGCAGCTCGATCCCTTCGCATGCCGCTGAGCAGCTGCGCGAGCTGTCCATGCGCTACCCGGGCATGGACCTCCCCGACTCGCTCGGCCTCTCGATGGAGATCGGCACGCGGGTCAAAGGGGTGCGCTGGCTGAATTTCCTGGGCCAGCCCGTGCTGGGCGAGTTGGGGAGCGCGGCGGGCCTGCGGACCCGGCTGCACTCCCCTGGAACCACCGTGCAGGAGCTCGAGGATGATCGGGTCGTCATCACCCTCGGCCCGTCACCAGATGCTGGCGACACAGAGCAGGGCCGCACGCTGCCCGCCTACCGGGAGCTGGCGCGCGTGCTGGAGCCCTGGCTCTACCGCACCGAGTCCAAACACGCGCACCTCGAGGTCCCGGAGCACGTCCGCCGCTGGGAGCGGCGCTTCCTGGACTGACTCAGCCCTGGGTGCCCGTCCGGGGCGGCTCTTGAGCGCCGCCAGGGGCCACCGCGGGGACCTGAACCACCGGGGCCACCTTGGATTGGGGCCGGGCGTTCCACACCCGGGTGGCCAGCAGCAGACCGACGAAGGACAGCGGCACCAGGGCGATTGGCCAGTTGGACCAGTTGGCCGCACTCTTCGCCGCCTCACCCGAGGGCAGGATGTTGCCCAGCAACAGCGACTGGAGGGCGGTGCCCGCGTACACGGCGCCGTCGATGATGCCCACCGCCAGGCCCGCGTTCTTCTTGCCACCGAAGTCCATGCTGGCGGTGCCCGACAGCATGCCGTGCACGCCAATCACGCACAGCGACATGAAGATGACCGCCCAGCCCAGCATCCAGCTCTGGATGAGGAAGAGCGAGGCCACCGCGCCCAGGGACAGGCCCGCGTAGAGCACCGCGGAGACGGGCCCGCGCCGCGAGTCGAACACCCGGTCCGAGATGACGCCGGCGAACATGCCGCCGGTGATGCCCGCCACGCACAGCAGCATCCCCCAGTTGGACGCCACGAACGTGTCGGCGATGCCCGTGGCCTTCGCGAACTTGGGGTACCACTGCATGATGGCGTTGCGCAGGAAGCCGCTGCAGAACTCGATGGACAGGATGGTGAGGATGATCGGATTGCGGATCATCTTCAGGAACACGTCCTTGGGCGCCAGTTGCTCGCTCTGCCCCGAGGAGGCATCAGCGGTGTCGAAGTCCGGGTGACCCGTGTGGCTCGGCGTGTCGCGGATGACGAAGAAGTCCAGCACCACGAAGACCGCGAGGACCGCCGCCGGAACGAAGAACACCCACCAGGTGGGCGCCGCCTTCGCGATGAACCGGCTCCAGTCATAGGCGAAGTAGACGCCCAGCGAGATGAGGATGCCGAACACCCCGCCCAGCACTCCGCGCTCCTTCACGTGGAACCAGGACGCGTTCACCTTGACGATGGAGACCGCGCCGAAGCTCTGGAAGTACATGTTCAGCGCGTAGAGGACGGACAGCGTGGCCACCAGGCCGCCCGGCGGCTGCCATCCGCCCGCCAGCACGCCGTACACCACCGCCCCCATCAGCGCGTTGCACACCGCCGAGCCGGCCGCACTCAGGAGGATCGTCTTGCGGCCTCCGAGCTTGTCCGTCAGTGGGCCGTTGAGCAGGAAGGAGAAACCGTACGTCAGCGTGCCCCAGAAGAAGATGGTGCCGAAGTCCGCGTTGGTCGTGTACCCCTTCAGCGCGCTCGTCGCCTCGTTGAGGTTGTAGCGCCCCATGTAGAGGAACGCGTACGTCATGCCCAACGGGAACCAGTTGAAGAAGCGCCGACGCTTGAAGGCCTCGGTGTGCCCGAGCTCCACCTTGGGCAGTCGGGAGATCACCAGCGCGATCGCCGCCAGCAGGATGAGGATCGGCAGGAGTTGCTGAAGCCAGGTGGGCAACGACGACATTCCGAGGACCTCGTTGGGGGAAGACGAGACGGCGCACCCTACCCCGTCCCGCGCTCCCCGGCCAACCTCGCCCCCCGCACTCCCCTTCCCGTCACGCCTGCTCGGCCAGCAGCCGCAGGATGGCGATCTCCGTCTTCGCGTCCGGCACGTCCCCGCGCCGGCACATCGCCAGCAACTCGCGGATGGGCCTCCACTGCAGGTGCGTGCCCTCCTCCAGGGGTGAGCCGTCCCCCTGCGGCACCCCGGGCTCCCTGCCCGTCACGTCCACCGCCGCCGGGAACACCTTCTCCGACAGGATGCCCGGCGCCAGGAAGAAGCCCGCCCCCAACAGCTGGATCTCCTCCGGCTTCACCTCGTACCCGGCCTCCTCGAGCACCTCCTCGGCCGCCCGGTGGCGCAGGCCCGCCTCCCCCTTGTCCTCCGGCTCCAGCAGCCCCGCGACGATCTCCTCCACCCGCAGGTACGTGGCCGGGTCCGGCACCGTCATCTCCTTGCCCCGCCGGAAGTAGGCCGCTGGCCGCAGGTTCATCCGCGTCAGCACCTCCAGCCCCGACGTGCCGCGCCGGTACACCAGCACCGCCACCGCATCCAGCCGTGGCCGATCCACCACGTCCACCCGGTACACCTTGGACGCCGTGCCGTCCGCGCGCCGGTTCTGACAGCGCAGGCGCCGCACTCGCAGAAAACCCTCGTCACACTTCGCGGTCGACGAGAAATCCTCGATGATCTCGATATCCGTCACAGAAGAATGGCTGCTCGGTCGCATGGCTGCTCCCTTACCGGAAGACCCGGACGAGGGGTCGTTGCTTGCCCACCCCGGGACGATCTCGTACCTTGCGCCGTCGTCTAGCGGTCAAATTCTTCAAGCCCCCCGGATCCGCCCCCGAATGCGACGTCTCCTGCTCGGCCTTTTGTGCGCCCTGCTCTCCTCGTGCATGCCCATCATGGAGGGACAGGACATCGATCTCAGCGGGCAGGAAGTGCGGCTGTCCCTGCTGCACACCTCCGACATCCACTCGCGGCTCATCCCCTATGACTTCGCGCCGCTGAAGACGGACACGGACCTGGGCATCATCCCCGAGGCGGGCCCCTTCGGTGGGGCCACCCGCATGGGGGCCATCCTCAAGCGCGAGCGCCAGCGCTCCGATCGCGTGCTGCACCTGGACTCGGGAGACTGCTTCCAGGGCGCGCCCATCTTCAACGTCTTCAGCGGCGAGGCCGAGTTCCGCTTCCTGTCCAAGCTGGGCCTGGACGCGGCGGTGATCGGCAACCACGAGTTCGACGCCGGCCTGCGCAACTTCGTGGAGAAGACGCGCGACTTCGCCAACTTCCCGCTGATGGCGGCCAACTACCACTGGGACAGCCCGAACGACGCAGGCAACGAGCAGGCCCTGCTCAACACCGTGCCCTACGTCATCCGCAACGTGAAGGGCCTGCGGGTGGGCATCATCGGGATGGCCAACATCTCCTCGCTCAACTCCCTGACGGAGGGTGGCAACTCGCTCCAGGCCACCCCGCTGGAGCAGAACGAGGCGGCGCGCGCCTACGTGCAGATGCTGCGCCCCGTGGTGGACCTCATCGTGGTGGTCAGCCACCTGGGCCTCACCGAGGATCAGGATCTCATCCGCGGCTACGAGGCCTATTACGAGTACGAGGACGTGAAGCCCTACCTGGAGCGCGACCATGACCGGTGGCAGCTGCTCGAGTGGGCAGACCCCACCCTGGAGAACGATCCCAAGGCGGTGGTGAAGGTCTTCATTCCCGGCGTGTCCGGCCTGGACGTGATCCTGGGCGGCCACCTGCACGTGGTGCTCAACCCGCCGCAGCAGCTCAACGATCCGAGCGGGCGCAAGGTGCTGGTGGTGCACTCGGGCGCTTTCGCCAAGTACGTGGGCCGGCTGGACCTGGTGGTGAAGGTGCCCGAGGAGCGCGGCACCCACGAGGGCGCCGAGGTCATCAGCCACGGCTACCGCCCCTTCCCCCTGGACGGGCTGTGGTGCGACGACGCCATGCGCGCCTGGTACAAGGACAACTTCTGGAACCCGGGCGAGTTCGTCAACGCCACCGGCGTGCGCGACGCCATGCGCAAGTGCCAGGACATGGAGGACCGCGAGACCACGGACCTGCTCCAGCCCTACCTGCTGGGCATGGACTTCAACCTCCAGCTCACCTCCATCTTCTCCTACGCGCCGCGCGACCTGGATCGCCGCAACAACACCTCCTCGAGCGGTGACTCGCCGCTGGGCAACATCACCGCGGACTCCATGCGCAGGCGCCGCGCCGTGGAGGCGGAGATGGCCCTCACCAACTCGCTCGGCATCCGCGACAACCTCTACGCCGGCGCGGTGACCCAGGAGGCGATGTTCAACGTGTTCCCGTTCGAGAACACCATCAACATCATGAACCTCTCGGGCGTGGAGATTCAGGAGATGCTCGACTTCGTGGCCGATCGCTCCGCCAGCCGCGGCTGCCTCAGCCAGGCGCAGGTCTCCGGCGCGCGCTTCACCATGGACTGCGCCCAGGTGCAGCTCAACGAGCTGCGCATTCCCTGCGAGCCGGCGAA
>NZ_DASVWK010000417.1:0-16835 GCF_036389735.1 Archangium sp. | reverse complement strand
TTTGCGGCAACTGCTCCTCCTGCTCGCAATGCTCGTCGAGCACCACCAGCAGGCAGGCGTAGACGCACTGGAGATCGACGACATGGATTATTATTGGGTTGTCCAACCCCCCGAGTGGACTGATCTCCAGCACAAGCCGTCGCTCTGCGTGGGCTCTCTCATCGATGACTGGGCGGAGCTCCAGCGGGTGCTGAAGGAAGACATCGTCACCACGGTGGATTTCAACCGTCTGGGGGCTGTGCTCCGTGCCGTCTCCGAGCGTCTCGGCCGGCAGTGAAACCGCCAACCGTGCCGCTCAGCGCTCCCACGCCGCCCGGCTGGCGCCCGCTCGGTCCCGACGACGAGCTGCTGCTCACGCTCCCGCCGGATGAGGAAGTCTAGCCCCAAGCCTTGGTCGAGCCGGGCCACTGCGGTGGCGGCACCTACTCGGGGAACGTCACGTTGCCGAGGGTCACGGTGCGCTGGCGCTCCTCGTCCCACAGGATGAGGGTGTAGGTGCCCCGGGCTTCCCTCTCCGTCGCCATGACCTCCACCACGACGCGCCCTCGCTCACTCGCCTCTGTGTATCCCGGCGCGGACGGGAGGATGGGCTCGGATGGCCAGAGCGGGAGCGGCTTCAACACCTCGCCCTTGGTGCTACGAAGCACCGCGCCCGCCGCCGTCCATGGCACCGAGCCCGGATTCTGGAAGAACACCTCCACCGCCGCCCGCTCCTTGGCACGATAGCTCGTAACGGAGCGATGGATGAGGGAGTTGCCCTCTTTCCCCCTGACCTCAAGTGACAGTTTCTTGACGGCAACACCCCGGAAGCGGTCCACGAGGCCAGAAGCAATGGCACCACGCAAGCCGTCCGGCACGACGCGCCCGGCGCGGAGCTGCTGCACCTCCGCCCGGCATTGCAGCAAGTTGGCCTCGGTGTCCTTCGCCACCTGCTGGAAGTAGGCCACGGAGCGCACCTGACGCAGCACCTTCACCTCCTGCATGCCGAGGCCGGGGTGCACGATGAGATCGAAGGTGATGCATGCCGGTGCGGCCTCGTCGGCGAAGCACACCTCCACGTCAGTCCGTTTTCCAGCGACGAGGTTGTCGCGAGGAACCAGCGTGAAGGTCTGCTGCCCCGCTGACCAATCCTCGAACCACCCCCGGTCCTCGAGCTTCAGGGACTGCTGCTGGAGCGGCGAGTCGAAGCGGAAGGTAATGGGCAGACCCGGGCCGATGCACACCACAGGTGGCTTGTCCGGAGGCGAGGCGGACAGCTCGATGCGCGGGCTCGCCGCCTCGCACTCGTCGGTGAACGTAGACGCGGACACGTCAGCGGGAGTGGACGCGAGAGTCAGCGCCAGGAGGCCGACAGGAGATGCGGGGAGCACGAACGGTCAACCTCCAGGGAGGCGCGGGGAGTCGCCCCGGGAGGATGGGCCTCTACCACACCTCCGTGCTCGAAGTGCCCGGCCTCCGGCCTGCCGGGCCCACGCACGTCTCTACTCGAAGCGCTCCACAGCCTCGACGTCTGCCGTGGACTCAACCACGGCGGAGTCGGGCCCGCCGTCGCGAAGGATCGCGATGCCCCGTTGCCATCCGTAATGGAGCTCCAGACAGACGGGGTAGGTCTGCCCGCCCTTCGACCTGGCCTGCTTGGCCTGGGTGAAGCGGCCGTAGACGCGGTCCTCCCCGAAAATGAGGTGCCCGGAGAGCACGGTGCCCGGCTTCAGCTCCCCCAGGGGTTCTTCCAGCGTAAACGTGGTGAACTCCTGCACGGTGACGGGCTTGACGCTCCCCACGACGGGAAAGGTGCCACCGGCGCTGTCGCCAATGTCAATGTCCAGCTCCTTCATGGAGGCCAGGGCCTTGGAGGAGCACGCCTCGGGCTTGGGAGCGGGTCGCACCGAGGGCGTGCCAGCGCAGCCGCCGAGAACGGCGCAGCAGGCCGCAGTAACGCACTTCTCCGCGAAACGGGCACGCCGGGCCTGGGCCTGGGGCTTCTCGGAGGTGTTCACGCTGAAGTCTTCTTTGCGAAGCATGGCGGTGGTGAATGCCGACGCGGGGGTAGGAGGCAAAAACAGCGCCGCGCTCCCGCCAGCTTGCGGCGACTCCCGCCAAACCGCCAATTCCCGAGCGAGGTAGGCGTGGAGAGTTGGGCTGGTGCCGAAAGATGTAAGGGGTTCTGATGCAGGTTGGTGCTGCGTAATGCCGCCTGCCCGAGAGGAGGGAGAGGCGGCAAGAACCGCCCCCGCACTGGCCGCAGCCGCCACCGCCATCAACACCAGCACCAACGCCGCCCGGCGTAGGCCGTCCAGGGCCACGGCACGCACGGGCAGAGTGCCGATGAAAGTGGGGAAGGCCCGCGAGACTGCAAGCCTCAACGGCCCTCGCCTGGGAGCGGCCTCGCGCATGGGTCCTGCATCCTCCACCTGGGAGGCGGCGACAGCCGGCGCGGGAGCCACGGAGCTCTGCACCGCCGGCAACGGCGGAGCCGGCATCTTCTCCTCGGGGAACGGCACGCCTTCCCAGGCATGGGCGGGGAATATGGCCGCCATACGCGCCGCCAGGGCCTCGGCCACCGGAGCGGGGCTTGGAGGCGCGGCGGGCATGACAGGCGGAGCAACCACAGGAGTACGGCTCTCCTCGGCACTCAGCTTCTTCTGTCCGCGTCGCGGCGGTGCGAAGCACCTGCGCACCGCGAGTTCCTCCTCGTCCCAGGGCACCTGCGCTGGAATCTCGTCCGTTGTCGTCTCCTCGGGCGCATCCGGGTCACCCAGTGGCACGTCCCAGCTCGCGTCGCCCCGGGCCTCGGCCAACGCCAACTCGAGCGCCGCGCACAGCGCCGCCATGTCCGGGAAGCGTGCGGTGGGTTCCTTCTCCAACATGCGCATGCACACGTCGGACAGTGATTTGGGAACAAGAGGGTTGCACTCGTACGGGGCCTTGGGGGTGAGGCTGAGAATCGCCTTCACCATGAGGGGGTTACGCCGGGTGCCGAAGGGCAGCCGGTTGGTGAGGAGCCAGTAGAACGTGACGCCCAGCGCCCACAGCTCGTCCGACACGCGGGACTTGTAGGTGACGGGCTCGCCTACGTTCTCACCGAGGAAGCGCCACGCTTCCGGGCTCACGTACTCCTGCGTCCCTGGCGGTAGCAGGCCAGCACCAGGCAGCGTCGTGGCCTCGAGCACATTTCCGATACCGAAGTCCACCAGCACGGGCTCCCCATTGCGCGAGCGAATGAGGATGTTGTCGCGCTTCACGTCTCGGTGCAGGACGTTTTTGCGGTGCACCACTCCGAGGGTGCGGGCCAGCGTTAGCACGAGGCCAGCACACCTGCGGGCACACGGGTTCTCCGTGAGGGCGTACTGCTCCAGCGTCAGCCCCTCCACCCATTCCATGACGATGAAGAAGTAGCCGAACTCAGGGTCTGGCCACCGCCCATACCCCAGCACCCGGACGATGTTGCGGTGCTTGAACTTCTGGAGGAGGGACACCTCGGTGAGGCCCCACTCGTCCAACTCGCGGGCACGGAAGAACTTGAGGACGAAGAAGCGGCCGGTGCACTCGGCCTTGAAGACGAGGCCCTGTCCGCCGTCGCCCAATTTCTCCAGGAGGCGGTAGTTGCCAACAATGTTCCCGGAATCGGGCTGCTTGAACGGCGGGAGTTGCATGGAATGAGTCAACCTCCGGAGTTGGAGGGTAGCACGACTCGGATCTCAGGTTGCGCTCCCCGAATCGCACCTGGCGCGTGCCCGTGTCCGCGCGGAGCACAGACGCTTGCCTCGCGTACAGCGGCCAGAGCCAGGGGCGGCGCACACCAGTACCCCTCCAGAGTCCGGGTGCAGCTCAGCCCCTGGCTCCAGCCCAATCTCGTTGCGTCCGCTCACTCGTCGTCGGTCGCGTTCTCCAACACCTTCAACACACGAATCAGCCGCTTCACCTTCGCGGGGCTCCACCCGCGCAGCATGCTCACGAGTTGCAGCAGCTCCGGCGACAGGCTGCCCTCGGGGGCGGGCGCATCAACGGAGGCGGCCACATCAGTGGGGCTCAACGCGAGCAGCGCGTCCGCGGAGATGCCGAGGGTGCGCGCAAGTTTCCGAAGAGTTGGGACGGCTGGCATCATTCCGCCGCGTTCAATGCGGCCATAAACATTGGCGGCGATTCCGGCCTGGCGCGCGACCTGGGCCTGGGTGAGCCCCAGCCGCTCGCGAGCCGCACGGGCCACTTCTCCCAGGGATTGCTGGAGCTGTTCGGGCTGTAGCTGTTCGAGTTCCGTGGGTCGCATCTACCAAAGTCCTCCGCGCGTCGTGCCGCACGCCGGATGGTGAGGGTCCTTCATCGGTCCAGCTTCAGGCGGGTCATGGTCAGCAGCGGGCGTCTTGCGTCGAGGGCGTGGGCCGTCGGGAGGTGCTCGAGTTCGTCGTGAGCATGGCCAGGGCCATGCCCCGCAGCGCTCTGAGTTGGCGAGGTTTCATCCGGCGTGCCGTGCGGAGGAATTCGTGGACAGCCGGCCTCACCTTCGGAGGCGGTGAGGTGAACCACGCGGGCGGCGTTGGCGAAGAGAACCCCAGCAGTGTATTCGCATCCACGTCCAGCGCTCGGCACAGCCGCTGCACTGTGGGCAGACTGGGCATCATCTCACCGCGCTCGATGCGGCCGTAAACAGCCGTGGCCAGCTCGGCGCTCTGGGCGACCTGGGCCTGAGAGAAGCCCTTTTGCAGGCGGGCCGTCCGAGCCGCATTCCCGAGGTACTTCTTCAACGCCGCGTCCATATCCATCAGCCATACCCTCAAGAAGCGCGTTTCGTCTTGTGCGAGGCCCGTGCGCCCGAGGAGGGCAGCAGCACGCGGGCCACGTGGCTCAGCGCGGTGAGTTGGCGCGGCTTCAGCTTGCGCACCGTGCGAAGAAGGCGGCGCACCGCGGGCGGTTCATCTTCACCGGGAACCTCAAGGGTGAGCCAGGCGGGAGGCGTCGAGGACGAGAAACCCAGCAGCGGGTTGGCGTCCACGGCCAGCGCGCGGCACAGCCGCATGAGCGTGGGGAGGCTCGGGAGCATGTTTCCGCGCTCCAAGCGTCCGTACACCTCCGTCGCCACGCCAATGCGTTCAGCCGCTTCCTCCTGCGTCAGCCCCGCGCGTGCACGCGCCTCGCGTGCCATCGCTCCGAGGTGAAGGGCCAGCTTTGCTTGTGTCTTATGTACCTGGGCCATGGTGCGTCTCAGTGGAAGTCGTCGGTGTCGATGTCGGGCGGCACGGGGAGCACGCCCCGCTCCACGCCAGCGTGGGCGGCCAGCTTGTCGAGGTCGGTGGCTTCCTTGAGAATCTCGGCCAACTCCTCCTCGGCATCCTTCGCTCCGTAGGGCTGCGGCAGTCCGCCAAGGTATGCGTGTAGCTCGTCGCGCAGCTTGTCCGCGGATGGGTAGCGCTCATTGGGGTTGGGGCGCAGCGCCTTGGAGACAATCTGCCGCAGTGGCGTCGGCACCTCCTCGGCCACCCGTTGCACCTCCTCCGGGCCGAAGTGCAGCACGCGGTCGGCAAGTGTCTCCAGCTTGATGAAGGTGGGCACCTCGCTGCGGACTTCAGCCGGGAAGCGGCGCTTCACGTCACGCCACAGGGAGTCGGGCGGGTCGAGTGGGTAGCTCGCCACCAGCATCTCCAACAACACCAGACCCAGAGAGAAGATGTCTGCCCGGCCATCGAGGTTTCTGGGGGTGAGCAAGTCCCTCTGCCCCGGCTCGGGCCGGAGGAAGCCCAGGAGAATCTCCGGGGCGATGTAGGCCGGGTCCCCCCGAAGGAGTCCGTCCGGCGAGCGGATGCGGCCGAGCAGTTCCGAATAAGCGGCGCCGAAGTTGGTGACCTGGACGCGACCATTGCGCCCGAGGCGGATACGCATGGGGCCCACGGCTCGGTGCACCAGGTGGAGAGGGCGGCCCGCTTCGTCCACGGCACGGTGCGCGTAATCGAGCGCGTCAGCCACCTCGGCGGCGACGTAGGCCGCGAAGGCAGGAGACAGGCGGCGGCCCACGGCCACGGCGGCGTCCATGGCGGTGAGGAGATAGCAGCCGCGCAGGTGCTCCATGACGATGTAGGGCAGCTCGTTCTGCACCGCATACCCGTACACGGCGGCGATGTTGTTGGGGTGCCGTAGGAAACGGGCGAGCCGCACCTCCTCGAGCACGCGCTCCAACCCCTCGCGGCCCTCCTCCAACACCACGGGCTTGAGTTCCACCACCTTGACGGGCCCACCCTGGGCGTACTCGCGCGAAGCGAGCAGGAGAGTGTCGTAGTGGGGGTGGGTGACGAGGTGGCGCAGGACGCTGTAGCGATAGCCCCCGGACTCAAAGGTGAGGCGAGCAGCAGGGGCGCGAGAAGAGCGAGACATGGACGAGTCCTAGCGAGGAAGCAGCTAATGGGAGGCGGTGGATTGCCCGGCTACGGAAACGGGCTGCGGCTCGTTGTTCTCGTCGGGTTTATAGAAGGCGCCCAGCTCGTAGACACCAGCGCGGTAGGAATTGTCTTTCACCTCCACCGGGCCCACGCACCGCTCGGCCCTGCCGGTGAGCGCCTCGGCGAGGTAGCCGTCGGGGCGGAGCACCAGGAGGGGTTTGAACTCCTGGATACGACGGCCCAGTTCGGCCCGGGAAACGGCGGTGCTCTTGAGGGTGATGTCGAGCAGTAGCACGTCCGCGACCAACCAGGGGGCGTACTCCACGGGCTTGGGCGGATAGAGCGGGTAGAGGTGGAACTGCAATCGGAGCTGCTTGGCCTGCTCCGGGGACAGCTCGCGTCCCGAGGGCAGCAATTCCGGAGGAAGCCCCGCCCGCATGAGCAGCACTCCGAACTCGTCCAGGTTCGCGAGCGCATCCCGGGTGGAGGCATACGCCTGGGGCGGGCTGTTGCTCGCGCACGCGAGGGGACACAGCAGGACCACGGAGAGCAGCGTGAGAAGGCCCAAGGGGGAGCGGGCGGGAGTCGAAGCAAGACGAATCCCCGTCCGACGCGAGGAAGAAACGCGCGGCATGACAACACCTCCGGTGTGTATGGGTTGCGGCTGGATTGTGCAGCTACGGGTAACACAGCCAATCGCAGAAAGAAAGCCCAGCACTACCGCCAAGGTTCCCATCACTAGACAACCCGTCAGAGCGGCACAGCCCTGGTTCCGAGGGAGGAATGGTAGCCAAGGCGTTTCGTGACGTGAGGAGCCAGAACACATGGGTTACTCCTTTGGTAGCGTCCAGCCCCGAATATCAGGGCTCACATGATTCGCCGCACGCCGGGCTTGAGCCATCACCGTGGCCCCCATCGTGTAGTGCGCGGCGGCGAGACACGGCGGGTCGGCTCGCCATTCACGACCGCGCCAACGCCCCTCTTTACGCGGTAAAGAGAACTCAGCCTCTGGCCTGGACGATGCGTAGAGCCGCGGTTCCGCTCCGGCCGAAACGGAAGTCCACGCCTCGGTATAAGCCGATGGCAGGGAATCCCCTGCTGGCGTCGGCCAACCGATCGCCGCAGTCCTCCAACCCATTCAGAGGAAGCGCACCGCAAACGAGCGGAACCCGGGCCCGTCCAGTCCGCGTTCCGCGAACTTGAGGCGCGCCCTCACTCATCGAAAAGGAGGAGCACTATGCCCCACGATATCAACCAGCTCGTGTACGTCGGCAAAGAGCCGTGGCACGGCCTGGGCACGCCGCTGCCGGCCAACGCCGAATACGACTCCATCGTGCAGGCCGCTGGCTTCTACAAAGCGGAGGAGCGGCCCGTCTTCGCCCCGGGCATGGATGAGCCCATTCCGGACAAGAAGGCCCTCTTTCGACAGGACACGGGCGAGTACCTGGCCACCGTCAACCGGGGCTATGAGGTGATTCAGTTCGAGGAGGTGGCCCGCACGCTCGTGGAGGCCGCCGGTGGCGTGCGCTGCATCTTCCACAC
This sequence comes from Archangium sp., assembly GCF_036389735.1. Taxonomy (GTDB): domain Bacteria; phylum Myxococcota; class Myxococcia; order Myxococcales; family Myxococcaceae; genus Archangium. The sequence goes on along the minus strand of NZ_DASVWK010000417.1, from coordinate 8,925 downwards.
GGCCGGTACGCTGGGCCGTAGCGGCGTGCGTGGGTGGCTCCTGGGCGAGCTTCCCGAGCCCATGCGCGTGCGCGGGGATTCCAGTCCCATCAAGCGCTACATCCTGGGCTACTGCGGTCACGACGGCACCACGGCGATCACGCTCAAGAACGTCGCGACCCGCGTCGTTTGCCAGAACACGATAGGAGTCGCACTCGGGGAGCGGGACGGGGCCGAGTGGCATATCGTCCACACCACGAGTGCCCGCGTACGGCTGGAGGAGGCGGGCCGTGCGTTCCGTCGACTCGTGCAAGGCTACGAGCGCTTCGCCGCCCTGGGCGATCATCTCGCCATGACCCGTTTCTCTGAACACCAGCTGCGCAACGTGCTCGACATTGTGCTCCCCCTTCCCCAGGACAAGGCCGAGCACCCGCGCCTCGAGAAGGCGCGCAACAAGGTGGTGCAGCTCTTCCACGCGGGCACTGGCATCGAGGGGCCTATCCAGAACACGGCGTGGGCAGCGCTCCAGGCGGTCAGCGAGTGGGCGGACCACCACAGAAATACCCGCTCCGTAAAGGGCAAGCCCGTCGAGGCGATGCGACTGGAATCTATCTGGATGGGAAAGGCCGCAGCCATCAAGAAGCTGGCCCTCACGAGCATCATGAACGAGGCCCACGTGCGACTGCGTGCATAGAGCTTCAGTCCGGTGGCGGGCGTAGTTGCGGCGCGCCCGCCTTCTTTTGCCTCCAAGGCGTATCAGCTTCGCGGACAGTCGGAGTAGAGATGCCGCAGCTCGTCGGCCACGTCCTTCTTGTAGTTGCCGTCCAACTTGCCGCTCACATCCATCCGCGTAACGAAATCCCGGAAGTCGAGACGCCGGGAGACGTGCCCGAGTAGCACCGCGGCAAGGTGGTCGTGGAAGAGCGACGCCAGCTGCCGCTCCGCGCCCCTCACCCGCTCGGCGAGCGTTTCACCGTGAGCCAGTAGCCAGGTCCCTTCCTCCATCATCCGTGCACGTTCAAAACGATTGACCGGCGCCCCGACCCCATCACAAGCCGAGAGATAACGACGATGGTGTGCACGGTGCGCGCGTACCTCTTCGAGCCGCTCCCTCGAGTAGGAGAAATCGCAGATACGGCAGCGTCCATCTCCGCCCATGAGTTCGATGAAGTTTCCAGCCATGAGTATTTCCCATCAGGGAGCATCTACCTTCCCGGTAGAGCGCTCGCCCGTGGCCGTGGGCCAAGGCAACGGTGGCGACGTCACGATGCGCCGCCGGTTCCGGCCCCTCCAGCAAGTGCATCGCGTGCAGCCCCAGCCGTACCACATGATGCAGCCCAGCACGTTCACGAACGCGCCGCACCCCACGCGGGGGCAGACGAAGAAGACACGCTCGCCGCCGAAGCAGGTGGGGCTTGCCACGCGCACGAGCTGCACCTCCGTCTTGAAGCCGAACTTCTCCAGCCAAATGGACTTCGCCTCGCGAAAGCACGCGGGCTTCATCTGCGCCCGCACCATCGGCAGCGTCACGCGCGAAACCTGATCGCGGTAGATCGGCATGGCGCGATCACCCTCCCCCGCGGACCGTCACTGTGTCCGCGTGCGCGACGAACATCTGCACCGGCGTGTCGCGGCCCAGCTCGATGCGGTGCTCCTCCAAGAGCATCTTCAATCGCTTGGTCATGCTGTCCGCCAACTTGGTGAGCGCCTTCACCGCCTCGAAGTCCCGCCGGCCCAGCGCCTCACCCACGGCGGCGTCGATCAAATCCATCTGGCTCCGGGTTACGGACAAAGAGCGGGCGATCGTGCGCCTCCGGGTATTGTCGCCGTCCAGCGAGGCGAGGGCACCAGCCAGATCGCGGGCGTGATCCACGATCTGCGCCGCGTCGCCGGCGGTGAAGGCGGTCAACGCCAGCTGGTCCAGCGCGGGCAGGCCCAACCGAGGCTGCTGTGGCGGCTCCGCGCGCGCGAGGGCCTCTGGCTGCGCGTCGGAAGCGCATGAGGCGAGGGCGAGATGACGGGAAACCGTGGGTATCGTCACCTCCTGATTTTAGACGCCGCCCTTCACATCACCCAACACGGGGGCGCTGCGCTACTTGGAGATCTCCACGGGGACACGAGGGACTTGAGGTTCCGACGCGGACAACGCGCTCCGGGGTAGTTCAGCGGGTCAGCGAGCCACCGCGTTCGACGGTTCCGCTGACATAGGAACCGGGCCCTGACCTACCCCTGCCGCAGGTCTTCGATGGTGAGGTCGCCCCGTTTGAATGCCGCCTGAACGTCCCGGAGGTCCCGATGAAGGCGGTCGAACTGGAGGCGTTGACGATGGAGGATGTCAGTGACCCGAGGGCGTCGGAGGAAGGCGAGGAGGCGATGAAGAAGCATGCTCATCAAGCATAGGCCATTGGTGGCGGGCGCCCTGCTCGCTGTACCGGTGAACTGCCCCTGCTTGTGGTTCGTGATAGCCAAGGTGGGAGATGGCCGAGAGCACCGAGAGGATCCGGGCGGCTCGGCGGCGTGAGCACGAGCGTGGGTGGGGAGGAGTGCGCAGCCGGGCATTCCTCTTCGCCCCGCCAAACCCGGACGAAATCCCCAAGAAGAAATCCACTGCAATTTCAGGCACCTACGGTGTTTACGGGTATTTGCGGGGTTTCCTCTGGATTACATCGATACGCTGGAGGCACCGTTTGTTTGGCTGCTCTGCCTCCTCCCCCCGCCACGTGCTCAGCCGGCGGCCTCGAGTCTCCCCGCTCAAAACCACGCACATCCCCGGCAGGCCCGTAAACCGCCGAATTAACTACGCATTTCGTCCCCGGGATGCGCTGAGGGGCCCGGTGAGAACCCCGCCTCCACACCCCAATCCCCGGAGTCCCCACCACTCAGCGGGTCCGGCGGAGACCGGCGGGCCGATGGGCCAAGCGGAGAGCGCGGCCCGTCTCCGGCAGCGCCCTCGCCCCGACGGGGCCGCCGAGTCCGTTAGCCCCCGACGTTCTCCCCGGAGCCGAAGTCGGGGTTGTCCCCGTCCACAGCAGGCGGAAGGTTGAGCCCCTCGCTAGCTTCCTTGGTCTTTGCGGCCTGCGGCTTCTGCCCGATGAGCTCCAGCTTGAAGCGATGGACCTTGTTGTTCGCGTCGTACTCGGCCGTCCGGATGGCCATCCCGTCAATGGGTTGATCCCGGTGCTTCTTGAGCCAGTGGCCCAGCCGCTTCGTTCGCGCCGTCTCCGCCGTCCTCCCGAAGAAGCCGCCGAGGTGGGCCAGCTGCGTGCGGATGAGCGTCTTGCCCCCCAGCTCGACCCCGATGCTCTCGAGACAGACGTCGTTGTAGAGGTCCTTCGCCGAGACGGGCATATACTCGAACTTCTGCCACCATGCCGCGAGGAAGGAGGCGTCCTCGTCCATGTTGCTGCTCGCCTCTTCCGCGAGGTTGACCTCCAGGAAGTGGTCAATGCCCACCGCCTCGAGGATACCGCCGACCACCGCCGACCAGCTCTCGTAGGAGGCCAGGGGCTTGCCGCTGTAGGGCTTGCACCCGCCCGCCACCCACGCCTGGACCAGGGTGAGCACCGCGTGGAGCAGCTGGCCACGGTTCTCTCCCACCCACTTCCTCAGGTTCGGGTGTTTGAAGCCGGTGCGCAAGGCGGGCTTCTCCTCTCCCGCGTCCTGCCGGATGCGCAGGGAACGACGAAGCAGGTCGTCGCTGAACTCGGCGTTGTTCGCGGTCATCAACCACATTGCGTGGTTATGCACCGTGCCATCCGACTGGGTTCGCATGAGGCGTGCCGACCACTCGGTGGTGGTGAGCGCCGCTTCGAGGGCGCCGCTGTCCACGCGGTCTTTCACGTTGTCAAAGCCAGCGAACAGGCTGCCGCTCTTGAGGATGGTGAAAATGGTCTGCGACTTCTCGTTCTCCTCCTCCGGCAGCTTCTTCCAGGGCACGGGGCGGCCGGTGATGGTGAGCGCGATGGTGTCGGCGAGCATCGTCTTGCCCGTGCCCACGCAGGCCGCCTCGAAGAGGTGGTTCGGCGTCGGTCCGTCGATCATCCGGCGCACGACCGGGAGGACGAGGGCCGCGTGATAGTGCGCCTCGTCCGCAGGCGAGGCGAAGCGGAAGTCGCAGATGACCTCCGCGATGAGTCGCTTGGCCGCCGCCACCTCGGACTCACTCGGGTTGTATGGAACCGGCGGGACAAGGCCCACCACCTCGTCGGTGACGAAAATGGCCTCGCCCGGGTGGTAGCCCGGCGTGGTGATGAGCCGACCGGACTTACCGAACACAGGGTAGTTCACCACCTCCTTGAGCTCCGGCAGCCCCGCCGGGGGCTCGGCCACGATGGCGCTCGCGACGTCCTGAGGCGGGAAAACCCACTCGAACTTGTCCAGTTCAGTCTCACGGTCCACACCGGTCTTCCGGTGCCAACGGGCGACGTGCCCCAGCCGCGTGCGGCAGGTCACCGAGGTGTGCTCGCTGATGTGGTGCATCCCGTCGATGTAGACCAAGCCCCCATTGCGCATGAACATCACGGGCGGGTTGTTGGCCGCGACGAGCGCCTTGCCCGCAGCGTCGAGTACATCCGGCAGGTGCACGTCGTTCACCTGGATGGTGGGCTTCGCTGCGACGACAGCCGAAGGCGCCGACCCTGCGGCATGAGTCGACTGCGCCAGCTGATGCTGAGGCGCGGGGCTGCCCCCCGGCTGCGGTGCCCCCGCTGGGCTCGTCGGCCCGCTGCTCGCGGGATCCGCGTGCGTCCCGCCCTGCTTCTTCGCGAGAACCGCCTCATGGGCCTCCTCAGCGGGCGTCTTGCTTGGGTCCCCACAGAGCTCTGCGGGGATGCCGAGCGCGATGAGTTCTCCGAACGTCGGGGAGCTGCTCGGGGCCTCGTGGTACAGCGTTGCCAAATCCTTCAACGTTTCCTTCTGCTCGTTGAAGAGGCTCTGGAAGTTAGCCCAACCTCTCTTTGCATCGACCGCCTTGTAGACGGATGCGATCGCCACGGCGCATTCGCGATTCAGCTCCAGTTGCCGCTCCCTGTTGGGTCGGAACAAGGGGCTGCGTTTCAGCTCATCGAAGACCTCACCTACGAGCACTCTCACCTTGCTGGACATCAGTACTGCCTCATTGAATTCGTACTGCTCGCCACCGCCGCTGCTGCGCGCAGAGCCGGTTGGCAGCCGGTTGCGCGCTCGCGGTGGCCATGGCGAATCAGTGGGCTCGGTTGCCCCCACATGACCGCCAGCTACTTTCTTCTCCATCCGAGGGAATCGCCGGGAATCGCTGGTTACCGTTGGAATCGATGGCGTCCCGTAAAGGGACGGCGGCACAACCTTGGGCCACACGATGCCGCGCGAGCATCGGTGGTGACATTGAGCCCAAGCTCTTCACGGACAATGCGGCCTACGCGGCCGGGGTGATGTCAGCGCAGAGAGTGATGAGGTTGAAGTTGTATTTCGGCGATGCCGCCCACTCCTCCAACTTGCAGAGTTCCTTGGGGCCAAGGGTCCGCCCCTCTTCCTCGACCACCACAAGGAGGGGCTGCGCACCGCGCTTCAGCTGCTCCTCGATGAATTTCATCGAGCCCGTGAGGACAAATTCTCGACCGTACAGCTCCGTCAGTATCGAGGCGAAGAGCCGACCCGTGAGGATTCCGCCTCCGGGCGGTTGTACGGCAGGCGCATTGGGCTTATCGTTGTTGTTGGGCATGAAGGCTGTCGTTTGAGGGGCTCCGGTCGTCCTGCTCGCCGGCGGGACCGGGGCCCTTCGTTTGTCAGGAAGCGGGGTGGAACTCGCGCTCGAGCAGCGCCTGGAGTGCCTCAAGAACGAGGGCGTTGGACGATGGCCACCGGCCCGACGTCCGGGCGCGCTGAGCCTTGAGCTCATCGAGCCGAGCTCGGATGTCGACCGGCAGCGTCAGCGTGGTGGTGATAGTGCGCGGCGTGTCTCGCGTCATTGCGTGACCTCCTCATGTGTGTGGCGATGCAGACACATCTCCATTTGGACACAGCCAGAAACGAGTACATGGGAAAGAAATCCGTGCTCCCGGAGCCTTTTTTCCTTCCGTAAGGTCAGCTACGGTGAACTGGCGCTCCGGAAGAATTGGCGCGAGAGCTACAGATTCTTTCCTGCGGTTCCTCGCCCCTTCCCGCGGCGCGTGGGCCGCCGACGCTGAGCCCCCGCAGCTGTGATGCGCTTGGACCACGTGCTTGCGTGCGCGCTCTTACTGGATGAGCGATCAAGGAGAGCTCCAGGCCCCTCGAAACGCACGGCAACCATGAGCGCTCGCATCTCGTCCGGCGTGACCGGCGGGAGCCGGAGGACTGCTGCTGCACTTGTTACCGCGGTCGCCGGGAGGCGCCGAATCGTCGGCGGCGCCCCACGTATTCCCGATTCTGTCAGCAGGCGGCCCAGTTCGGTGGCAGCAACATCGAGTGCGTTGGCGACCTCGGATGCTGCTTCCTCGGATACCGCGAGTCGCGTCAGTCGCGCTTCCACATCCGAGTAGACCTCGTCAACTGCACGCTCGTAGCTGAACGAGTAGACGGTTGGGTGGGCCCCCTGCTGCCGTGCGCCTCTCTCGAGAGTCCACTGCTGTGTTGATGTGCTGTACGCGAACTCCTCACCATTGAACTGCACATGAACACGCAGAACATGGAGAGGCTCCATGTCCAACTTATGCATCTGACGTTCAAACCTGACTTGGATGCGGCGAAATTCGCGCGCCTCTTGAACGAGGCGAGCAAGCTTGGCCGAGACCTCGGCGACTTCGTAGAGTACCCACATTTTTGATGAATTCTTTGTTCCCCAATGTCGCTCCAAGAATTTCATTGCAGCATCCACGTCGATGAACTCTTTCGAATGCCGCTTCGAGATGCCTCCTGCGCGTGCCACACCCAATGCAGTCCTCCCCTCATGTACCTGAATCAATACTTGAGATGTGCATCTCGGCCCGTCACCTTGTTGCACGCCTATCGACACGTCCGACCCGCCCGTGAGCTGGCAGGCCCATCGCTGCTCACGCTTTGCTACAAGCAGAGTTCCCCGGGCGAGACTGTGCGCCCGCCCAGGGTGATAGACCGGGCGTCCGTTCACCACCGTGGCTCAGGCGTTCTCGTGGCCCATGTAGGTGCCGTCCCCTACCGCTACCTCCGCCTGCGCGGAGCCGTCGTTCTCCGGGACGTCCCGGAGAAGTTCCGTCCCGCCGCCGCTCCGCTCCAGCGCGTCTAGGACCAGGTCCTGACTCACCGGCTCCCGCCGGTGATGGATGGCCTTATCCAGGTGCTCCAGCTCGGAGCGAAGCTCGCCCAGCGCATCAGCAATGGAGTCGAACTGTTGTTCCTGCTTTGGCACCGCCGTCTCGGCGACCTGGTTCCTCACCATGTCCGACCACTTCTTCGCCTGATTGGTGACACGCCGAAGGTAAGCCGCGACATTGGCCAGCGACGGTTCCTTGCCGGTGGAAACGCCCTTCACCAGCGTCTTCAACGCCCTCACATGGAGCGCATCTCGAAACGCCTGCTCCACCAACTCGTCACGCCGGGTGGGCTCCCTTACCTTGGCCAAGACCACCAGATGATTGAAGGACAGAGGTGTGCCCGTTTTCCCTTTACGCTGGACGAGCGCCTCGAAATCCTCCTTGCTCCACGCCTCGGCAACACTCTTGTACTGGTAGAGAGTATCCACGTCACGACCGACCTCTTCGGCTGCCCGCTTGACAGCCTTCTGGCCGTACTTCGACTTGTCCATCGCTGCTAGGACAAGGCACCCCGTCTCGTAGCGCGCGCGCATGTCGTCCTGGTCGGCTTTTGCAAGCTGAGTACGAAGCTTCTCGCAGAACTCCTCGTAAGCCCGGTCCTGCTCCTCCTTCGCCGCGGCCTCTTGCCGTGCCGCTCCGTTGCCGCCCCGTTGCGACTTCTGACCGCTCCTCATTACCCACTCCTGCGCTCGAAGCAGGCGGCTCCATTGCCGCCGTGCGGCAGCACCAAGAGCAGCGCGCGAGCCAGCGAGCTCGTTCAGCAATTTCAAGGGGTTAGGCAAGCCCAGCATGCGAGCGCCTCGCTAGATGTAGAGTCCCCTCGCAAAATGGCTAGCTCCACTCGACGGACGGTTGTCTTCAGCATTCTGGGTACCAAGCTCGATGCCCACCATCAGGACAGCGACGTGCGGCACAGTCACTGGCGCCCAACAGTGGCACTCTGCAACCAGCGGCATCAGGACCCGCCGCTCAGGGTCGACGAACTCGTCTTGCTCTACCGTGCACGGAATGAGGATCTCGCCACTCTGGTGGAAGGCGATGTCCACACTGTTTCGCCCACGACGCGGGTGACGCGCCAACTGCTCGAGATCAAGAACACCTTCGATTTCGACGAGGTGCACCGCAAACTCCGTGAGTTCGCACAGGGCTACGACTTCCGGCACGACCAGGAGGATTACTTCGTCCACCTCACAACCGGCAGCCACGTCATTCAAATCTGTCTTTTTCTGCTGACATACCAGGAGAAGATCCCCGCACGCCTCGTGCAGACCTTTCACCCGCCCTGCCAGATGGGTCGCTGCTGGGGGAACCAGAACATCGGAGATCCAAGGGGCAGCTATCGCGTGGTAAGCCGCGACCTACCGGGCTTCGCTAGCATTCGTAGTGCGCTGGAGGAAGAGGAGAAACTCGAGGGCGTGAGGCTGCTCAAGGGGGGCATCGAGACACGGAACGCGGCCTACAACAACCTCATCGAACTTATCGAGAAGGTGTCCTTCCGCTCCAAGGACCCCATCCTCCTTGAGGGAGAGACAGGTGTCGGCAAGACGCTGCTTGCTAAGCGCATCAGCGCCCTCAAACAGAAGCGATATCAACCCGGCGACGAGCCCCCCGGCGACGAGCCCCCCAGAATCAACTGCGCCACGCTCCGGGACCCGACGCACGCACATTCCACGCTCTTCGGCCACGTGAAGGGGGCGTT
>NZ_DASVWK010000416.1:0-4202 GCF_036389735.1 Archangium sp. | reverse complement strand
CCCGAGGGGCTGCGGCGCTTCACCTCGGCGATGACGTTGACCGGCAGGCCCGGACGGTGCCGGGTGAGCGCGGCCGCGAAGTCCCGGGAGGCGGGACGGGGCGTGCTGGCCACCAGCGGCTTGCGCGCGGCGAGCTCCCGGCGCTTGCGCGCGAAGATGGCCGCGAGCTTGTCCGACTCGGGCGCGCTCATGTCTTGCTCCCAGACACCAGGGCCTGGAGCTTGGCCGCCGCGGCACCGGAGTCGAGGGACTCCACCGCCCGCAGCACACCCTCCTTCAGGTTCGCCGCCTTGCCCACCACCACCAGCGCCGCCGCCGCGTTGAGCAGCACCGCCGTGCGCACCCCGGAGCGCTCTCCCGCCAGCAGCGCCTTGAGGCGCCGGGCGTTGTCCTCCACGTCCCCGCCGGCGATGGCCTCGGCCGGCACCCGCTCCAGCCCCGCGTCCTCCGGGTCGATGGAGAAGGTCCGCACCGTGCCGTCCTCACACAGCTCGGCCACGTCCGAGGTCGTGCACGGGGAGAGCTCGTCCAGCCCGTCCCGGCCGTGCACCACCCAGGCCCGCTTGCTGCCCAGTCGGGACAGGACGCGCGCCGTCTGCTCCAGCCGCTCGCCCGCGAAGGTGCCGAGCAACTGGTAGCGCGCGCCGGCCGGGTTGGTCAGCGGCCCCAGCAGGTTGAAGACGGTGTGCAGGCCAATCTCGCGGCGAGCCGGCGCCACGTGCCGCAAGGCGCTGTGGTGCGAGGGCGCGAAGAGGAAGCCCACGCCGTGCTCGTCCACGTCGCGCGTCACCTGCTCGTGCGAGCGGTCCATGGCCACGCCCACCGCGGCCAGCACGTCCGAACTGCCGCACCGTGAGGACACCGCGCGGTTGCCATGCTTGGCCACCGTCACCCCGGCGCCCGCGGCCACGAAGGCCACGGCCGTGGAGATGTTGAAGGTGTGCGCCCCATCTCCGCCCGTGCCGCAGGTGTCCAGCACCACCTCGGCCCGGGGGTGGATGCGCGTGGCGCAGGCCCGCATGGCCTCCGCCGCGCCGAGGATCTCCTCCTCGGTCTCCCCCTTCATGCGCAACGCGACCGCGAAGGCGCCTACCTGGGCAGGCGTCGCCTCTCCCGCGAGCATCTGGCCCATGATGCGAGCCATCTCCTCGCGGGTCAGGTCGCGCCGGCCCACCACCCTGCCCAGCGCTTCCTTGAGCGTCATGTGCCTACTCCAGTCGCGCTACGTCGCGGCCCAGGGCGGCGGCCACGGCGCGCACCTCGGCCATCACCTTGTCGAACTCCGAGAAGTCCAGCGACTGGGCGCCGTCGGACTTGGCCCGAGGCGGATCCGGGTGCACCTCGACGATGAGGCCGTCGGCCCCCGCCGCGATGGCCGCCCGCATCATCGCCGGCACCGCCTTGCGCACGCCGATGGCGTGCGAGGGGTCCGCCCACACCGGCAGGTGGCTGAGCGCCTTGAGCATCGGCACCGCGTTCAGATCCAGCGTGTTGCGCGTCATCGTCTCGAAGGTGCGGATGCCGCGCTCGCAGAGGATGACCTGGGTGTTGCCGCGGGCGACGACGTACTCGGCCGCCATCAGCAACTCCTTGATGCTGGCGCTCATGCCGCGCTTGAGCATGACGGGCTTGCGCAGCTCGCCCACCGCCTCCAGCAGCGAGAAGTTCTGCATGTTGCGCGCGCCGATCTGGATGATGTCGGCCACCTCGGCCACCGCCGCCAGCGTGGCCGTGTCCTTGGCCTCGGTGATGACGCGCAGGCCCGTCTCCTTGCGCGCCTCGGCCAGCAGCGCCAGGCCGTCACCCTTGAGACCCTGGAACTCGTAGGGGCTGGTGCGGGGCTTGAAGGCGCCGCCGCGCAGCATCGTGGCGCCCGACTTCTTCACCGCCCTGGCGGTGGAGATGATCTGCTCGTGTGACTCCACCGAGCACGGGCCGGCGATGATGTGCACCGTCTTGCCGCCCAGCGTCAGGTCGCCCAGTTGGATGACGCTGTCGTCCGGCTTCACCTCACGGCTCACCAGCTTGAAGGGCTGGGAGACGGGCACCGCGTCCGCCACGCCGGGGAGCACGCGGAAGGGCTCGGCCTCGACCGCTCCCGGGTTGCCGGTGATGCCGATGGCCGTGCGCGTTCCGCCGGGGATCGCATGCGGTTGCCAGCCACGGCGGCGGATCTCGTCGTTCACACGCTCGATGTCCTGGGCCGTCGCATCCGGTCGCATCACGATCAACATGGCTTCTCGCTCTCCCAATGTAAGGAAGAAAGGTGTCCACTTCTTCTCAAATTCCCGAGAAGTGTGGCTGGGTGGAGTCCGGGAATCAATGTAGGACGGGAATTTTCCCATTTGACGGAGGGTGTGCCGTGGAGGGTCCGGACGTCATCGTGGTGGGGGCGGGGCTGGCGGGCCTGACGTGCGCGCGGGTGTTGCAACTGGCGAAGGTGAAGGTGCGGGTGCTGGAGGCCAGCGACGGGGTGGGGGGGCGGGTGCGCACGGACACGGTGGACGGCTTCCTGCTGGACCGGGGCTTCCAGGTGTTCCTCACGGCCTACCCGGAGCCCCAGCGGTGGCTGGACTACGAGGCGCTCGACTTCCAGCGCTTCTTCCCGGGGGCCCTGGTGTGGCGCGGGGGGAAGCTGCACGTGGTGGCGGATCCCTTCCGGCGGCCGGTGCAGGCGGTGACGCACGCCTTCAACAAGGTGGGCTCGTTGCACGACAAGCTGCAGGTGTTGGATCTGCGGCAGCAGGCGCTGGCGGGCACGGTGGAGGACGTGCTCCACCGAGAGCAGAAGACATCGCGGCAGTACCTGCGCGACGTGGGGTTCTCGGAGGAGATGGTGGAGGCCTTCTTCCAGCCCTTCTTCGGAGGCGTGTTCCTGGAGAAGGAGCTGCGCACCTCGAGCCGGATGCTGGAGTTCGTCTTCCGGATGTTCGCCACGGGGGCCACGGCGGTGCCGGCGCGGGGCATGGGGGCGCTGTCCGAGCAGCTCGCGGCGAAGCTGAAATTCGGCGTGGTGCGGCTGAACGTGCCGGTGGAGGAGGTGTGGGGCCACCGGGTGCGGCTGGAGTCCGGGGAAACGCTGGAGTCGAGCGCGGTGGTGGTGGCCACGGACGCGCCCTCGGCGGAGGAGCTGCTGCCGGGCACGCCGCCGCGGAGGATGAACGCGGTGACGTGCCTGTACTTCGCCGCGCCGGAGCCGCCGGTGCGCGGACCCTACCTGGTGCTCAACGGGGAGGGGACGGGGCCGGTGAACAACCTCGCGGTGATGAGCGAGGTGGCGCCCGGGTACGCGCCGGCGGGACAGGCGCTGGTGTCGGTGTCGGTGCTGGAGACGGCGGAGGACTCGGCGGAGCTGGAGGGGCGGGTGCGCGAGCAGCTCTCCGGGTGGTTTGGAGGAGCGGTGGCCAGGTGGCGGCACCTGCGCAGCTACGCGCTTCCGCACGCGCTGCCGGCCCAGCCCCCCGAGGTGATCGAGGAGCCGCATAAACGGGTGCGACTGTCCCCGGGGCTGTACGCGTGCGGGGACTACCGGGAGAACGGCTCCATCGAGGGCGCGATGGTCTCGGGGCGTCGAGCAGCGGAAGCCCTGCTGCGAGACCGGGACCTGCCGGTGCCATGAAGGCCTCTGTCCGTCACCCGGGCTGGAGCCTGTCGAGCGTGCTGGCCATGGTGCTGTGGACGGCGCTGGTCCACGCGCACCCGCCGCGCTTCTTCCTGTGGGCAACGCTCTACTGCGCGGTGTGGCTCGGGCTCTCGTGGAAGGCGATGGGGGAGGAGGGGCGGCCGCGGCTCGTCCCGAGGACCGCGGATCTGCTGTGGGGCGTCGCGCTCGCGGGCGTGCTGTACGTGGGCTCGCGGGCGGTGCTGTGGGCGCTGTGCGGAGGAGGCTTCTCGGAGCTGCTGTGCGAGCCGCTGACGGACGTCTACGAGCGCTTCGGCACGGGCTCGCTGGGGGCGGGGCTGGCGCTGGCGGTGGTCATCGCGCCAGCCGAGGAGTTCTTCTGGCGTGGCGCGGTGCAGCAACTGCTGCGACCGAGGCTCGGCCGGGTGGGGTGCGCGGGGGTGGCCGCGGTGCTGTCGAGCCTCGTGCTGCTGGCCTTCGGAGAGCCGCTGCTGGCGCTCGCGGCGTTTCCCACGTCGCTCGCCTGGGGGCTGCTCGCGGAGTGGCGTCACAGCCTCGCCGCCGCGTGGGTGAGTCACTC
>NZ_DASVWK010000415.1:0-7361 GCF_036389735.1 Archangium sp. | reverse complement strand
ACTCCCTGGCGCTGCGTTCCGACGGCACGGTCTGGGCCTGGGGTAACAACGGCCAGGGCCAGTTGGGGGATGGGACGACCACCGGGCGCAACACGCCGGTGCAGGTGCAGGGCCTCAGCGGTGTCCAGGCCCTCGCCGCGGGCTCCGGACACTCCCTGGCCCTGCGTGTCGATGGCACCGTCTGGGCCTGGGGTTACAACTACGATGGCCAGTTGGGGGATGGGACGATCACCCGGCGCACCACGCTGGTGCGGGTGCAGGGCCTCACGGATGTCCAGGCCCTCGCGGCGCACACCCAACATTCCCTGGCCCTGCGTGCTGACGGCACGATCTGGGGCTGGGGCAGCAACATCCATGGCCAGTTGAGGACGGGGACGGCAACCTGGTGGCGCTCCCTGCCCGTGCAGGTGCGGGGCCTCACGGGTGTCCAGGCCCTCGCGGTGGGCCAATTACACTCCCTGGCCCTGTCTTCGGATGGGACGGTCCGGGCCTGGGGTCACAACGACTACCGTCAGTTGGGGGATGGGACGGTCGACAGGAGCACCACGCCGGTGCGGGTGCAGGGCCTCCCCGGGGTCCAGGCCCTCGCCGGGGGCTTCCACCATTCCCTGGCCCTGCATTCCGACGGCACGGTCTGGGGCTGGGGCAACAACAGCCATGGCCAGTTGGGGGCTGGGACGACCAGTACCCCGCAGCAGGTGAGGGGCTTCGCCGGGGTCCAGGCCCTCGCGGCGGATGGTCAATATTCCCTGGCCTTGCGTTCCGACGGGACGGTCTGGGCCTGCGGCTTCAATGGCGATGGCCAGTTGGGGGATGGGACGACATCCAGCCGCTTCCAACCCGTGCAGGTGCAGGGCCTCATTGGCGTCCAGTCCCTGGAGGCGGGCTCCTACCACGCCCTGGCGGTTCGTTCTGATGGCACGGCGTGGGCCTGGGGTCGAAACGACGATGGCCAGTTGGGGGATGGGACGAAAACCGGGAGCCGCACGCCCGTGCAGGTGCAGGGCCTCACCGGGGTCCAGGCCGTCGCGGCGAGCGAATCACACTCCCTGGCGCTGCGTTCCGACGGGACGGTCTGGGCCTGGGGCAACAATGGCCGGGGCGAATTGGGGGATGGGACGACCACCGGGCGCACCGCGCCCGTACAGGTGCGGGGCCTCACGGGTGTCCAGGCCGTCGCTGCGGGCAACTATCACTCCCTGGCGCTGCGCTCCGACGGGACGGTCTGGGCCTGGGGCAACAATGGCTATGGCCAGTTGGGGGATGGGACGACCACCGGGCGCACCACGCCCGTACAGGTGCAGGGCCTCGCCGGGGTCCAGGCCGTCGCGGCGGGCAACCATCACTCCCTGGCCCTGCGTGCTGACGGGACGGTCTGGGCCTGGGGTTTCAACCGCGAGGGCCAGCTGGGGAACGGGGAACAAGCAGCGATACCGTCACCCGTGCAGTCCCTGATGCCTTGAGCCAACTCGGGATCCGGGGCGCCGTCGGGGTGCTCCCCGCCTGAACGCGGGGCCACCCGCGGATTTCCTGCATGATTTTCCGGGTCACCGGCTCCATTCGGGACAATGACTCACTCGTGGAATTTCCGTCCCCGCCGCGGCCTGCTCGGCATCCTCTGTCTACTCCCCGCCCTCTGGATGGGCTCCGGTTGCAGCAGGAGTGGCTCGGACAAGACGCCCACCGCCCCGGCCACTGACACCGTCAGCGCCTCCTTCTCCATCGCCCTGGACGAGGCGAGCACCTCGTCCGTCTCCCGCCCCGGGCGCGTCTCCTCCCTCGCCTTCTCGACCGCGGACATCACCCGCATCCGCATCAACGTGAAGGAAGTGAGCACCGACACCCTCATCTACGAGAACTTCGAGCTCACCAAGACGGACAGCAAGTGGGCCGGGACGCTCCCCTTCCTGCCCAGGGACAAGCCCGTCACCTTCCTCGCCAAGGCCTTCAACGCCTCCAACGACGTGCTCTTCAGCGGCAGCACCGACCAGACGCTCACGGCTGACAGACAAACCGTCACCATCGTCCTGGCTCCCAGCAATGACAACAAGCCCATCACGCTGCCGCGCATCACCCGAATCACCATCCCGGCGGCCTTCCTCGAGGACAAGAGCGGCAACATCGGCTTCTCCATCGTCGCCGCCCCCCAGGAGAAGCTCACCTACGCCATCAACCCCGCCTCGGGCGGGGGCTCCTTCCTGCCCCAGCGCGGCTTCATCACCCTGGTGGCCGCCGCCGGCACCTTCGTCAGTCAGTACACGCCCCCGGATGTCTCCGAGGAAGCCGAGTTCACTCACGAGCTCACCGTCACCAACGCGGCGGGCCACTCGGTGACGACGACCTTCAAGACCCGGGTGCTGCCGGTCGGCGGCCACGAGGACGTGCTCGAACCGCGCATCGAGGTGGTCTTCAATCCCGTCATCAACGCCATCGCCGCCCACCGTCCGGTGGGCACCAGCGACGTGCTCTGGAAGGCGACCGTGGTGGATGACGCGCCCCTCACGGAGCTGTCCTACCAGTGGAGCTTCTCGGCCACCGGCACCTTCGACCCCGAGCCTTCCCTCACCGACGAGGGGACCACCAACCCCGTCAGGATGTTGAACTACACGCCCCTGCTGCAGGGGACGCTGACGCTCGTCGTCACCGACGCCCGGGACGGGAAGACCACCCTGACGTACGCGCTGACTCCGGACCAGTTCCCGGATGACTTCCATGAGGAGGGCGACCTCGGCGGGCTGCGGAGCATCAGTACCGGCAGCAACCACAACTGCGTGTTGCTGGATGAGGGCGAGGTCCGCTGCTGGGGGTACAACGCCTCCGGCCAGCTCGGCTACGGCAACACGGTCACCATTGGCGACAACGAGCGCCCCTCCAAGGTCGGCAACGTCGACCTGGTGGACAAGGCCGTCCAGGTCGTCACGGGCGGCGACCATACCTGCGCCCTGCTGGACAGCGGCTTCGTGCGCTGCTGGGGTCGCAACGACCACGGCCAGCTCGGCTACGGACACACCGACAACGTCGGCGATGGCGAGCCGGTGGTGAGCCAGGGCTACGTGAACCTGGGGGGCCGGGCCACGAAGCTCACGGCCGGGATCCACCACACCTGTGCGGTGCTCACCACGGGCAAGGTCCGCTGCTGGGGCTACAACATCAACGGCCAGCTCGGCTACGGCCACACCGACAAGGTGGGTGACACCGAGGCCGTGTGGACGGCGGGCGACGTGGATGTGGGTGGGCTCGTCAAGGACGTCGCCGCGGGCGGCTATCACACCTGTGCGGTGCTCACCACGGGCAAGGTGCGTTGCTGGGGCTACAACGCCCACGGCCAGCTCGGCCATGGCAACACCACCTGGATTGGTGACGACGAGGACCCCTCCTCCGTGGGCGAGGTCGACGTAGGAGGCCCCGTCAAGCAGCTCAGCACGGGCAGCTATCACACCTGCGCCTTGCTGGAGACGGGCACGGTGCGCTGCTGGGGCTACAACTGGCATGGACAACTCGGCTATCCGGGCCACGGCACCATCGGTGACGACGAGACGCCCGCGTCGGTCGGTGATGTCAGCGTGGGCGATACCGTGCTGCAGGTCGTCGCGAGCAAGAGTGACATCTGGGGCCGTTCCCATTCCTGCGCCCTGCTGAGCACGGGTGGCGTCAAGTGCTGGGGCTACAACAACGAAGGCCAGCTCGGCTACGGCAACACCACCCAGCTGTCCCAGCCGTCCGCCTCCACCGTGGACCTGGGAGGGACCTCCGCTTATGCCATCTCGGTCGGCTGGGCTCACACCTGCGCCCTGCTGATCACCGGCAAGGCCCGGTGCTGGGGCTACAACGGCAACGGCGAGCTCGGCTACGGCCACACCTCCTGGATTGGTGACAACGAGCCGCCCTTCTGGGCGGGGGATATCGAGATCGTCGCTCCGGGCGTCGCTCCGTAAGTCGCCCCCTGGGGCCGGGGAGGACACGCTCCGGCCCGAGCCCCCTCCGCCCCCACGGGGTGCTCCCCGCCGGCCCATCCCGACAGGTTTCGTCGGCCCCGTCTGCAACTGTAACTCCATGTAAATACTGGGGGAAAATCGCGTCCGGGGCCGAAACTCCGGCCCCGGCGCACTTGCCCGATTCGACGGGAAACCCGACTTGCGTTAGGCTTTGTCCAAGTCGCAGTCAATGACGGAGGAGGTCTGCCTTTGACACCGCGGGGTTATCGCGAAGAGGAACTCGTAACGAACCGTGCCTCGGTCCTGGTGACCGGGGGAACGGAGGACGAGCGACGAACGTGGGCGGCGGCGGCGGCGCGACACTTTTCTCATGAGGGTCCGCTCGTCGAGGTCCGTCTGCCCGAGCAGATGGGCGAGGCGCTGAAGAAGCCTCGCGGGGTGGTGTTCATCCCCGACGTCACCCGCCTCACCAGCAGCGCCCAGGGGCTCATCGTCCGCTGCCTCCAGACGCAGGAGGAGCGGCCGAAGATCGTCGTCGGCCTCTCCGGCCTCGTCGAGCAGGCCCGCTCCAAGGGCACCCTGCGCGAGGACCTGCTCTACCGGCTCCACCGCGCCCAGGTCGACCTGACCGCCGAGGGCATGCGCGAGGTGCTCGCCCAGTACCGCGCTCGCCTCGCCACCGAGGAGGCCGCTCGCAAGGCCGAGGCCGAACGGCTCGCCGCCGAGAAGGCCGCCCAGATGAAGGCCTCCGGTGTCTCCATGAAGAACTCGCGCATGCGCAGCAAGGTGGCTCCGCGCGCCACCTCGCCCAAGGTGACGCGCGGGTAGCGGGGCCTCCCGGGGCACGCTGACAACCCCCGGGGCCAGCTCCCCTCACGCTAGTGGCGGTGCTTCTGGCCTCGCTTCGCCTTGAAGCCACCTTCCTTCGGGGCCGTGGCCTGCTTCGGCGACGTCGTCGCCACCGGGCTCGTCTTGCGTCCCGACGTCTTGCGGCGCTTGGGCGCGGCCTCCTCCAGGTCCGGCGCCACCTTCAGCGGGTGCCTCGCGGGTTTGGCCTCCTTGAGGCGCACCTGCACCGCCTCCACCTCCGCCAGCACCCGCTCCGCCGTCTCGCGCTGCTCCCGAGGCACCTTCGTCACGCGCCTCACCGGGCGTGGCTGCATGGGACGCGCCTGCACCGGGCTCGCCCGCATGGGCCGCTCCAGCCGCGGCTCCGTCTCCCACATCGGGCGGGTGTTGGGGCTCGCCGCCGCCCGCGCCGGTTCGCGCACCAGCCGCATCACCCGCTCCCGGGTCGGCAGCAGCTCCTGGAGGCGGTCCATCATCCTCACCGCCGTGACGGTGCTGTCCACCACCACCTTCACCCCTTCGGTGCCCACCCTCACCGCGGCTTCCTTCAGCCGCTCCACGAGCCGCGTCGCGCTCAATTCCATGTCCATCATTCCCCTCGCTCTGGTCCCTTTCCGGCCAAGGTATGCACGGAGGGGCGGCTTGGAAGCGGCGCGTCATGAACCGCGCCCCAGGGGAACTGTCAGGCGTCTCGTCGGCTGCTCGGCTCCTCGCCCTCCGGGCTACTCGCCGCCGCGCACCAGTTGCTTCGCCTCGCGCAGCAGCCGCTCCACCTCGTCGTCGTGCTCGCTGTTGTAGTAGCCGCGAATCTCGCCGGTGCGGTCCACCAGCACGAAGTGGCTGCCGTGGAAGATGTTGGGGAGGTCCTGCGGGTCCTCCTCGTTGCGCCCCATGGCCATCTTGAAGCCGCCGACGATGATGCCCTTGAGTTGCTGGTAGTCGCCGGTGAGGAAGCTCCAGCGCGCCGGGTCCGCCCCGTGCTTCGCCGCGTAGGCGGTGAGGCGCTCGGGGGTGTCGTACTCCGGGTCCACCGAGAAGGAGACCAGCGCGAGCTGTCCGCCGAACTCGTCCGTCTGCTTCTGGAAGCGCGCCATCTTCTGGGTGAAGACGGGGCAGATGGTGGGGCAGCGGGTGAAGATGAAGTTGGCCACCCAGGGGCGCCCGGCGAGCTGCTCGCGGCCGAAGGGCTGGCCGTCCTGGCGCGTGAAGGTGAAGGAGGGCAGGGCGCCGTAGCGCTCCAGGGGCTTGGAGCGCAGCAGGCCCACCGCGATGGCGATGCAGCACACGGCGCAGGCCAGGGCCACCCACAGGAAGCGGTGGGCGGAGCGCTGCACGGGGCCAGGGGGAGTGGGGGCGTCGGTGGACATGGGGTGCGCTCCGACAGCTAACGGATGCTCCCCGAGGGCACAAGGCCGGAGACGCCGAGGCCGCCTCCCCTCTCCCTGGACGGGCTTCACGCTCCCCGGGTGTCCGCTACTCCTACCTTGGGTGCCCGGCGGTCGCGCCTCTCCGGTCGCCGCCCAACAGTCTGACCCGCCCCCGCGAGCGGACATCGGGGGCCTCTGCTAAGCCTGTCCTCGCGCCCATGAAGGAAAACCACGAGTCGCCAAGAATTCCGACCGGGGGGCCGGAGAGTCGGGCCCCAGCGGGATTCGACCCGCTGCTCGACGGTGTCACCGATGGCATCCTCGTGGTGGACCGTCAGTGGAGGCTCTCCTGGCTCAACGCCGTGGGGGAGCGACTGCTGGGCCGCTCGCGCGAGCAACTGCTGGGGCAGGAGCTGTGGGCCGCGCTGCCCGGGGTGGTGGACTCGGCCTTCGCCCCCGCGTGGCGCCGCGCCATGGACGCGCGCACGCTGGTGACGGTGGAGGACTTCTTCGCGCCCGCCCACCTGTGGCTGGAGACGCGCGCCTTCCCCTCGGGCGAGGGCCTCGTCGTCTTCACCCGGGACGTGTCCGAGCGACGGCTGGCGGAGAACGAGCGGGTGCGGCTGCTGTCCGCGGAGCAGCTCGCGCGCTCCAGCGTGGAGAACGAGCGCGCCCGCTTCCAGGAGATGCTGATGCTGGCGCCCGCCTCCGTCAGCATCACCCGGGGGCCCGAGCACCGCTTCGTCTTCTCCAACCTGCTGCACCGCCGCTTCTACGGGGGGCGCGACCTGGTGGGCCTGGCCGCGCGCGAGGCCCTCCCCGAGCTGGAGGGCCAGGGCGTCTTCGAGGTGATGGACCGGGTCTTCTCCACGGGCAACTCCTACGTGGGCCGCGCCCGGCCGGTGCGGGTGGTGTCGCGCCCGGGGGCCTCGCCGTCCGAGGAGATGTTCTTCGACATCGCCTACCACCCGCAGCGCGATGGCTCCGGGCGGGTGGAGGGCGTGGCCATCTTCGCCTACGACGTGACGGACCTGGTGCGCTCGCGCCGCACCGCCGAGGCGCTGGCCCGCGACTTGGGGCACAGCGAGGAGCGCTTCCGCTCGCTGGTGACAGCCACCTCGGACATCATCTGGGCCACGCCGCCCTCGGGCGAGTTCGTGGAGGAGCAGCCGGGCTGGAGCGCCTTCACCGGGCAGTCGCGCGAGGAGTG
>NZ_DASVWK010000414.1:0-3163 GCF_036389735.1 Archangium sp. | reverse complement strand
CGAGAAAGAGTTCACCCCGCTCGGTGCCGACCACCCGGTCAAGAGCGACTTCCAGCTCATTACAGGGACAAACCGCGACCTCAACAAGGAGGTTCGCGAGGGACGATTCCGAGAGGACCTGCTCGCCCGCATCAGCACTTGGCGATTCCGGCTGCCTCCTCTCCGCGAGCGCCCAGAAGACATCGAGCCCAACCTCGACCATGAGCTAAAAAGGAGCGGTAGGGGCGTGCACCTCACCCCCGACGCCAGGCACGAATTCCTTAAGTTCGCCCGATCGGCCGAGGCCACCTGGGATGGAAACTTCCGAGACCTTTCCTCTGCCGTTCACCGCATGGCGACGCTGTGTGAAGACGGGAAGATTGGCGTCGAACTCCTTGAGCCGGAATTCAAGAGGCTGAAGCACAACTGGCAGGGACAGCACGTCAGTCCTGATGAGGAGCTCCTCACCCGCCATCTCGGTCCTGAAGGGGTCGCCAAGCTGGACCGCTTCGACCGCGTGCAACTCGCGGCGGTCCTACGCGTCGTGGAGAGGAGCCGGACACTGGCCGAGGCGGGACGCGAATTGTTTGATGTGTCGGGTCCCCAGCGCAGGCAGCGGAACGACGGGGACCGGCTGGCGAAGTACCTTCAGGGCTTCGGCCTCGTCTGGCGGGATGGTCAGCTTCTCAAAAGCTCTCCGCCCACCAGGGGTGCCTCACCACGCGGCGGATCCTCCAGATCAAAGACGAGGCTGGCCGCCGAGGACGACGGCTCTTCGGTCCGCGAGCCCTAATCCCCCCAAGCTTACGCTCAATCGTCCGGCCAAGCGGTGATCTCCGCGATCTGATGCAACAGCGGTACGCCCTACCCCACCCGCTGACGCCCGAGCTGTGGCGTTCGAAGGCCAGCAGGGCCCGTGGGTATAAGAACCTGTTTCGGTAGGAGGGCAGGTCGCCTGCTCGCTTATGGGCGGCCCATCCAAGTAGCTACGCCTACCAGTTCTAGAGGTGACCGCGCAGGTAGGAATGAAGAGATGACCTCGTGAGTTGTACCTCATGGGAGGTGCAGCATGAGCCATGGGGCTTGTGAAGCAAGATGACGGTTGGCGTCTACCAGACGAACTGTGGGCCAAGATGGAACCTCTTCTGCCGCCTCGGCCCAAGCATCCCTTGGGGTGCCACAACCCGCGCACACCTGACCGCCGGGCCATGGAGGGGATTGTTCTGGTGCTGCGTACGGGGATGCAATGGCGGGCCTTGAAGGCCACGGGCATCTGCGGCCCCTCTTCTGCCTATCGACGCTTCCGGGAGTGGGCAGCGGCGGGGGTGTTCTATGAATTCTGGCGCCAGGGCTTGCTGGCCCATGAGGCGCTGCGTGGAATCGACTGGAAGTGGTTGGCCCTGGACGGGGCCATGGGCAAGGCCCCGTTGGGTGGAGAGAAAACCGGCCCCAATCCGACGGACCGCGCCAAGAAGGGCACCAAGAAAAGCTTGCTGACGGATGGACGCGGCACGCCCCTGGGCCTTGCTGTCGCTGGAGCCAACGTCCCTGACTTCAAGCTGATGCGTCCGACGCTCCAGTCCGTCCCCGTGGAGCGCCCCCAACCCGACGCGCGGCATCCGCAGGGGCTGTGCCTGGACAAGGGGTACGACTACGACGCGGTGCGGACCCTGGCCAGGGCATACGGCTTCACTTTGCATCAGTGTCGCCGTGGCCAACAGCCCAAGCCTCTTGGACGCCGCAAGCGCAAGAAGGCGCGCCGGTGGGTGGTGGAGCGCACCCACGGGTGGATTCAACAAGTTCCGTCGTCTGCTGGTGCGCTGGGAGAGACGTGAGGACACGTACTTGGCGATGCTCCACCTGGCATTGGGCATCATTACCTGGTTCCACGACCTGCTCCCCCCATAGGCTGGGAGCGATAGGCGGGGCAGGTGCACTCGGCCAGCAGCAGCCTCCGACTCTCTGGAGGCTCATGGCCCCTTGCGTCTCAACTTCCTGTTCGGGCCGTCCTGGCCGCGCCTGGTTCCCGTTTCCAGTCCGACTACAGGTCGTTCGTACGCTGCTTGGCCTGTTAGCGCCGGCTCCTACCGAAACAGATTCTAAGGGTCAAGAGGTACGCAGCTCCGCGACGGTGCGTTGCCCGGAGCAAGCCGCCTCCTGCCGTCCCCCTTCACCACCATCGTCCGCTGGCGCGCTGCTACACACGCGCACGCGGGCTCTTGCTGTCCTCCGTGCACCACCTGCCGGAGGCGGAGGACCAACCCATGACCGAACTCACCGTCATCGACTGTGCTCAACCCCCGCCGCCCCCTAACGGCGAGGGCACGGAGCTGGTGTCCCTCTCCGCCGAGCTGTCCATGCTCGAGGACGCGCTGACCGCAGCGGCCAACATTGCCGAGCTCCTCGCCATGAAGTCGCTGCCCTCCGATGAGGCGGCGGCACAGGCCCCAATCGCCATCGGCGCCGTGCTCACACTCGTGCTCACCCGCAGCACCCTCCTGCGGCGAGCCATGCTCTGTGAAGCGGACCCGATCGAATTGCTGGCCCCCCACAACAGTGTCCCCGAGAACGAACTCGGCGACCCCGATGTTCGCCTTCGCCCGTGGACGGCGGCACAACGCATAATTCACCTTCGTCGCCTTCTGGCGAAAGCCGAAGCCGAGGCGAAGCGCGAAGAGCCAACACCCCCAAGCCCATGAAATGAGAACCACGGTCTTCCTCGGACCGCTTCTCCCCTCCCGCCAGACGTACAACAACCTGAAGCTAGCCGGCCGGCAGGCGGGAGGAGAGAGCCCATGGCTCTGGCATTGCGAACAGTCCTGCGCAGGCTCATCCAGTCCCGGGTGGCCCGGCGCATCCTCGCTGCGGTGTTGGCGGTCGTCGTCGCGGAGTTGAACGACGCCGGCGCGTACAGCCGAAACTCGTACGGCAGCAGCCGCTACGACGGCGGGGCGCATTCCGAGTGGTAGGTGGCCCGAGGAGGTGGAGGGCGTCGGTCTGTATCCGACGGCGTCCTCTTTTTTCGATGGCACGCCCCTCTTGACCAGGTCAGCCCAAAGAACGATGTTGAGCATCAGTACGGCACCTGTGCGAGAACGCCTGGGCCGTACTCTCGAGGGCCTGCAATGCAGGCTGCGGCACTCCGGCGGCACGGCCGGACCCGCGAACTCACCAGCGCGAGGAA
>NZ_DASVWK010000413.1:0-4033 GCF_036389735.1 Archangium sp. | reverse complement strand
CGTCCCCGTGGCCATGCGACGACGTGGGGATGGTCATGTTCTTGAACTTGTCGCGGTTGGTGACGATGAGGGTGAGGACCGAGACGCTGGTCTCGTTGATGTCGTTGATGAGGCCCTGGGTGCGGCCCATGAGCACCGAGAAGGCGATCAGCGCCGGGATGGCCGTCAGCAGACCGAAGCCCGTGCAGTTCATGGCTTCAGAAATACCGTTGGCGAGAATGGTCGCCTTGTCGGCCGGGTTCACGTTGGCCACGGCCTCGAAGCAGCTGATCAGACCGGACACCGTACCAAGCAGACCGGCGAGCATCGCCGCGTTGCCGAGCATGGCGAGGTAACCGGTGCGGGCCTCGATCTTCGGGGTCTCGCGCAGGCTGGCCTCATCGAGGGCGGCCTGGACCTCCTCCTCGCCCTTGGGCACGTTCATCAGGCCGGCCTTGATGACCTGGGTGAGCGGCGTCTGCTTCTGGCCGGCCACGTAGTTGATGGCCTTGTCCAGGTCACCGGCGTAGATGTGCTTCTTGAGCCCGCGCAGGAAGGCGTCCTTGTTGATGGACGCCTTGCCGAACAGCACGATGCCGCGCTCGATCATGATGGCCAGCGCGAACACCAGGCAGACGGCGATGGGGTACATACCCCACTGACCCGCCTCCCAGCGCATGGCGATTTCCTCGAACAGCGTGCGCTGAGCGCCGTGACCGCCGGCGTTGGCGAGGATGGTCAGATTCGTCAGAAACCCCAGGTTCATCGCGTGTTGCCTCCAAAAAGGGGCGAGAGCCCGACGTGACGGGCCCCGGTGCCGTCGGGTACCTCGTCGTGCGACCTCTCACACGATCCGGTAGCCGGGAATGGCTTGTAATGGAGGCGGACTTTAAGAACGCCCCTCCAAGAGTGTCAAGGCGTGCCAGGGACGCTTAGTTGCTGAAATCTCACGGGAATTTTGCGATCTGACACAGTCTGGACGGTAGGTCTGGTGGCGGACGTACTGCCTCTGTCGCACTGCGTCGCCTGCTTGACTGCCCCTGGGGGCGGGACTAAGGGCGGACCCCATGGCCAGAAAGCGGATCGGCGAGTTGCTCCTGGAGCGGGGGGCGATCACCCCGGCCCAGCTCGAGGCCGCGCTCCAGGTGCAGCAACAGACCCAGAAGCGGCTGGGGGCCGCGCTGGTGTCCCTGGGCGCCATCACCGAGAGGACGCTCGCGCACGCGCTGAGCGAGGCCCTGGGGGTGCCCGTCATCGACCTGGCCAACCGGCCCCCGGACTGGAGCGCCATCCACCTGCTGCGCCCGCGCTTCTGCGAGCAGCATGAGCTGTTCCCCGTGGCCCTGGAGAGCGTGGGCGGGCGCAAGGTGCTGGTGGTGGCCATGGCCGACCCGCTCGACTCCACCGCCGTGCAGGAGATGGAGTTCACCACCGGGCTCAAGGTGAGCACCCGCGTGGCCCCCCTGTCCGCCGTGCGCGCCGCCCTCCAGCGCTACTACCAACCACGGCCCGCCCCGGGCAGCGCCCCCGCCGCTGGGGGCCCCCCCGTCCTGGCTCCCACGCCCGCCTCGGAGCCCCTCCCCTCCGCCCAGGAGGATGACGTCGAGGAGATCATCGTCGGGCAGGAGCTTCCCCAGGGGGAGAGCACCCGCCGCGTGTCCCTGGAGCAGCTCATCCAGGAGCGCGAGGAGCAGCACCGGCGCAAGCGCGGCCAGGTGAAGCCCTCCTCCGTGAAGCGCGCCGCGGATCTCAGCGCCGATCTGGACTCGCTCTTCGGGGCCGCCCCCGGGCCCACCGAGCCGTTGGATCCCGTGGAGGAGCTGGAACGCAAGTTCTGGGCCCTCATGCGCATCATGGCGCGCAAGGGACTGCTCACGAAGGAGGAGTTCACCCAGGAGCTGGACGACGAGAGCTGAGCCTCAATCCTTGAGGGGGAAGTGCACGCTGAAGACGGTGCCACGGCCTGGCTCGCTCTCCACGCTCAGCCGGCCTCCGTGCTTCTCCACGATGCGCTGCACGATGGACAGGCCCAGCCCCGTGCCCCGCCCCTCCGTCTTCGTGGTGAAGAAGGGCTCGAAGATGTGCGACAGGTGCTCCGGCGAGATGCCGCAGCCCGTGTCCTTCACCCACACCACCGCCTCGCGCCCCTCCTTGCGCGTCCGCAGCGACACCTGCCCGCCCGGCTGCATCGCATGGCACGCGTTGGTGATGAGGTTCACGAACACCTGGAGCAGGTTCGCCTTCACCCCCGACAAGGGCGGCAGATCCCCGTAGTCGCGCTCCACCAACACCTTCGCCTGCGCCACCACGTGCTCGCAGTAGCCCACCGCCGTCTCCAGCAGCGCGTTGAGCTGCACCGGCTCCGGGCGCTCCTTGGCCGGCCTCGCGTAGGTCGTCAGATCGCGCGTGAAGCGCAGGATGCGGTGGCCGCTCTCCAATATCTTCTTCAGCTTCTCCGCGTCCGCCGCCCCCGCGCTGCCCGCCACCATCGCCCGTTGGAGCAGCGACTCCGCGTACGCCACCACCGCCGTCATCGGGTTGTTGATTTCATGCGCCACGCTCGCGGCGAGCTGCCCCATCGACGCCAGCTTCTCGGCCTGCATGACGCGCTGCTCCAACTGCGTCACCACCGTGACGTCCTGCCCGATGGCCATCAACCCCTCCACCTCCCCCTGGGAGGTGAGCGCCGAGGAGGCGGCGAACGAGGCCCGCGCCTCACCCGTGCGCGTGCGCAGCCGCACCTCGAAGTTGGGCACCGGCTCGCCCCGCAGGGCCGCCGCCAGCACCGAGCCCAGCCGTAGCCGCTCGTCGTCCGGCACCAGCCAGGAGACCTCCTTGCCCAGCACCTCCTCCTTGGCGAAACCGGTGAGCCGGCAGATGGCCTGGTTGAAGACGACCACCTTCTTGTCCCGGTTGATGACCACGATGAGCGCGTTGGCCTTCTCCAGCAGCTCCTCGAGGTACTTGCGCACGAACGTCAGCTCGTCGATGAGCTTGGCGTTCTTCACCGCCACCGCCACCTGGTTGGCCAGCTGCACCAGCACCCGCTCGTCGTGCGGCATGTCCACCGCGTCCCCGAGCGTGGACGGGTACTCCAGGTTGATGACGCCGTAGAGCTGCCCGCTGGCCACCAGGGGGGCACTCACCCCCCCCGTGCTGCTCTCGAAGAGCAGCGGCACCCTCGGGGCCACCACCACCCGGCCCGCGGGAATGGTCTCCAGAGACAGGTGCAGCTTCTCCACCGCGCTGCGCTTGAGCACCAGCGGCTCGCTCGAGCCGTCCCGCAGCCGGCCCTCCGCGTAGAGGCTCGTCAGTCCACCCGTGCGCGCGTCGATGATGCGGATGCAGAAGGCCCGCTCGGGGAAGAGTTCCTTCACCCCGCGCGCCACCGCCGCCACCAGCTCCTCCTCGCTGCCCGCCTCGGCCACGCTGCGCCCCAGGTCCAGCAGCACGCCCTCGGTGCGCGCCTGCTCCAGCAGCGCCTGCTCCACCACCACCAGCTGGCCGCGCATCAGCTCCGGCTCGCGCCGTCCCACCACCGACACCACCCCGCCCCGCCTCGCCAACCCCATCACCGCCACGCCTCCCTCGGGCAGCGCCACCTCCACGTCGCACGAGGTCCCCTCGTCGGGCACCTTCGACCCCGCCAGCGCCTCCATCAGCTGCGCCACCGTCGCGCCGTGCTCGAAGCAGAAGTGAGTGAAGGCGGTGTTGCAGGCCAGCGGCCGCAGCTCCACGTCGCAGAGCGCCGCGGGCTGCTCCAATGACTCGAAGAAGGCCCGGAAGACCTCGGCGGGAGGTCCTTCCGGCGCGCGACGGGACTCAGTCGTCATGCGAGCTGGCTTTGTCGAGGTCCACGATCTGCTGGGACCCCATATAGGCTTTCGTCTCGTAGCGGGTGATGCGTCCAATCTTGCGGACGATCTCCGCCATGCGCTCGGCCTCGCGGTAGATGATGTCCACCGGCTTGTAGGAGGTGTCCTCCTCCTTGAGCCTGCGCTTGAGCAGCTCCGCGTACCCCATGACCGAGGTGAGCGGCTGGTTGAGCTCGTGG
>NZ_DASVWK010000412.1:0-8030 GCF_036389735.1 Archangium sp. | reverse complement strand
CTCAAGCAGCAGCAGCGCAACGTACTGGAATACCTGACGGCCTCCTGTGAGGCTTTGCTACGCGGACAGCGCGGACCCTCGTTGCTGCCCTCGCAATCTCAGCTGCGACTCGCCACCGCCTGACGTGGTGAACGGTTACTCCGCGTCTACCTTCCGCGCGTACTCCTCCAACATCTACTTTACGAACTGTGGGAACCATCCTCCGGCCTTGAATTCTTCAAAATTTGTATTCCGGAAATGGTTCTTGAGATCTTCATACTCTTGGCGAACATCGTCTTTGACGGACATGCCGCTCCCCCGTTGAAGTTGTGGTGATGCTCTTGAATTGAGCAGGAACGCACCTGCTCTGGGCGGTGCGTTCCTGCCTTTCTACAACTCCGCTCTTGAGGCAGGGCAGGCGCGCTACTTCACGCGCCCTTCCTTCCAGGCCGCCAGGAGCTGCTCATAGGGCACGGTCTCGCCCTTGGGCTTCTCGTTGGCGACCTTCGCCCGGGGGGCGCCCGGCGCGTCGAACCAGAACTTCGCGTCCTTCACCGGGTTGAGCTTGGGCGGGCAGTTCTGCATGCCGGCGCGCTCCAGCCGGCCCAGCACGTCGTCCATCTGCTCGGCCAGCGAGTCCATCGCCTGCTGCGGCGTCTTCTCGCCCTCGACGGCCAGGCTGATGTTCTGCCACCACAGCTGCGCCAGCTTCGGGTAGTCCGGCACGTTGGTGCCCGTGGGCGTCCACGCCTCGCGCGCCGGGCTCCGGTAGAACTCCACCAGGCCGCCCAGCTTGTCCGCCACCTTCGTCACGTGCTCCGAGCGGATGTCCGAGTCACGGATCGGCGTGAGCCCCACCAGGAACTTCTTCAGCGACGTGCTCTTGGCCACCACGAACTGCGCGTACAGCCACGCGGCCTTGCGGCGCTCCAGCGGCGTGCTCTTGAGCATCGTCCACGAGCCCGTGTCCTGGTAGCCCAGCTTGGTGCCCTCCTCCCAGTACGGGCCGTGCGGCGAGGGCGCCATGCGCCACTTCGGCGTGCCGTCCGCGTTCACCACCGACAGCCCCGGCTTCGTCAGCGGCGCCGTGAAGGCCGTGTACCAGAAGATCTGCTGCGCCACGTTGCCCTGGCCCGGCACCGGACCGGCCTCGGAGAACGTCATGCCCGCGGCCTGCGGCGGCGCGTACTTCTTCAGCCAGTCGATGTACTTGGTGAGCGCGTACACCGCGGCCGGGCCGTTCGTCTCGCCGCCGCGCGCCACCGAGGCGCCCGCCGGGTTGCAGCCCTCGACGCGGATGCCCCACTCGTCCACCGGCTTGCCGTTGGGGAAGCCCTTGTCGCCCACGCCCGCCATGGACAGCCACGCGTCCGTGAAGCGCCACCCGAGCGACGGGTCCTTCTTCCCGTAGTCCATGTGGCCGTACACCCGGACGCCGTCGATCTCCTTGACGTCATTGGTGAAGAACTCGGCGATGTCCTCGTAGGCCGACCAGCTCACCGGCACGCCCAGCTCGTAGCCGTACTTCTTCTTGAAGCGCTCCTTCAGGTCCGGCCGGCTGAACCAGTCCGCGCGGAACCAGTACAGGTTCGCGAACTGCTGGTCCGGCAGTTGGTACATCTTCCCGTCCGGGCCGGTGACGAAGCTCTTGCCCATGAAGTCGTTGATGTCGAGCGTGGGCAGCGTGACGTCCTTGCCCTCGCCCGCCATGAAGTCCGACAGCGCCACCACGTGCCCGTAGCGCACGTGCGTGCCGATCAGATCGCTGTCATTGACATACATGTCATAGATGTTGCGACCCGACTGCATCTGGGTCTGCAGCTTCTCGATGACATCGCCTTCCTGGATGAGGTCGTGCTTGACCTTGACGCCGGTGATCTCCTCGAAGGCCTTGGCCATCGTCTTGGACTCGTAGACGTGCGTGTCGATCGTCTCCGAGACCACGTTGATGGTCGTGCCGCGGTAGGGAGCGGCGGCGTCGCGGAACCACTTCATCTCCGCGAGCTGCTGCTCACGGGTGAGGGTGCTCGGCTGGAACTCCTGGTCCACCCACTTCTCGGCGGCCTTCTCCAGCGCGGCGGTGTCCACCTGCTGCTGCGGCTGCGCGGTGGCGGCGGGCTTCTCCCCCTCCGCCGGCTTCGACTCCTTCTTGCATCCGGCCACGGGCACTGCGAGCGCCAGGGCCAGCGTCCATCTCAACGCGATCTTCAACGTGACTACCCCCATCGAGCGATGACGAGCATGAACAGCAACGACAAACCTACGGCGAACCACTGCGAGGCCTCTGTCAGACCGACCCACGCGAGATTGATGAAAGCGCTGCCCAGCAGGCCCACGAAGAGCCGGTCACCCCGGGTGGTGATCATGGGCAGCAGGCCCTTGTGGGGCGGGGAAGGGGAGCGGATTCCCCAGACGGTGTAGGCCGCGAGCAGCAGCACGATGACCACGAAGAAGCTGGCCGTCGGCGCCGTCCAGGCCATCCATTCCAGGTCCATGGGCTCACACCCTCCCCAGGGCGAAGCCCTTGGCGATGTAGTCGCGAACGAAGTAGATGACCACCGCGCCCGGCACGAGCGTCAGCACGCCGGCCGCGGCCAGCACGCCCCAGTCCATGCCGGCGGCGCTCACCGTGCGCGTCATGGTGGCCACGATGGGTTTGGTGTCCACCGACGTCAGCGTGCGCGCCAGCAGCATCTCCACCCACGAGAACATGAAGCAGAAGAACGCCGTCACCCCCACGCCCGAGCGGATGAGCGGCAGGAAGATGCGCAGGAAGAAGCGGGGGAAGCTGTAGCCGTCGATGTACGCCGTCTCGTCAATCTCTCGCGGCACGCCGGACATGAAGCCTTCCAGGATCCACACCGACAGCGGCACGGTGAAGAGCATGTGGGCCAGCGCCACGGCCCAGGGCGTGTCGAACAGGCCGATGCTCGAGTAGAGCTGGAAGAAGGGGAGGAGGAACACCGCGGGCGGCGACATGCGGTTGCTCAGCAGCCAGAAGAAGAGGTGCGAGTCCCCGAGGAAGCGGTAGCGCGAGAAGGCATAGGCCGCGGGCAGCGCCAGCAGCACGGAGAGCACCGTGTTGATGCCCACGTACGTCAGCGAGTTGAGGTAGGCGCCGCTCCAGTCCGGGTCGGTGAAGATGACGAGGTAGTTGGCCAGCGTGGGGTTGCGCGGCCAGGGCGTGAAGCCCCCGAGGATCTCCTCGTTCGTCTTCAGCGACATGCCCACCAGCGAGTAGATGGGGACGAAGCTCAGCAACAGATAGAGGGGAACGGCGAGGCGTTTCATTTCGCCGCCTCCCGGTCCGCGCTCGTCATGGCGGTATAGAAGATGTAGCTGAACAGCAGGATGACGAGGAAGTAGACGAGCGAGAAGGCCGCCGCCGGTCCCAGGTCGAACTGCCCCACCGCGAGCCGCGTCAGGTACTGGCTCAAGAAGGTGGTGGCGTTGCCGGGCCCGCCGCCGGTGAGCACGAAGGGCTCGGTGTAGATCATGAAGCTGTCCATGAAGCGCAGCAGCACCGCGATGGTCAGCACCCCACGCAGCCGGGGGAGCTGGATGTAGCGGAACGTGGCCCAGGCCGAGGCACCGTCGATGCGCGCCGCCTGGTAGTAGGCGTCGGGGATGGCGCGCAGGCCCGCGTAGCAGAGCAGGGCCACCAGCGGCGACCAGTGCCACACGTCCATGGCCAGCACCGTGAGCCAGGCATCCAGCGCGTGGGCGGTGTAGTTGTACGAGAAGCCGAGTCCGTTGATGGTCACGCCCAGCAGGCCGATGTCCCCTCGGGCGAAGATCTGCCAGATGGTGCCCACCACGTTGAAGGGGATGAGCAGCGGCAGGCCCAGCAGCACCAGGCAAGCGGACGCGGCACGCCCCTCCTTCGGCAGCACGAGCGCCAGGGCCACGCCCAGCGGAATCTCCAGCGCGAGCACCGCCAGGGAGAAGCCGAGCTGCCGCCGCAAGGCCCCGTGCAGCTCGGGATCTCTCAGCACCTTGCGGAACCACTCCGTCCCCACGAAGACGCGCTGCTCCGGGCCGAGGATGTCCTGCACCGAGTAGTTCACCACCGTCATCAACGGGATGACGGCGCTGAACGCGACGGCCACCAGCACGGGCAGCACCAGGAACCAGGCGCGTTGATTGATGGGTTTGCTCATGAGATGGCACCGCCTCCCGCGTACAGCGTCGTCCAGCGCGGCGGCAGCTCCAGCCAGCACGCCTCCCCGGGCGCGAGCCGCTCCTCCTCCGGCAGCCGCACCTTGAGGGACTGCGCCCCCAGCCGCGCCGTGGCCAGCTTGTGGCGCCCCAGGTTCTCCACCTGCGTCACCTCGACGCGCACCGAGGAGGGCGTGCCCTCCGGTACCCGTCGCAGGAACTCGGGCCGGATGCCGAGTCGCGGCTCGCCCCCGTTCGCTTTCGCCCGCGCGCACACGCCCGCGTCCAGCGCGAGGCGCTGCCCCTCCACCACCACCTCGCCGTCCTCCACGGTGCACGCCAGCAGGTTCATCCCCGGGCTGCCGATGAAGTAGCCGACGAAGGTGTCCGCCGGGCGCTCGAAGAGCTCCTGCGGCGTGCCCACCTGCACCACGCGCCCCTGGTTCATCACCACCACCCGGTCCGCGAGCGTCAGCGCCTCCACCTGATCGTGCGTCACGTACACGAGCGTCATCTTCAACTGCTCGTGCACCTGCTTCAGCTTGCGCCGCAGCACCCACTTCACGTGCGGGTCGATGACCGTGAGCGGCTCGTCCAGCAGGATGGCCGCCACGTCCCGGCGCACCAGTCCGCGCCCCAGGGAGATGCGCTGTCGCAGGTCCGCCGACAGCCCGCTCGCCCGCATTCCCAGGTCCGGGGTGAGCTCCAGCAGCTCCGCCACCTCCTCCACCCGCGAGCGCGTCTCCGCGGCCCCCAGGCCCCGGTTGCGCAGCGGGAAGGCGAGGTTCTCGGCGACGGTCATCGTGTCGTAGATGACGGGGAACTGGAACACCTGGGCGATGTTGCGCTGCTGCGGCAGGGCCCCGGTGACGTCCACGCCGTTGAAGAGCACCTGCCCGCGCGAGGGCCGCAGCAGGCCGGAGATGATGTTGAGCAGCGTCGTCTTCCCGCACCCCGAGGGCCCCAGCAGCGCGTAGGCGCCGCCGTCCTCCCAGACGAGCTCCAGGGGGCGCAGGGCGTAGTCCTTGTCGGACGACGGCGAGGGCACATAGGCGTGGGCGATGCCGCGGAGCTCAATCCTGGCCATGCGCGGACTCCTCGGAGGCGAAGGGGGGCGCGGCCACGAGCTTGCCCTCGGGGCCGAACACGAACATCCGGGACGGTGGGACGAACAGCTCCAGCGGCGCGCCGTACGGGTGCCGGTGGATGCCCTCCACCTGGGCGCCGAGCGACAGCTTCCCGTGCGCCGCGTGGATGAGCGTCTCGGAGCCGCTGACCTCCTCCACCTCCACATGCGCGGGGATGCGGACGTCCTCGGGCGAGCCGGGCGCGAGCCGCAGGTGGTGGGCGCGTACGCCCAGACGGTAGCGGCCGGGGGCGAGTCCCCGCAGGTGTCCGGACAGCGGGAAGGCCACCTCGGGCGACAGGCGCGCCCCGGACTCCCCGGAGACCTCCAGGTCCCACAGGTTCATCTGAGGATCGCTGAAGACCTGACCCACGCGCTCGGTGGCGGGCGTCTGGTACACCTCCAGCGTCCGGCCCACCTGCAAGAGGCGCCCCTCGTGGAGCACCGCCGTCCGCCCGCCGAGCAGCAGCGCCTCGGTGGGCTCGGTGGTGGCGTACACCACGACGGAGGGGCGGTCGCGGAAGAGCTGGCGGATTTCGGTGCGCAGCTCCTCGCGCAGCTTGTAGTCGAGGTTGGCCAGGGGCTCGTCCAGCAGCAGCAGGGAGGCGTCCTTGGCCAGCGCGCGCGCCATGGCCGTGCGCTGCTGCTGCCCGCCGCTCAGCTCCGCGGGCAACCGCTGCAGGAAGGGCTCCAGGCGGAGCGCCGCCGCCGTCTCCCGCACGCGCCGGTCGAGCTCCTGGGCGCCGAGCTTCCCCGCCAGCCGCAGCGGCGAGGCGATGTTCTCGTAGACGGTGAGGGAGGGGTAGTTGACGAACTGCTGGTACACCATGGCCACGTCGCGGCGGCGCACGTCCACGTTCGTCACGTCGGTGCCGTTGGCGAAGAGGCGCCCCGAGGTGGGCCGGTCCAGCCCGGCCAGCAGCCGCAGCAGGGACGTCTTGCCCGCGCGTGTGCGGCCCAGCAGCACGTTGAAGGAGCCGGGCTCGAGCTTCAGGTGGATGTCCGCGAGGTGCGTCTCACCGTCCACGACGCGTGTGATCTTCTCCAGCTCGATGCCCTGCTTCACCCGGTGTATCCCCTCGATGCCTACGCCATGAGTGACGGCGGGGGCGCACTGTAGGGAGAAGGCTCGCACCGGGTCCAGGAGAACGAGGGGTGGCCAGGCTGGCCGGCAGCCGTCTGGACGCCTTGGGTCATGCGGTTCTAGGGTCTGATTTCGGACCTTTGTTGGGGTCCGGGGGAAAATCCATGATCCGCCGACTCGCCATCCTGGGGCTGCTGTGCCTCACCGCCTGCCCCATCCTCGAAGAAGACCCTCCCGTGCCCACCACGCCGGTCACCGGCTCGGTGAAGGGCACCCTGTCGCCGTTCCAGAAGCAGTCCGCTTCCGGGTTCGTCGCGACCCAGCCGCTCGTGCTGAAGGAGATGGGGGCGGACAAGCTCTCCCGGGCCATCACGAGCGCGCTCGCCTCCAAGGGTGTGCTGCGCACGGGCTATCCCACGAGCAACCTG
The DNA here is from genome assembly GCF_036389735.1 of Archangium sp. GTDB lineage: Bacteria > Myxococcota > Myxococcia > Myxococcales > Myxococcaceae > Archangium. The sequence goes on along the minus strand of NZ_DASVWK010000412.1, from coordinate 1,255 downwards.
GTGCTCCAGGATCCCATCATCAAGGGCGAGGCCATCGTCCGCTTCGAGGAGGCGAACCTGTCCCCCGAGGCGGCCCTCGCCCGGGTGCGGGTGTCCGGCTACAGCGCCGTGCACAAGGGCTACATCAGCGAGCACCTGCACGTCTTCCGCTTCGAGCGCGCCGGTGTGCAGGCCATGGGCGGCACCCAGGAGGCGTCGGCCGTCCGGGCGCTGACGAGCGCGGAGCACACCGCCCTCGTCCAGTCGTTGGCGAGCGCGCCCGGCGTGCGCTACGCCGAGAGCAACCTGCGCGTGGTCCCCTTCGCGGTGCCGAATGATCCGCTCTACGCGCAGCAGTGGCACTACCCGAACATGAACCTGCCGGCCGCCTGGGACCTCACCACCGGCTCGGACTCCATGGTGGTGGCGGTGGTGGACACCGGCATCGTCACGCACCCGGACCTGGACGCCCGCGTCGTCCCCGGCATCGACCTCATCTCGGATGCCAGCAGCGCGGGTGATGGCAACGGGCTCGACAACGACCCGAACGACGTGGGCGGCGACACGCCCACCGGCGGCTCCTCGTTCCACGGCACGCACGTGGCCGGCACCATCGGCGCGTTGTCCAACAACGGCACCGGCGTGGCGGGCGTCACCTGGAAGGGCAAGCTCCTTCCCGTGCGCGTGCTGGGCAAGGAGGGCGGCACGCTGGCCGACATCGCCGCGGGCATGAACTGGGCCGCTGGCGGCAGCGTGCCCGGTGCGCGCGCCAATACGACGCCCGCCCGCGTCATCAACTTGAGCCTCGGGGGAACCGGCACCGCGCCCCAGTCGTTGCAGGACGTCGTCAACGCCGCCGTGGGCAAGGGGACCATCTTCGTCATCGCCGCCGGCAACGAGAACACGAACGCCACCGACACCTTCCCGTGCAACATGCAGAACGTCATCTGCGTGGGCTCGGTCCGCTTCAACGGCAAGCGCAGCAGCTTCTCCAATTACGGCGCCCCCGTGGACGTGATGGCCACGGGTGGCCAGGTGAGCGAGGACCTCAACGGCGACGACTTCCCGGACGGCGTGCTGTCCACCCTGCCCAAGGCCAACAGGGCGCCCGCCTATGACCGGTACAACGGCACGAGCATGGCCGCCCCGCACGTGGCGGGTATCGTGGCGCTGATGTTGGCGGTGAACTCCAACCTGACCTCCGCGCAGGTGGAGACCATCCTCAAGGAGACGGCCGATACGACGAGCAGGTGTGCAGAGGGCTGTGGCGCCGGTC
>NZ_DASVWK010000411.1:0-14127 GCF_036389735.1 Archangium sp. | reverse complement strand
CAGCGATTATTTCTCGCGCATTTTTCCCAGGTGGAGCCTGGCCCTCCAGGTCTGTATTGGGGCACCGCTCTCACGGCTGGAGGCCCGCATTGCCCTCTCGATCTTCATGGAGCGGGCGGCTCTTGAGCGCGATTCCCGTGGTATCCAAGGTCTGTCCCCTTACCTCAGTGAGCTGCGCGTGAAGAATCGTCTGGTTGTCTTGTTGGCTGGGCTGTCCCTCGGAGTACTCGCCGCTTGCGGTGTGACGCAACCGCCGCCCGCGGGTGAACCGGATGGCGGCGGTAGCGCCTCCTGTGGGGATGGCCTGTGCAAGGGCGGCGAAACCTGCGGGTCGTGCTCCGCCGACTGTGGGAGTTGCCCGCCCCCCTCCCCGTACTGCGGCGACGACATCTGCAACGGTGACGAGACGGGCGAGAGCTGCCTGCGGGATTGCCATGCTTCCGGCCCCGTGCTCGGACGCTTCGCGCGCTACTGCGGGAAGGTCAACAGCCACACGTCGCCGGATGGGACCTGGACCTGGGACCAGGACTGCACGTCCGGTTGCAACAGCGGCGACCTTGCCTATTGCCAGAAGTTCTGGCCCTCCACGATAAGCATTCGGAGGGTCCCCGTCTCCTCGAAGCCGAACAACGTGTGGGCAAACGCTGGGTGCGCTCCGGTCACCGATGACTTTGATGGTGGCGACGAGTTCGAGTGCGTGGGCATGCCGACCGTGGTCGGACGCTTCGCGCGCTACTGCGGGAAGGTCAACAGCCACACGTTGCCGGATGGGACCTGGACGTGGGACCAGGACTGCATGTCTGGTTGCAACGTCGGCGACCTTGCCTATTGCCAGAAGTTCTGGCCTTCCGCGACCATCATCCGGCAGGTCTCCGTCACTTCGAAGCCGAACAACGTATGGGCAAACGCCGGATGCGAGCCGGTCAAAGATGACTATGACGGTGGCGACGAGTTCGTGTGCATGAAGTGACGAAGGACGCCCATGGCCTGGGCACTCGCCTCGCGGAGTGGGTCTGGCTGGCCGGCCAGCCAGACCGCCCTGCTCGCATCTACCTCCTCCGCAGACCCATCAGCGCCGGCCGCTCCACATAGGTCACCCGGTGCAGCACCCGCCAGCACTTGTTCGGCTTCGCGGAGCGCGCCTGCCGCAGCGCGCGGGCCTCCTCGTCATTGCTCATGAGCCACTCCGGATCGACCACGTAGCTGAAGAAGTCCTTGAAGTGCTCCGTGCTCCCCTCGAGGTAGAAGCTCATGAATCGATAACGATCCACCTTCTCGCCCGGGAAGAGCGGGGCGTCGCGCAGATCGGTGATGCCCCTCTTGTCGACGCCGCCCAGGTCCACGGTGAGCTCGAGGCTCTTGCCGAGGCTCAGCGTCTTGCTGCTCCCCTCGACCTTGCCGCCCGAGCCCACGAGCGACAACGCGAACTTGAAACGGGCGAACGCCACGTCCGCGGAGGCTCCGGCCCCGCCGCTATTACTCAGCTCCGTGTTGATCGAGTGCTCGATCGTGCTGGCGAAGCTCTGCTCCTCCGTGCGCATCCCGCCGTCTCCGTCCCACACGTACGTATTGACGATATTGCGCTTGCCCGCCTTCCTCTGGATGTTCTCCATGCGGAGCTGCCAGTCGGCGAAGGCGGCGCCCGCGCGCACGCGCCCCTCCAGGCTGTTGAGCTTCGCGTTGATCTCCGCCTGGCGCTTCGCGGCCTCGTCCTGCGCCTCCTTCTTCTTCTGCTCGTTCTGATCGCTCAGCTCGGCCTGGCTCGACCCCGCCGGGGCGCTCCCCGTAGACATGCTCGGGGAGCCTGGCCCGGCGAATGAGTCGAGCTCGTCGAGCTGATCCGAATCGAAGTTGTAGAAGAAGCTCTCGCGCTCCTTGTCCGCCCGCTCGATGGCGTCCTTGAGTGCGTACGCCTCCTTGAGCCGGAAGTAGCTGGCCGGATACAGCGAGCCGTACTGCGCCCGCATCTCGGGCACGTGCGGGTAGAACGTCGGATCCGCGGGCATCGAGCCGACCAGGCCGTCCAGGCTCCCGTTCATCGTGTACGCGGGGTTCACCAGGAAGGTGATCGTATTGACATCGAGCGGCACCCCGTCGACCGGCCGGATGTCGTAGCTCACCATTCGACCGCTCCGCTTGAGCTTCGTGACGAAGACGTCGGCCATGCCGGAGATCACGAGCGCATACCCGACGTTCTTGGGGACCCAGCGCTTGCCGAGCACGGGGGAGGCGGGCGTGTCCTCGAACATTCCCGTGAGGGCCAGACTGTCGCTCGTCGCGAGGCTGGACGTCGCGCTGACCGAGGTGTCCTGACCGCTGGATTTCTCGTATGAGTAGTCGAAGCCCGCGCCCACCTCGCCCTCCGAGACCGTGGACATGAACCCGATGCCCGGGCCCGCCTCCTCGGACCACGCCGTCCCGACGAAGCCCTCGACGCTGAACGCGGAACTCTGGGTCTCGCTCCGCTGCCAGGCGTAGGTCGTCTCGTCCGACTGCGCGAGCGTCACGCTCGTGGCCCCGTAGTACTCGTACTCGTCGGTCGCCCCCGTCAGGTTCTCAGACGGGACCGGCGGCGCGCCCTCGATGTACCCCAGCAGCGTCGGGTTGATCTGGGTGTTGCCGACCCATCGCAAGACCAGCTCCTCGATCCGCTGCTCGGGCAAGAGTTCGACGTTGCTTCCGGCCGCGAGCCCGTAGAACCGCCGCATGAGCGCCTGCTTCTTGCCTTCGCCGCTCACCTCCACCGAGCTGTACTCGGTGGTGACCAGGCTGTCGGCGCCAGCCATGGGGAGCAAGGTGGACAGGAGCAGCGTCGCGCTCCCGCTCATCTGCCCCTGGAACAGGCCCGACTTCCGGTCGCGGACCTTGTTGTCCCCGTTCACCTCGTCCATCGGATAACACGCGAGCAGGCCCGCCTCGGCGCCCGTCATGCGGCGTCGCAGGTTCGCCACGATCTCGGCCGGCGTGCGCGCGCGGTCCCAGATCCTGACTTCGGCGAGTTCACCCGGGAAGTAGAAGGCGCCGCCGATGCCCCTGCCAATCTCGAGGTTGCCGGCCCCGGCGAAGTCGGCCGCCGCCGTCCTCTCCGCGGTCAATACCCCGTCGACGTAGATCCGCTGCTTCTTCGTGGGTTGATCGTAGGTGAAGGCGAGGTGGTGCCAGTCCGTATCGGTGTACGCCCCCGCCGTGTCCAAAACCTCAGGGCCGTAGAACGCCACCGTGAGCTGGTTGGTGCTCCGGTAACCGAAGTGGAGCCCGCCGTTCGGACTGGGGGTGCCCATCGCCGCGATGAACTGGTGACTGGCGCCCATGCCCGCGCCGCTGCGCCGCGCCCAGCATTCGAAGGTGAAGCTCTTGCCGGCGAGCGCGATGGGCGGGCACTGCACGTAAGCATTCCCCCGGTCGGGCAGCGCCAGCACCCGACCCCCCAGGTTGCCGATGTTCGCCGTACTGGCCACCCACTCCACCCCAACCAGCGTGCCGTGCGCCTGACCGCCAGCGGAGCGATCGAAGACCTGCCCACCGGTGCTCTCATCGAGCGGCCAGTAGGCGAGGAGGCCCGGTTCGTTGCCCGAGCTCGACGTGCGGGCATGCACCGCGACCTCGGCCTCCGTCATGCCCAGGTTCCACAGCCGCACCTGGCTGAGCCGCCCGATGGGGCTGCCTCCCGCGGAGAGATTGCCCAGGACCTTGACGGACATCTCGCGCATGCTCGTGAGGGTCGCGTCCACCGGCGCCCCCTTCACGACGCCGTGGCGCGCGTTCGACGTGAGGTCCTTGACCTTGACCACCCCGCCCTCGTCGACCTTCTCCATGCGCCAGTACCCGACGAGGCCCGCCTCGTCGCCCTTGAAGGAACGGTAGAGGTCGTCACGGACGTCGCCCAGGGGTCTCGCCGAGCTCCAGATGGAGACCTCCGCGATGTCGGCGTGCAGGTAGGCGTTTTCGTAGTTGTCGTAGGCGATGTACAGCGGGCCCGACGCGACCTGCAGGGCCCCCGCGACCGCTCTCTCGGCGACGAGCTCCCCGTCGATGTAGAGGCGGATGTAGCTGCCGTCGTACGTCCCCGTGTACAGGTGCCATTCCTGGATGTCGGCCAGCGTGTATTCGACCGGCTGCCAGGTCCCACCGGTGGTCGAGCCCGCGGGGATGATGCAGACATTGAACACGATCTTCCGGGTCCCGGTCATGGGGTGCAGGACGTAGCCGTCCCGCTTGCTCACCAGGAAGCCCATGGCATTCCAGGTCGCGGTCGCGGCGCGCGCCCAGACCGACACCGTGATGGTCGGCGTGGGGCTCGCGTGCGCCGGCACCACGATGTGATCGGCCGAGCCATTGAAGCGCAGCGCGGGCTGCTGGGTCTTGCGGCTGCCGATCTTCACGCCGTCGGCGTAGAACGTGGCCGTGTTCCGGGTCGCCGCCACCGCGAGGTGGTGCCACCCCGCCGCGAGCGTTCGCCCGAGGTCGGCGCCGCTGTCGAAGAACCAGCCGTCGACGAGGAGACCGAGCCGGCTCCCCTTTCGCACCGCCATGGGCGCGTCGGGCTTGCCGTCTGCCGCGGCGACCACGCTCATGCCGTACATCCTCCCATCGGCCTTCGTGGCCAGCGGGTACTGCACCCAGGCCTCGCACGTCCACCCGCTCACGGGCAGGCTCACGGACTGGGCCAGTGTCACCTTGTCGCCGCTGTCGCGCAGGTCGGTGGTGGCGCGCACGGCGTCGGGGATCCATTGCTCGAACGCCGCGTTGCGGCTGTCCGCCGCCGCGTCATAGGCGGTGGCGCGCATCCGGCCCTGCGTGTCGAAGTAGGTGAGCAGCAGGTTGCCGTCGCAGCTCTCCGAGAGCCGGACCCCACCGACAGGCTGGGCGAAATCGAGCACGGCTCCGGCCGTCTCGAGATCCCGATCGTCGGTCGCGACGAGCGGCATGGTCGCCGGCCCGGCCTGGGTGAGCTGGCTCATGAAGGTGGTGTTCGTCGCCGCGACGTCCGAGCGCACCTTGCCGAGGTCCGTCTGCGCGGCCGTGAGCTGGTTCTGGAGCGAGGCGAGGCTCTCGTTGGCGGCGAGCACCTGATTCAGCCAGTCCAGGCGCTGCTGGGCCGCCGTGATCTGCGCGCTGAGCAACGCGATCCGCGCGTCCTTGGCATCGATGGCGCTCTTCGCTGAAGGGTGCAGCTCGCCAAGCTTTTCGATGAGGAACCGCTGGTGATCGAGCCCCAGCGAATCCCAGAGCCCGACCCGGGTGTCCGCCGACGTGTATCCGCCCGTCACGTCCCAAACCCTGTGATTGAAGGCGGCCCGGATCGAGTTGTAGCCGCTGCCCGCGTCCAGGACCTGCCACGCCTGCAGATGGGCCATGCTGGCCGACGCATCACTTTCGAGATCCATGTGCTCGCCGTTATAGACGGTCAGGACCTTCGACATCGCACGAGCCTTGTTGCGGACCCGGTAGGTCCCATCGCCCAGCGGCTCGAACTGCCAGTGCTGGCTCGCGGCCCCCGTCCACGAGGCCTGAGCCAGGCACCAGCCGTTATCGGAGACAACCATCCGGCTGTGCCTCGCGAGCAGCTTCAGCCAGTAGCTCCAGCGGTCGTTCAGGATCGCGGTGCGCTCGTTCTGCACCGTGGTCTTCTGCGACACGAGGCCGGGCAGGCTGGCCGTGAGCGCGTTCTTCTCGGCGATGTAGCGCTGGTTGTTCTGCGCCACGTCGATCCGCGCCAGGAGGTCCGCGATAAGCAGCTCGACGCGGGACAGCCTGGACTCCGCCCTGCGGAACAGTGTCAGGTTGTCCTGCACCCCCTGCGCCTGCGCGGGGAGCGACGAGAGCGCCGTGACGTCCGTGTAGCTGTCGCACGTCACGACGTCCGAGATGAGGCGGATGCGGTGCTTGCGGATGTCGATCGCCGTCCACTCGGCCGCGGGCGCCGAGGCCTCGGTGCCCCACTTGCCGCGCACGTCCGCGATCTCGAAGGCGCGCATGAGGCTCACGCCGTCGGGCACGACCACCCTCGCGGCCGCCTTGTACCAGCCGCCCCCGAGGCTCTGGAAGTCGCTCTCCATGGCGCTTCCGGCGGGGAAGGCGATGACTTCGTCGCTGCCGCGGCTCGACCTACCCCAGTACGAGAAAGCGAAGAGCTTGAGCCCCGTGCCGTCCGCGTTGCTCGGATTGAATGCGGGGTCGGGCGAGGTGACGCGGAACTCGAAGGTCTCCTCGTACATGCCGCGCTGGCTGACCGCCACGAGCTGTTCGCTGCTGTATTTCACGGCCTTCATGCCCGACCCGGTCGCGCGCGTGAGGCGGCGCGCGCCCGCGTAGGGGTCGCCCATCACCACGCCGTTGCGGCCGTGGTGCGAAAAGTCCGGCACGATTGGCGGGCGCTCCTCGTACACGATCGCGCCCATCCGGTAGTAGGCCGCGAGCCCTTGCTCCTTGCCCGTGAGCACGAGGTGCATCGTGTCCTGGATGTCCGCCGCGGCCCGCGCGAGGTCCCAGATCTGCGCGTCCGCGATCTCGCCAGAGAAGCCCTGGCCGATGGTGTACGCCGAGCCGGCGCTCACCAGCGCGGGGTTGCCATGGAGCGACCCGTGCCGCTTGCCCTGCGTGAGATCGTCGGCGCCAGCGTCGAGCGGCCAGTAGCCGACGAGGCCGGGCTCGCGGCCGCTGAGCCTGCGCTTCATGTCCTCCTGGATCTCGGCCTGGGTGCGCGCGCGGCTCCAGATCTGCAGGTCCGCGATGCAGCCGTTCCAGTGATTTTTCGAGCTCCCCATGACCACGCCCGCGCCGATGCGCATGAACCAGCTCGGCGGCTGGTACGCGCACGGGGTGGTCCCCTGGAGGGCCCCGTTGAAATAGACGTTCAGCGCGCCGGCGCCGATCGTGAGGGCGATGTGCACCCAGACCCCTTCCACCGCGGCCGGCCCGTTCACGGAGGCGAACGAGTTCCCTTGCCCCGCCATGACCATCCACTGGTTGCCCGCTATGGCGGCGATCCCGATACCGTGAGCGCCGGGGCCGGTGCACGAGAGGGCCACGCGGTCGGTGCCGCTGCCGCCGGTCACCCTGAACCACCCGGCCACGGTGAAGCTGCCGGTGAAGAGCGGCGTGGCGCTGGCCACGTCGATGTAATCGCCCGCGCCATCGAACATCATGACCTGGGCGAGCTTGGCGCCCGGAGATGCCGGGGGGACGATCTGCGGATGCAGATAGGCCGCCTGCTTCCAGGCGGGGTTCCCCTTGAGCGTCCCGTGCCGCTTCGCCGGTGCGAGGTCCCGGGTCGTGCCATTGTCGAGCGGCCAGTACCCCACCAGCCCCGCCTCGCGCCCGGAGAGCCGTTTCGAGACGCCCTCCGCGATCTCGGCGGCCGTGCGCGCCCGGCTCCACAGCTCCACGGCCGCGACCTGCCCTTTGAGCAGGCGGCCCGCCGCGCCGTTGTCGTAACCGAGATACAGGACCCCTGAACCCGCCTGGATTGAGCCGGCGGCCGGAGCCTCCGCGGCCAGGACCCCGTCAACGTAGAGCCGGAGCATCTTACCGTCGAACGTGCCCGTGTACTGGTGCCAGGACTGGATATCGTCCGGCGTGCAGTCGATCACCCTCCAGCCGACGCCGGCCAGATACACGTAGAACTGGAGCTGTCTGGTCCCCGCGATGGGGTGCAGGATGAAGGCGTCCCGCTTGCAGACGACGCAGCCAGAGGCGTTCCAGGTGGCGGTCTCGCTGCGCGCCCACGTCGACACGGTGAGGGCCGTCGTCGGGCTCGCGAAGGCCGGCACCTCCACGTAATCGTCCACGCCGTCGAGCGCGAGTACCTGGTCGCCCAGGTGGCAGGGCATCGCGTGCCCGACGGTGAGCTTCGCGACCTCGACGCCGCCGCGGCAGAGCGCGATCCGCGTCGCGCCGCCTTTGGCCGTGGTGTAGTCGACCGTCCCCGCGTAATGCACCCACGTGTTCACGGCCATCGCGTCGGGAGCGGTGACCGTCCGCACCGCGCCGTCGCTCATCCGGACGACGAGCTTCACCTTGTTGTCGCTGCCCAGCCCGAGCTTCATCAGCCCGCCGCTATCCGCGATCAGGCTCTGCTCCAGGTTGCCGGCGGCGTCCACCCGCACCCAGGCCGAGAGCGTGCGGCCGAGCTCCCGCTGTGGGCTCGGCGGCGCGAGCTCGAGGTCCGGCGTCTCGACGCGATCGTTGCCGTCCATCCGGAGCCCCCTGCGCACCACCTTGCCCAGGTTCCCCGCCTCGCCCGTGAAGTACGGCGCGTCGAGCACGAAGCCGTCCTGGTCGGGCACGAGCGAGGCGATGGGGAAGATCCCGTCGTACTCACGGGTGCCGGAGATCTGCACCTCGTCGCCGGCCTTCAGATCGTGCGCCGGACAACGGATCAAGAGCTTGCCGTCCGCGGTCTTCTCGGTGCCCACGACCATGTTGTCGAACACGAGCCCGGTCTGCTTCTCCGGCACGACTTCCCAGAAGCCGGCCTCGTTGTTCGTGAAGCTCGCGTCGACCGTGAAGGTCGCACCGTCGACGCTGCTCACCTTGTAATAACCGTCGTAGCTCTGCGTCCCGCGGAGCCTCACCCTGGCGCCGGCCTCGAGGGTCGCCGGCAGCGCCTCCTTGGACCGGAGCTGGAGCTGGTCATCCTCGCCCTGCTCGGTGGCGACGACGGTCCCCATCGGTGGCGGCGACGCGCTCGCGATCTCCTTGATGTCATCGAGCAGCGTGAGCGGCGTGACGACCTCGCGCGTGTCGCTGCGCAGCACCGTGCTCTGGTCCGGCGTGGGATCGATCTGGGAGAGCGTGCCGTCGGCGGCGATCGCGAAGGAGAGCGCCGCCGTCCTCACGACCTCGCTGCCGATCGCCTTGACCGGGACGGCGAGCATCACCCGCATGGCGTCGCGGATGAGCTGCGGCCCCGCGTCGGTCATCTGCTCCTTCTGGAGATCGTACGTGGTCGCCGCCGGGCCGCCCGCGATGGTCAGCCCCGTGAGGTCGAGCGTGCGGCGGATGATGCCCGGGATCGCGCGGTAGAGGGTGCGCTCCGGGTCCTCCGGATCGCTCTGGCCATAGAGGTAATCCTTGACGTCGAACAGCCCGTCCGCGCCGGAGCCGACGGTGTAGAGCACCAGCCTGGCCGTCGCGGCGTCGACCACGAAGAGGTGCCACCTGTTGCGATCGTTTTGGGCCGTCGGCACGAAGATGGGGGAGAACCACCCATTCGCCACGGCGCCCGCGAAGCCGAGCTCGATGGCCCCCTCATAGAAGCTCTTGCCGTCGATGTCGCGGTAGTCGAGGTTATCCGCGCTGAGGCCGTTTTTCGACGTGGTGGACTCCTGCGGTTCGAGCCGCTGCCTGCTACGCCGGAACCGCACCTCGAGCTTGGGCACGAGCTCATTGGTCATCCCGTCGAGCACGAAGCGATTCACGAGGAGCTTGCCGCTCGGCGATTGCCGGAACAGGTACAGGAGATCCATGGCCGAGACGATCTGCGCCGGCGCGTTGGCGCTCTTCGTGGCCTCCGCCGAGTCGCCGTAGACGGTCTTCACCAACACCTTGCCGCTGGCGTCGGCGAGCGTGCCTTGCTCCGCGGCGATGACCGACAGGTCGGCGACCGACTCGCCCAACCGGACCTTCTTCCACGCTTCGAAGCCGAACGGATCCGCGCCCTCCTGGATGGCGGTGTCCTCGAAGCCGCTGCGCTTGACGGTGTACCAGAGGACGCCGTCGACGTCGGTGCCGAAGCACACGACCTTGCCATCATGGGTGATGGCATTGATGTGATTGACCTTCTGGCCAGAGAGCTTCACTCATTCCTCCGCGGGATCCCTCGCGGGATCGACATTTTTGAATTTCGTTGCAGATTGTCGTCACCGGGCCGGTGTGCAACAGGCGTACCGCGTCCCATCGGAGTGCCGAGGGGTCGAGGAGGCAGCGCTGAGAGGGAGGGAGGGAGCGCCCCTGGGGGCGCCTCCGCGCGCTCTGACGTGTCAACGGACACGTCATTGACGTGTCCGCGGCTCCGCCAATGGCGCGCACTTACAGGGGTTTGCTGCTGGAGGGCTCGGGGGAAAAACAAAACGCCCTGCCCTACTCGCCCCGGCGCAGCCGCTCGAGGTACTCCGCCGGCAGGCCCGCGCTCTGGGCGCCGCGCACCAGCGCCTCGATGAACCGCTGGCTGATGGGGCCCTCATTGGACGCGCGCCTCGGCGACGTCACGAACGCCGTGGCCTGGAGCTCCTGCCCCTCCACCCGCACCCGGACGACGCGCTCCACGCACATGCTCGTCACCGCCCCCTCCTTGTGCTGGATGATCGGCCAGTCCTTGCCGCCAATCTCGAACAGCCGCCCGTACACGCTCTTGCCCGGCGCGTCCGTCAGCCCCGCCACCCGCCCTCCCCACCACCTCGAGGGGAAGTCGTAGACCAGGTCCACGTCCAGCGCCTCGGCCAGTTTGCCCTCGGGCAGATCGAAGAAGTCGTAGCTGTGCTGCGAGCGCCACTCCTCGAACGCCGCCCGGTCCAGGATCGTCGAGTACGCGAAGTACAGCTTCGAGGCCCCGGTGTCCGCCTGCTGCCGCGCCTTCATCACCTGATCGTAATGCGAGTCCATGCGTGCCTCCGTCGGCCGTCGGGCCACACCCTACCGCGTCGACTCCTCGCGCAGCGCACCGAGGATGCCGCCCACGTCCAGGCGCGCCGTCTTCACGAACAGCCGGAGCGCCCGCTCCACGTGCTCCGCGAGCGTGGCCATCTTCTCCAGCCGGGCCAGATACTCCGCGGGGACGTTTCCGGACGCCTCGGCCATGCGCCGTGCCTCGCCCAGGTCCGCGCGGATGCGCTCGATGAAGCCCGCCTCCCGCTCCTCGATCACGTGCGACACCATGCGGATGAGGTCCGTCTCGGCGCCGTAGCGCCACGCGCTGTCCTGCGGCAGGCGCACGCGCCGCACCACGCCCCAGCGCTCCAGGTCCCTCAACAACATGGACACCCCGCCCTTGGACAGGTCGAGCTCGCGCTCGATCTCCCCGGCGGTGAGGGGCTCGCCGCGCAGGTACAGCAGGGCCCACACCCGGCCCTGGTTGCGCTTGAAGCCCCAGAACTCAATCACATTGCCCACCGCATCCGTGGCGATGGCTTCCCAGGGAGCGAGACGACCGTTGCTGGACTCCCCCCTGCCCGCTTCGAGACCGCCCGTCCACAGGTAGCCCTTCATGCAGCGCGGCTCCGCTCCTGCGCCTGCGTGGACATGCCCACCGACAGCTTGCGCGCCCAGTCCACCAGCTCCATCCCCGTCCCCTGCTGCCCGTAGGGCCCCAGCGCGTCCACCGCCGCCTCCAGCTCCTTGTTCATCCGCTCCAGGGCCAGGTCGACGGCGCCCGTGGACTCGATGGCGTCGCCGATGGCGCGGGTGCGCTCGGGATTCACCGTGGTGAAGGCCCACGCGTCCTTCAGCTTGCCCTTCAGGCTGCTGTCGCGCGCCACCGCCAGGAGGATGGGCAGCGAGGGCGTCCCCGACAGCACGTCCGCGTAGCGCGGCTTGCCCGGATCCGTGCCGAGCACGTCCCGGATGTCATCGGCGATCTGGAAGGCCACGCCGAACCGGCGGCCGAACAGATCGAAGCGCTGGGCGGCCTCGGGCTGGCCGGCGAGCGTGGCGGCGGCGCTGCCGCACCAGCCGAAGAGCGAGCCCGTCTTGCCCTCGGCGACGAAGCGCAGACGCTCCAGGGGCAGGTCCAGGTTGCCGCGGGCCTCCACCTCGGTGATGGCCGCGCGGGACATCTCCACCACCACCGCCAGTGCGCTCTGGGTGAGGCGCGGGTCCAGGTGGGCCAGCCGGTGCAGCGCGGTGGAGAGGATGAGATCCCCACTCATCACCGCGACGATGTTGCCCCAGCGGGCGTTCACCGTGGGCCGGGCGCGGCGGTACATGCCGGCGTCCACCACGTCGTCATGCAGGAGGCTGGAGGAGTGGATCATCTCCGCGGCCACCGCCACGTCCACCAGCGTCTCGGGGGCCACGCCCACCGCGCCGCCGAACAGGCGCACCAGCATGGGCCGGGCGCGCTTGCCGCCGGTGCCAATGCACAGGTGGCGCGCGGCCTCCATCAGCGTGTCGCCCTTCACGCCCGGGCCCGCATCCCCGTCCGCCAGCATCGAGCCCAGCCGCTGCTCCACGCTCCCCAGAAAATCCGCCAGTTCACGCGCGAGTTCCATGTACCCCTCTTCTCCTCTGCGCCCGTTCATATAGTTCAAGACCGCGTGAACTGCACCTGCTTCCTGCATGGGCGGGCAGCCGGGGGGGGGTTGGAAGGAGGACAGGCAGGCACCAGCGCTCGGTTTGAAGGAACGCGGTGCGTCGTGAGACAGACACGGCCGCCGTGCGCCGCAATCTCCTCCGCAGCTTCGCCGCCCTCGCTTCCGCCGTCCCCCTCTTCCGCCCGGGAAGCGCGCTGCCGGGCGCGTCCGCGCCCCTCCAGGGAGCCCCGGCCGGGGGTACCCGCCCCGTGGGCAGCCCGAAGCATGGCGCGGCGCGTCAAGTCCTGCGCGACTCCCTGCGGGCCTCGGTGGCCGAAGGCATGGTGGCGGAGGTGTTCACCGCGTGTGCGGGGGCCACGGTGCTCACCGGCTGGGCACTGGCGCTCAAGCTGGGGCCCTTCCTGGTGGGGGTGATGACGGCGCTGCCCTTCTTCGCCCAGTTCATCCAGTTCCCGGCGGCGTGGCTGACGTCCACCTTCGGGTACCGGCGGGTGGCGCTGGTGGCGGTGTGCCTGTCGCGGCAGGTGATGCTGCCGCTGTGCGTGCTGCCCTGGCTGCCGCTGACGTTGGAGGGACAGCAGCGGCTGCTGGTGACGGTGGCGGCGGTCTCGGCGGTGCTGGGCGTCATCGGCAACAACGCCTGGGTGGCGTGGATGGGCGAGCTCGTCCCCGAGTCCCTGCGGGGGCGCTTCTTCGGCCGGCGCACCGCGCTGTGCACGCTGGGGGGCACGGTGGCCTCGCTGGTGGCGGGCGTGCTGATGGACAAGCTGCGTCCTCCCGAGGGCGTGGGCCTGGGCCTGCCGCTGCTGGCCGCGGCCGCCTGCGGGGTGGGCGTGGTGACCACGCTGCTGATGGCTCGCCAGCATGACCCGGCGCCGCACAGGGAGAAGGCGAAGCTGGACTTCCACGTGGCGCTGCTGCCGCTGCGCGACGAGCGGGCGCGCCGGGTGCTGGTGTACCAGGTGGCGTGGAACGCGGCGGTGGGCCTCTGCGCGCCCTTCTACACGCTGCACATGCTGAAGAACCTGAAGATGGGCTTCGTCACCATGGCGCTGTACCTGGCGGCGGTGGCCGGGATGCGCATGCTCACGGCGCCCTTCTGGGGAAGGCTCATCGATCGCCTGGGCGCGCAGCCGGTGCTGCTGGCGTGCTCGCTGGGCATCGCCTTCGTCCCCGTCATCTGGCTGTTCCCGACGGCCACGTTCCTCTGGCCGCTGCTGCTGGACGTGGTGCTGGCCGGAGTGCTCTGGAGTGGCCACGGCCTGGCCAGCTTCGCGCTGCCGCTGTCGGTGGCGCCGCGCAAGGGCCGACCCTTCTACCTCGCGGCGTTCTCCACGGCGGGAGGGCTCGCCTACGCGGCGGCCTCGGCGCTGGGCGGGGGCGTGGCGAGCCTGCTGCCCGCGGAGTTCACCGTCGGGAGCCACCTGTGGGTGAACCTGCACGTGCTCTTCGTACTGTCCGCCGTGGCGCGGCTGGCCGCGGCCTTCCTGGCCATGCGCATCCTCGAGCCGGGGGTCCGCTCCGTGTGCTCGCTGGGGGCGCTGGTGACGCTGGTGAGCCAACGGGCCCGCGCGGTGCGGGTGCCCTCCCCGGCCCCGGCGCTCGCCGAGACCCGCTCCGTCAGCGCCGAGTCCTGACGCTGGACGCACGGCCCACGCGTGGGACAGGCTGGGGGCTCCCCATTCGAGGAGACCCATGCCGAAGACTCCCCGCGAGATGCGCGAGGCCATCATCCGCAACCTGCCCAAGAACACGGGCAAGACCTTCGAGGAGTGGGTCTCTCTGCTGAAGAAGCAGGGCCCGAAGGATCCGAAGGAGGCCCGCGTCTGGCTCAAGGAGGAGCACGGGCTGGGGCACGGACAGGCGGGGATGATCT